>JANMLN010000132.1:0-39663 GCA_031372565.1 Gemmatimonadota bacterium | reverse complement strand
GCTGGGAGTAACAGCACAAGCAGGTCCTTCGCTGCGCTCAGGACGACACGCCGACAGGGGTCCTTCGCTTCGCTCACGACGACCCGTACCTTCCACGATGCCGCGTGACCGCACTGCCGACCGCGCAGCGATCGCCATCGCCGCGATCGCTGCGCTCGCCACCTACGCCTTCGCGGTCCGCCTCGGCTTCGCGTACGACGACGAGCCCATGCTCGTCCAGAACCGCCTCATTCACTCGCTGAGCGATCTCCCCACCGCGCTCGGTCGCCCGTACTGGATCCAGTACGGTACGCTCTACCGCCCCCTCACCACTCTCAGCTTCGGCATCGACTGGGCCATCGGCGGCGGCGCGGCTTGGCCGTTCCACCTGGGCAACATCCTCTGGCACGCGCTCGCCAGCGCGATGGTCGTGATGCTCGCCCTCCGCTGGCTCCCGTCGTTCGCGGCCGGGGTTGCGGGGGTCGCGTTTGCCGTACACCCGGTGCACGTCGAGGCGGTCTGCAATGCGGTCGGGCGCGCCGAACTGATGTGCGGCGCGGCGCTGCTCGGGGTGGCACTGGTGGCATCGCGCGAAGGAGGGGCGGCGCGAGACCGGTGGCTCGCCTGCGCCCTGTTGGCCGGCGCGGCGCTCGGCGCCAAGGAGATCGGCGTGGCCGCCCCCCTCGTGGCGGCAGGGGCGGCATGGGCTGCCACGCGAGACCGCGCGCGCGCAGTCTCCCTCGGCACGGCCGCCGCGTGCGGCCTGCTGCCGTTGCTCGCGGCGCGCTTCCTCGTGCTCGGCACGCTCGGCGGCGATCAGGCGCACATGGCGTTTCAGGCCACCACGTGGGCCGGTGGACTCCTGCTCGCCCTCAGCATCCTGCCGCAGACACTGGGGCTGATGCTCGTGCCGCAACTGCCGCGCTACGAGTACTCGCCGACGACCGCCCAGGTGCTCGCTCCCGACGTGGCGATGCTCGCGGTCGGCGTTGCGCTGGTGCTCGCCGGCATCGCAGCGACGGTGCTGTTCGTCCGTCGTCCATCGTGGCCGGCCTTTGCCGTGGTGCTCACGTCCGCCACGCTGCTCCCGGTCTCGAACCTCATCTTCCGCGCCGGAGTCGTGCTCGCCGAACGCACGCTGTACACGCCGAGCATCGGGATCGTGCTGCTGCTCGCGAGCGCATTCGCGCTGGTGCCCGCGGCGGGCGTCGTGCGTCGCGTCGCGCTGGCAGGAACGGGCGTGATCCTCGGCGTCGCCGCGGCGATCTCGGCCCGCGACGTGCCCGTGTGGGACCGCACGGCCACCGCCGTGCACGCGTTCGTCACGCGAAACCCGGACAGTTACGCGGGCTGGATGTTCCAGGGCAACGTCCATGTGTTACGCGCCCAGCGAGACTCTGCCATCATCGCGTACGAGCGCGGGCTCGCGCTCTTCGATCGCGACCACCGGCTGGTGCACGCGGCCGCGATCCAGGAACTCGCCGCCGGCGATACCGCGCGCGCCGAGCACTGGCTGGAGCACGCGCTGGCGCGGTGGCCGGCGTCGCGGCGGAGTCGCACGGTGCTCGTGCGGCTGCGCGTCGCGCAGGGCAAGGGCGACGAGGCGGCGGCCCTCATTGATGCAGGGCTCGCGCTCGAGCCGGACCAGCGCGGGTGGACCGCGTTGCGCGACTCGCTGCGCCGGGCAGCAGCGCACTGAGGCGGAGCGCGTCGCCCGAGACGGCGGAACACGTGAGGGGAACGCGCGTGTGCTCGCGGTGACAGGGTTCGACGACTGATGCGTGCGATCAGCTCCCCTGCGCGCGAAGCTCCTGCGCCTTCGCCCGACTCACCGGCAACCGCGTCCCGTCGTGCAGTTCGGCCACGAGCCGCCCCTCGACACGTCGGAACGTCCGGACCGACGCGAGGTTCACCAGATGCGCACGATGCATGCGCTGGAACCGCGACGGATCGAGCCGTGCCTCGAGTCGGTTGAGCGACACGTGGACGAGGTGCCGCGACGCTCCCGCGTGCGCCACGACATAGTCGCCGTCGGCCTCGAACCAGTCGACGCGATCAACCGGCACGGGGGTGAGGGCGTTGCCGCTGCGCACGAACAGTCGCGTCATCGGCCCCTGGCTCAGCGCCTCGCTCATCCGGTCGAGCGCGCCAGCCGCTGCCGGTTCCCCAAGCGCTGAGCGCACGCGCGTCATCGCCGTGGCCAGTCGCGCGGCGCCGAACGGCTTGAGCAGGTAGTCGAGCGCGCCCAGTTCGAACGCGGTGACGGCGTGTTCCGCGTACGCCGTGGTGAACACGACGTGCGGCTGATGGGCGATGCGCTGCAGCACCTCGATGCCAAGGAGCCCCGGCATCTGGATGTCGAGGAAGACGAGATCGGGTGCGAGCGTGTTGATCTGCTCGACCGCAGCGAGTCCATGTGCAGCCTCGCCAACCACGGTCACCCAGTCGTGCGCCGCCAGCAGGTCGCGGAGGCCCGCGCGCGCGAGCGGCTCGTCGTCCGCGATCACCACGCGCACGCTCACGCGTCGGCCTCGGCGGCGGTGCGCGTCGGCAGCGTGAGTGTTGCCACCACGCCACCCCCGATGCCGGGCACGACCTCGAGCGTCGCCCCGGCGCCGTACAGCGCGGCCAGCCGTTCGCGAAGCCGCGCGAGGCCCGTGCCACCTGCGCCGCCTCGCAGGCCAGCCGAGCCTCCGCTCAGCGCATCGCTCGGCGCCCCCGCCCCGTCGTCACGGACACGCACCACGAGCCGGGCGCGATCCACGGTCGCATCCACGTGCAGCGTCGTGGGCTCGATCCGCGGCTGCGCGCCATGTCGTACCGCGTTCTCCACCAATGTCTGCAGCGCGAAGGACGGTACGAGCAGTGCGTGCGCAGATACCTGGATGTCCGTGACCACGCGCAGTCGATCGCCGAAGCGCATGCGCTCGAGGTCGAGGTACCGTGACACGAACGCCCATTCTTCCCTGAGCGTGACCTCGTCGCGGTCTTCGCTGATCGTGATGCGCAGCAGCGCGGCCACCTGCTCGGCCGCATCCGCCGCGCGCACGGGATCGCGCGGAATCAGCTGGACCACCGTATGCAGCGTGTTGAATAGGAAGTGCGGATGCAGCTGCGCCCGGAGCGCTCCGAGTTGCGCGCGCGCAGCGGCCGCCTCGGACCGCGCGGCGCGCTCGGTGGCGTCCATGGCATACGCGATCCCCGCCACCATCACGTACAGCCAGACGCCGATGACGAGAAACGGCGCGACGGGGGCCGCGGTCAGATCGTGCGGCCCACCCACGAGGTGCCGAATGGACAGGTTGACGAGGAGGGCCGCGGCGTACCACGTGACGGAATAGATGACCGCCGCCCCCAGATGCAGCGCCGCAAACCAGGCCTGGAACGGCATCGGCCACGGCACGCGCTGCGTCACCCGGCGCACCACCAGTCCGAGCAGCGCGGCCGGCACGATGGACGTGAACGCCGCGAAGGCCGCCGCGTGGAGACCGGTCGGCGGGTGCGCCGCCATGATCATCGTCGCGTACAGCACCCAGACGGGAATCCATCCGAGGAGCAACTGCAGCCAGATCCAGGTGCGGCGCATGCGCGAAGCTTCCCGCGCTGCACCTGCCGCGGCAAGGGCGGTGACCATCCGTGTCAGCGCCTAACGCGTCGCGGTCGCGCCGGCCCGCTTCGCCTCGATCGTGAGCACACCCTCCGTCCACGTCTTGCCGAGGTCGTAGGAGCGATCCGCGCGGTAGCGGAAGGCGTTCGGCGTGATGTCGCTGAAGCGGATGCGCGAGAGGTACGACTTGCCGTCGCCGTCGGTGCCCTGCCCGCTCACGACCATGGCCGCGCCGTCCCACGTCGCGGTGCTCTGCGACATCGTGCCGTAGTACACGTCGACACCCACGTTCTTCCAGCGCTTGGCGTCCGCATTGTAGACGCGCAGCGCATGCGACAGCGACTTCGGATTGCCCGAGGCATCCACGATGCGGAGTTCGTCCTCGACCCCCCATCCGTCCATCGCGCGCCAGGACTTCCAGATACCCGACAGCTTCGGCACGCCGTGGATGCGCGCCGCGAGCGAGTTGACCTTCGGCAGCACCACGAGCTCCCACTGTCCGATGAGGAAGTCGAACTGCCGCGCTTCCGGCGGTGCGCGGAACCCGGCGTCTGCGGGCGCGGCGGTGTGCTGTGCGGCGGCCGGCGAGGCGACGGCCACGAGAAGTGCAACCATCAGAGAGCGGGGCGTCATGCGAGGCTCCGGGTGACGTGACAGGACGAGCGGGCGACGAAGGCAAGCTGACATGCACAGCGCGCGAGAACCATGCGCATTTCGCTGAATGGTCGAACGGTACCGGTGAGCGGCACGCGCGGACGTATCGCGCCGATGCTGCCGGTCCTACCCTTCTCGTGTGGCTGCCGACCTCCGCGCAGCCTGCTGCACTTCGTCCTCCACGCCTCCCGTTCAGCCCCGATGTCTTCCGCTCCGACCGAACCCCTCATCCTCCTGCGCGATGTCGTGCGGACCTACCCGACGGCGGCAGGCACCTTCACGGCCCTCGATGGCGTCTCGCTCTCGATTGCGCGTGGCGCCTTTGCGGTGATCGTCGGGCAGAGTGGCAGCGGCAAGTCCACGCTGCTCTCGCTCCTGTCGGGCGTGGATCGCCCGACGCGCGGTGAGGTCATCGTCGGTGACACCGGCGTCCACGCCCTGCCCGAGCGCGCCATCACGGCATGGCGCGGGCGCAACGTCGGCATCGTCTTCCAGTTCTTCCGGCTGCTTCCGACGCTCACTGCAGCCGAGAACGTGATGTTGCCGATGGACTTCTGCGACCGGTGGCCGGGCAGTGAGCGGCGCGGCCGTGCGGTGGCGCTCCTTGAACGACTCGGCGTGGCCGATCAGGCCGACAAGCTGCCCGCCACACTCTCGGGTGGCCAGCAGCAGCGCGTGGCCATCGCGCGCGCACTCGCCAACGAACCGGCGGTCCTCCTCGCGGACGAACCCACCGGCAATCTCGACTCGAAGACGGCTGGTCAGATTCTCGACCTCTGCGCATCGCTCGCGCGCGACGGACAGACCGTGGTGATGGTCACGCACGACGTGGCCGCGCGACACCGCGCGACGCACACGATCAGTCTCGCCGACGGACGCGTGGCGGACGACGACCGCGGGCGCGCCCATGCGTAGCCTGCGTGTCCTCAAGGTCTGGCGCGACGTGCGCCTCCACGGCGCGCGCACGGCGCTCGTGGTGCTCGCCATCGCGATCGGCATCACCGGCGCCGGCAGCGTGCTCGATACGTGGGCACTGCTGCGTCGCGTGACGGTCGAGGGCTTTCTCGGCACCAACCCGCCATCGGCCACGCTCCGGCTCGACGCCGTGACGGCACCCGTGCTTGCCGCCGTACGCGCCATGCCCGAGGTGAAGGCGGCGGAGGCGCGCCGCACGGTCATGGGCACCGTCACGACCGATGGCACCGCACGGAGCGCCATGCTCTTCGTGGCCGCCGACATCGCGACGCACACCATCGGGCGCGTGGCCGGAGATTCAGGCACATGGCCACCGCCCGATCGCGCGTTTGTCATCGAGCACTCATCGGCGGACTTTGCCAACGTGCATCCGGGTGGCACCGTCGCACTCCGGCTCGGTAACGGGGCATCGCTCACCTTCCCGGTCACCGGCATGGCACGGGACGGCACGCTCGCGCCCGGCTGGATGGAGCACGTGGTGTATGGCTTCGTCAGTCCGGCCACCATCGTCGCGCTCGGGGGCGATCCCACGCCCAACGACCTGCGCATCGTGGTGCGCGACGGCGCCGACAGCCGCGATGCCATTCGCGGAGTGGCGGCCCGTGTGCGTCGCGTGGCCGAGGCACAGGGGGCGCAGGTGCGCGACGTGACCGTCCCCGTGCCCGGACGGCATGAGCATCAGGCACAGATGGACTCGCTGCTCTTCACGCAGGGCGCCTTTGGCATGGTGCTGCTGCTGCTCAGCGGCTTCCTCGTGGTGAACCTGGTGACCGGCATGTTGGCCGGGCAGCAGCGCGAGATCGGCATCATGAAGACGCTGGGTGCGTCGCCCGCGCAGCTCACGGCCATGTACCTGGGCCTTGCGCTCGCGCTCGGTCTGGTGGCCTGCGTGGTGGCGATCCCGACCGCGGCCGTGGTGGCGCGGGCGTACGCCGGCTTCTCGGCCTCCATGCTCAACTTCGAGGTCGGGGCCACGCCGATTCCGCGCTGGACCTTCGGCGTGCAACTCGTGGCTGGGGCGCTGCTGCCAGTGCTGGCGGCGCTGGTGCCCGTTCGGCGCGGCTGCGCGGTGAGCGTCTCGGAGGCGCTGCGCGACACCGGACTCGGTCAAGCGCCGGCGTCTGCGGCGGGGGCACTGTTCGGCGCGACCGGTCTCGCACGGCCGCTGCTGCTCTCGCTGCGCAATGCGTTCCGCAAGCGCGAGCGCATGGTCCTCACGCTGCTCACGCTCGCCACGGGCGGCGCCGTGTTCCTGGGGGCGCTCAACCTGCGCGGCTCCATCCGCGACTCCGTGCGCGTGCTGTACGACGAGGAACTGCGCTATCAGCTGACCGTGCGCTTCGAACGCCGCCACGAGGCGGACTCGCTCGTCGCCGTGGCCGTGGCGGAGCGTGGCGTGGAGGGTGCAGAGGGGTGGAGCGGCGCACGCGCGGCGGTACTGGGGGCCGATTCGCTGCCGCGTCCGGCGTTCGGCATCACCGCCCTGCCCCCCGACACGAAGCTGGTCGCGTTCCCGGTGTCGGCGGGCCGCTGGCTCACGGCGGCCGACAGCGACGGCATCGTCGTCACACCACGCCTGCAGGAAGAGGAACCGGCGCTCCAGCTTGGCGCGCGCGTGCCGTTGCTCATCGGTGGCATGGCGCGTACCTGGACCGTGGTGGGCGTGGTCGGGGCGGGCCCGACCGCAGGAGCGTACGTCACGCGCTCTGCCCTCGCACGCGTCAGCGGCACCGCGACCGTGGGAACCGTGGCGCTGCGGCTGGCGCCCATGGGGCTGGCCGCGCAGGCGGACCTGATTCAGCGACTGCGGGCGCGCTATGAAGCGGCGGGACTGCTGGTCGCATCGACGTCGCTCACGCAGGCCGGTCGGGCCGCCCTCGAGGATCACCTGCTGATGGTCGCGTCCTTTCTCGGGCTCATGTCGCAGTTGATGATCATCGTCGGCGGCCTTGGCCTGGCCAGCACGATGAGTCTGGGGGTGCTGGAGCGGACGCGCGAGATCGGCGTGCTCCGTGCCATCGGCGCGCGCCATGGCGCCATTCTCACCATGATCCAGGTCGAGGGACTGGTCGTGACCCTCCTGGGCTGGGCGCTCGCGATCCCGCTCTCGCTCCCGATGAGCGTCGCGCTCGAACGCGCGTTCGCGCGCATCATGTTCGAAGTGCCGGTCACGCTCGTGCCCGACATGGTGGGCGTGGTCGCGTGGCTGGCAGTGGTGCTGGTCGTGTCGTTTCTCGCCTGCCTCTGGCCCGCGGTGCGGGCCATGCGCATCACGACCGCTGCAGCGCTCGCGTACGAGTGACACCGCGACGCACGACGGGGCCCCGGATCGACCGGAGCCCCGCCGTGTCCTGCCGAGCGGTTGGGTCTAGAAGCTGTACTTGATACCGGCCTGGATCTGGCGCGGGTCGCCGTAGCCGGACCGGATCGTGCCGTCGAAGTTGAAGAGCAGGCCGTTGGCCGACGGATCGCGGAAATTGTTGCGACCGAGGACGTTGAACACTTCGACGATCGCCTCGAACGAGCGGCCGTCGGCCATCGCGAAGGTGCGCGCGAGGCGCAGATCCCAGCTGGCGTACTCGTTGCTGCGGCGCAGCGTGTTGCGCTGCAGGACGCTGCCGTTGGTGCAGATGCGGTCCTGTGGGCTGCCCGCGCGCTGTTGGCTCTCGACATTGCCGACGCACTTGGCCGACACGGGCGTGGCCGAACGATACGAGAAGCTGTTGTTGAGCACGAAGCCGTAATCGAGCTTGGTGAGCAGGTAGCCGTTGAATCGGTGCGTCTGGTCGCGGTTGCTGTAGCCCCACTCCTTGTCGAGTTGGTTCGCCACGGCGTACGTGAAGGTGAAGGGATCGCGCTCGTTGTCGTCGTTCGACCGGTCGCGCGAATAGGTGTAGTTCACGTCGAACAGGTAGTTCGAGGCGTTGCGTCGCGCGAACCCGATGGTGACCCCGGCGTACTTGCTCATGGCCGAGCTCTCGACCGTCGTGAGCGCTCCGATGCCGTTGCCGCCGCCCAGCGCCGTGGTGAACGGCCCGTCGCCGCCGCCGCCCGGGTAGAAAACGGCGTCATTGCGGTTCACGAACCGCGTGAGCCGATCCGAGATGGCGTACGTGGCGGTGACACTGCCCGTGATCCCCTCGGTAATGAGCCGCTCGTACGACGCGGAGTAGCTCAGCGTGCGCGGGTTCTTGAAGTCCTGATCCACCACGAACACGTCCGGGCGGAACGGCGCGCCCGGCGGCGGCGTGAGGAGCTGCGTGTACGCCGGCGGCGCACCGAGGATGCCCGTCAGCGCGCTGTTGCGAAAGAGGGTCTGGCCGATGGAGCCGTTGGTGGAGCGCACGCTGGCAAAGGAGAGCGCGGCCACGCGGGCGTTGTACACGCCGGCGCTGAACCGCGCGACCTGCGTACCGTCGCCGTCGATGTCCCACGAGAGGCCCAAGCGCGGCTGGAACATGGCCATGTCCGACGGAATCTTGCCGTTCGACGGAAACGCCCGTCCGTTGAACGACTGTCCGATCAGCGGCCTGAAGAACACCTGGCTCGGATCGGTGAGCGGGTCGGGCTGGATCTCGGCTTCCCACCGGAGGCCGTAGTTGACGGTGAGGTTGGACTTGGGCTTCCAGGTGTCCTGGATGAACAGCGCCAGGTCGGTCTGCGGAATCGACTGCGTGCCCGCGTCCTGCACGGTGCGGCCACCGACCCCGGCCTGCTGCAGGTAGAGCAGCACCGGACCGCTGATGCTCGTGCCGCCCGGGCAGGCGCCGGTGGTGTTGGTGGAGACCTGCACGCCAGCCGGATTCGAGCACTCGACGTAGTTGTTGCCCTGCGTGACGTAGTTCCGGAAGCCGGTCACGCTGTTGAAGATGAAGCGGCCGTTCGCGAAGCCGATGAAGGTCTGGTTCGACGAGACGAAGTTGGCCTCGCCGCCGATCTTGATCAGATGGTCGCCCGTGACGATGCTCACGTTGTTCAGCAGCTGCACGCGCGTGTCGTTGTAGACCACCGGCAGGAAGAACGGCTGCCCGATGCGGAAGGCGTTGCCGAAATCCATGCCCGTGTCGGGGAACTTGCGTCCACCCGGCAGCCCCGGAGCGACGTAGTCACGCGGACGGTCCTCGCGCGCAAACTGGAACCGGAACTCGTTCGAGATCGCGTCGTTGATCTGCGTCGTCAGCTGGCCGCTCAGCGCATTCGAGAACGCCTTCTCGACGCCGTTGGCACTCGCGCCCCAGTTGTCGACGTCGAAGGTGCCGTTCGCCTGCTCGGAGTTGGTGAAGTTGTACTTGACCGACAGTAGGTTGCGATCGTTGATGCGCCAGTCGACCTTGGCGAGGAAGACCTGCGCGTTGTTCGAGCGCGTGATCGGGCCGAAGTCGCCCGCGAGCGCGCCACCGAGCGCGGGGCTGCTTGCGAGGAAGCTCGTGAGGCTGTCGAGCTGCAGGCTGCCGGGACGGTTCTTCTGCTTGATGTCCGAGTAGACCTGCTGATCGTATGCGGTGAAGAAGAAGAGCTTGTCCTTGATGATCGGACCGCCCCAGGTGAAGCCGAACTGGTGCTGGCGGAAGTCGGGGCTGAAGGTGTTGCCCGCGACGCCAGTCAGATCACCCGACAGCGCGCCGTCCTTGCCGAAGTAGTGGACGGTGCCCTTGAACTCGTTGGTGCCGCTCTTCGTCACCACGTTCACGAAGCCACCGGCCGACCGGCCGAACTCGGCGTTCGCGCCCTGCGCGGTCACCGAGAGTTCCTGCACCGCATCGAGGTTGAACGTGAACACGGGCCGCTGGCCGCCGCGCTGCTCGCCGAAGAACGGATTGTTGAAGTCGGCACCATCGACCGCCACGTTGTTGTAGATGCCGCGCTGGCCGGCAATCGACAACACGTCGCCGTCCGGCCCCTGCGCCACCGCGACGCCCGGCGTCAGCGTGGTGAGCGCGAGGAAGTTGCGGCCGTTGTTCGGAATTCCCTTGACGGCCTGCTCGGTCAGCTGCTGCGACACGTCCGTCTTGGACGTGTTCACCGGCGTGTTGAGCTTGTCGGTGATCGTGACGCCGGCGAGCTCGGTGGCCCGCTTGATCAGGGAGAACGGCTGCTCCACCACCGCGCCAAGGCGGAGCACGATGCCCGTCTTGGACTGCCCCTCGAAGCCGATGGCGCGCGCCGTCACCTCGTACGTGCCCAGCGGCAGCAGCGTGCCCACATACAGGCCACCGTCACTCGTGCGCACGGTGCGCGTGATGTTGGTCTCGATCTGCTTGAGCGTGATCATCGCGCCCGCAATGGGACCGCCCGCGGTGTCGCGGACCTGCCCGCGAATGATGCCGGTCGTGGCTTGTGCCTGGGCCAGAGCGCGACTGCTCACCGTGGCAAGCATCACGGCGGCAAGGGCCCCGCGCGCGACTCCGCGCGTGAGGCGGTGCATGGAGTGCGTCATGTCATCGTTCTCCCTGGGGTGGTGGTGCCGCCAACTGCGCGGCGACAAACGTCCGCGGCGGCCGGGATCCGGTCAACACGTACCAAAAT
Source organism: Gemmatimonadota bacterium (assembly GCA_031372565.1). Lineage (GTDB taxonomy): Bacteria > Gemmatimonadota > Gemmatimonadetes > Gemmatimonadales > Gemmatimonadaceae > JACPPC01. The sequence continues at coordinate 28,922 of JANMLN010000132.1, read as the reverse complement.
AGGGAAAACCCTGACACGCATGCGTAACGATTCGCGCACAGCCTCGGCGTGGGACGAACGGCGCGCTCGGATGTGGCGAGACGACGAGCTGGGCCCAAATCGGGCCGTGCGACCCCTACCGCTTGAGCGGCGGCCGCGAGACGGGCTTCTCGCCGGGCTTCGCACCGCCCGGCGGCGTGCTGCCGCCGCCCATCCCCTCTTCGCTCTCGATGAAGCTCACGTCGTGGCCGTTCTGCTTGAGCTGATTGAGGAAGCCGACCTTCTCCACGGCCTTCATGTACGCTTCCTTCGGCTCGACCACCTTGTCGTTCACGTACTCGATGAGCGCATCGTTCAGCGTGATCATCCCCAATCGCTTGGACGTCTGGATCACGCCGGGCAACTGGAACGTCTTGCCTTCGCGGATCAGGTTCGAGATGGCCGGCATGCCGAGCATGATCTCGCGCGCCGCGACGCGACCGCCGCCGATCTTCTTGCAGAGCGTCTGCGACACCACGCCCTTGAGCGACTCCGACAGCATCGTGCGCACCTGATCCTGCCGGTCGGCCGGGAACTGGTCGATGATGCGGTCCACCGTGCTGGGCGCGGTCGTCGTGTGCAGCGTGCCGAACACCAGGTGGCCCGTTTCCGCCGTCTCGATTGCGATGGCCGTCGTCTCCAGGTCACGCAACTCGCCGACCAGGATGATGTCCGGGTCCTCGCGCAGCGCGGCGCGCAGCGCGCTCTTGAACGAGTTGGTGTGCACGCCCACCTGTCGCTGCGTCACGATGCAGTTCTTGTTCGGATGCACGAACTCGATCGGATCCTCGATCGTGATGATGTGGTCGGTGCGCGACCGGTTCACCAGATCGACCAGCGCGCACAGGGTCGTCGACTTGCCCGATCCGGTCGGACCCGTCACGAGCACGAGCCCCTTGGTCAGGTAGCAGAGATTCTGCACTTCCTGCGTCACCTTCATCTGCTCGACGTTCACCACGGTCGCCGGGATCACGCGGAAGACCGCCGCCATCCCCTTCCGCTCCATCATCGCATTCGCACGATAGCGCGCGACCCCTTCGATCTCGTACGCGTAGTCCGAGTCGTTGGTCTCCGCGAACTCCATCTTGTTCTTCTCGGGCATGATGGCGAAGAGCATCGCTCGCAGCATCTCGTCCTCGATCGGCCGCTTGCCCTCGACGCGCATCATCTCGCCGTGCAGGCGGAGCACCGGCGGTTCTCCCACGCGCAGGTGGAGGTCCGAGGCCCCCTTGGCGACCAGCATCGTCAGGAGTTGGTCGATCTCGAGTTTCGCCTCCGCCTCGGGGACAGAACTCTGCATCCGCAGCATGCGCGACTGCCGGAGTCCCGGCGTCGCGCTGGACACGACCACCGGCGCGGGCGCCGGCGCTGCGGCTGGAGCGCTTGCCGCGGCGGCAACCGCGGGGGGCGCGATGGGCGCGGCAGCCGACGGCGGTACCGCGTCGTCCATCGAGCGGAAACTCCCGGTCATGCGTGCGAACTCGCCATGCGCGTCCACCGCGAGGTTGACCATCCACCCCGTCTCGCCTTTCCGCACGCGCACGCCAAAGGTGCCGTCCTCGTTGTCGTAGCGGAACGTGGTCCCCTGGTCCTGCGAGAGCTTCGCCCGGTCCTCCGCAGGCGCGATCTCGGAGAGGAGCGCCAGGATCTGCGGCCCGGTGAGCGGCGCCTTCGTCATGGGCCGCGGCTCACCCACGGCCATGATCATCTTGGCGACGTCTCCCTCCACGAGTTGGATGGAATCCGCCTTGTTGGTGACCATCACCGAGAGGAGGCGATCGAGCTGGGCCATCGTTCGTGGGCTGGGAGGCGGGACGGACGGCAGATCGGCGTACAGACGTTCCTAAAGAAACCGCATCGCGCTCACGCGTGCAAATGCAATTCGCGATCGCGGAGCGCCTCGCGCTCGAGTTGCACCGTGACATGCTGGATGCCGAACCGCGACGCCGTCTCGTGGGCCGCCACCAGTACCGCCTGATGGCGTTCAGACTCGGGCACCACGGCGTGCGCACTCAGGGCCACCATGCCGGAGGTCAGCGTCCAGACATGCAGGTCATGGACCTCCGACACGCCGGGAATCTGCGCCAGCGCCGAGCGGACCTGGTCACAGGAGATGTGCGCCGGTGCCCCCTCCATCAGGACGTCCACCGATTCCCGCACCAGTGCCCACGCCCCCCGCACGATCAGGAGCGACGTGAAGATCGACACGATCGGATCGGCCGCCATCCAGCCGGTCGCCTGGATGATCACGGCCGCCGCCACCGTGCCCAGCGAGCCGAGCAGGTCGCCCAGCACATGGAGGTACGCACCCCGGACATTGATCGAATCCCCGTCCTGCGGGTGGAGCAACCAGGCCGCCACCAGATTGGCCACCAGCCCGGCGATCGCCACGATCATCATCAGACCGCCCTGCGTCGCCTCCGGCGCGCGCAGCCTTAGCGCCGCCTCCCAGATGATCCAGACCGACATGACGAGCAGCGTGGCCCCGTTGATGAAGGCGGCCAGGATCTCGAGGCGCAGGTAGCCGTACGTCTTGCGCGCATTCGACGGCTGGCGCGCGAACCAGGACACGAACAGCGACAGGCCCAGCGCCCCCGCGTCGGTGAGCATGTGCCCCGCGTCGGCCAGGAGCGCCAACGAGTTGGACAGCCACCCGCCGACGACCTCGGCCACCAGAAAGGTGACGGTAATCGCGAGCGCCCATTGCAGCCGGCGCGTGGCGTCACGCCCCGTACCGAGGTGGTGGTGCGCGTGTCCCACGCCCGGGCCGTGGGCGTGCTGGTGCACCTCACCCCGCACGGGCACGTGCCCCTCCGACGTACCTGACGGACCTGCGGCGTTGCGCCCTGAGCGTGCCATGCCGCACGCTAACGTCGGGACCGCAGCGCCGGAACGGCGCGCCCGCGATCAGCCGGGATGCACCACCCGCGCACGCCGCCGTTCCGCCAGCGTGGCCGCCAAGTGCACGGCGGCAATCAAGCTCGTCGCATCCGCCGTGCCCTGTCCCGCGATGTCCAGCGCCGTGCCATGATCCGGCGACGTCCGCGGAAACGGCAGCCCGAGCGTCACGTTCACCGCCGACCCGAACGACGCCACCTTGATGGCCGTCATCCCCACGTCGTGGTACGGGGCAACGACCGCGTCAAACTCGCCGCGCATGGCACGCACGAACACGGTATCGGCCGGCCAGGGGCCCGACAGACCGGCCTCGAGCGCCGCGGGGCGCAGCACGGCCTCGTCCTCGTCGCCGAACCGGCCGCCATCGCCGGCGTGCGGATTGAGCGCGCATAACGCGATGCGCGGCTCGGCAATGCCAAAATCATGGATCAGACCGTGGCGCGTGACGCGGGCGGCGCGTACGATCGCCTCGTGCGTCACCGCGCGCACCACGTCGCGGAGCGCGATGTGCGTCGTGGCCAGCACGACGCGGAGTCGATCCGAGGCGAGCATCATCGCCACCTCGCTCCCGGTCAGTCGGGCCAGCATCTCGGTGTGCCCGGGATCGTGGACGCCGCCCGCTAGCAGCGCCGCCTTGTCGATCGGGGCCGTGACGATTCCCTGCACCGCGCCCGATCGCGCGAGTTCCACGGCGCGTTCGATGGCGCGGGCGGCCAGCCGTCCCGCCTGCGCCGCACCCGCCGTCGGGCTCCAGTCGCCCACCGACTCTTCCACGTCCACTTCGGTGCCGCGCGGACCGACCGTCAGCAGGTCGGCCACATCGCGGACACTCGCATCCGCCAGCGCCTTGGCCACGATCTCCGGTCCGATGCCGCGGGGATCTCCCAGCGTCACCGCCAGCCGCAGCCGTCCTCCACGCAGGCGCATGGGCCGCGCTACTTGAGAGGCGCCGGCAGTGCCGCGAGCGTCGCCGACACGAAGGTCTCCTTGCGGAACGTGTCGATGAGGCGACGAATCGACTTCTCCTCCGCAAGCTGGTCGCGAATCTTCTCGCGCAGATCTTCGCGGGTATACTCGCCGGGCTCGGTGGTGCTCAGGACCTGAGCGATCACGAACTTCGGAAGTCCGGTCCGCGCATCCACGATGTCGAACGGCCCGACCACATCCCCCTTCTTGGCCGTCCCCAGCGCCTTCTGGTACGCAGGTGGCAGCGAATCGGTCACGAACGGCGTCGCACTGCCGCGCTCCTCGCGCATGTCGTGGAAGCGCTGCGTCAGCGTGTCGTAGTCGGCGCCCGCGCGCCAGACCGTGGAGACCGAATCGGCCAAGCGCCGTCCCCGCTTCACGTCATTCGAATCAATGACGGGGCGCAGCAGGATGTGCCGCGCCTTCACCTCGGCCGGCAGCACGCGATCCACGCGGATGATGTGAAAACCGAACGGCGTCTCGACGATCGGCGAGAGCACGTTCGGCGGCAGCGAGAACATCACCCGGTCGAACGCCGGGACCATCTGCCCGCGCCGATTCCAGCCGAGGTCGCCCCCCTGCTCCTTCGAGCCCGGGTCCTGCGAGACGCTCTTGGCGACCGACTCGAACCGTGACGGATCCTTGAGCAGTTGGGCCCCGATCGAGTCCAGACGCGCGTAGGTGACGCGCTTCGCGCTATCGCTCGGCGAGGGTGCCACCACGATCTGGTGAAACGCGACCGTGGAGGGCCGCCTCGGGAACTGCGCCTTGTTCCGCTCGAACGACTCGGCGACGTCCTTCTCGCTCACGATGCCGGGCAACATCTTGCCGTCGCGCTTCGCCTTCTGGATCACCTGCGTCTGCAGCAGCTGACGCTTGGTGTCTTCGGTGAGCTTCTGCTTGTAATCCTCGAGCGTTCCCAATCCCTCGCGCCGGAGCGCCTCGCGGAACTCGGCGTCGCTCTTGAACTGTTCGCGAATCCGCTTGAGCGTCGCGTCCACCTGCGCGTTGGTTTCGGCCTCCGTCACCTTGATCGCCGTGTCCCGACGCGCGTGCTGGATCAGCACTTCTTCGTCGGCAAGCTGCGTGAGCGACTCCTGCGCCAGCTTGAGCTGCTCCGTCGTATCGACGGGAATCGGCTGACCGCGCAGTTTCGCGCCGATCCCGATGAGGACATCGCTCCACAGGATGGCGCGATCGCCGACAATCCCCACGACCTGGTCGAGCACGTAGGGGTCGCGCCACTTGAGCCCCGCCAGCGAGGGGGCGGCGGACACGGCGGTCGAATCTTGCGCGTGCAGCGAGGGAGCAGCAGCGGCGAACGCGAAAGCGGCGAGCAGGCGGAGGCGGCGCATATCCAGAAAGATAAACGCCGCCCGGGGAGAGGTTCCCCCAACGGGCGGCGTGGTGATCCGGTGGGGAGCCGACAACAGCCGGCTCCCCGCGAGTCGTTACGGCTTCTTGGGCTCGGCCGCGGGCGCGGCCCCCTTGGCCCCCGCCGGAGGCATGGCTGGCGCGCCCGGCACCGGCACCGACGAGGCCGGTTCGTTCTTGGCCTTGGCCGAATCGGCGGCGGCACGCACCTTGAGCGCCTTCTCGTAGGCGCGATCCACCCCCGCCTTGTCGATGGAGGACTTGAACCGGATACGCAGCGCGGCCTCGAGCGGCGGCGGCACCTCGACGAAGTTCATCTCCTGCTTGATGAGCTTGTCCATGTACGCCTCGATCCGGTCGCCGGCGAGCTTGCTGCGGGCGGCGGCGTCGGTCTTGCCGGCGCTGTCGAGCATCGACGGGGCGACGCCCAATCCGTTCCACGCCCCCTTGATCATGCCGAAGAAGGTCCGGTACACGTTGTTCATGAGCGCCGTGTCCGGCTTGATCCCCTTCTTGTCGGCCTCGCGCGTGAGCAACTCAGTCCGCAGCACGGGCTTGAGGAACTGCTGCACGATGATCGTGTCCGGCGCCGACTGCAGCTGCGTCAGGAGCTGGTTCTTCTGCGGAATCGTCCGCAGCAGCTTCGCGAGCGCGGCCGCGGTGTAGTCGCCACCCAGCATCTTGGCGATGACCGTCTTGTCGTCGAAGTGGGACTCGAGGTCGATCGCCACCGACTTGACGGTGATCGACGCATCGCTCTTGACCTCGATCTTGGCCGCGTTCTCGAGCCCGGCCAGGTACGTGCTCTCGGCCACGGCCCCCTGCCTGTCGCCCGCCGCCTTGAGCACCCCCGCCTTGACCTCCGAGTACATGGCCCGACGGATGATGTGGAAGCCGTACGCGGTACGGATCGGCGCCGAGATCTCGCCGGGCTTGAGCGCGGTCAGCCCGCGCTCGAACTCCGGCACCATCACGCCCTTCGGAAAGACGCCGAGATCGCCGCCGCGGCTCGCCGAGCCCGGATCCTTAGAGTACTTGGCCGCCATCGCGGCGAAGTTTTCATCCTTGGTCTCGCGGCGAACGAGGAGCGCTTGCGCCTGGAACTTGGAGACCGAGTCCGGCGGGGAGCCTTGCGTGATCGGGATCAGGATGTGCTTGGCCGAGAGGAACTCGCCGTTGTTGAAGCGAGCCTCGAGGCCGGCCTCTTCGACCGGCTTGTCCTTCCACGCCTTGGCAATGTCCCCGTACAGCGCCTCGATGCGCGCACGCTGGATCACCGGCGCCATCGTCTCCTCGATCAGCTTGAGGTCGCCGAGGGTGTCACCCTTCGCGGCCGCTTCGCCAAGGAGCTGGTAGTCGAGCCACACTTCGGCAACCGAACGCGTCACGTCCTTGCGGACCGGCGCGGCGGACTGCCCGACCAGATTGCCGAGCCGGTCCACGGACAACTCGTGGGAGCCAGCCTTGGCGACGACGCTGGCATGCGCGCCCATCGAGTCGCAGGCACCCAGGCCGAGCGTGAGGGCCGCTACAGAGAAGCGAAGAAAGGACATGCGTTCCAACCAAGGAGGAAGACGAAACGAAGGGTCGCTCGGGAGCTACCCCCCTCAGGGGGTAAGGCTCCGGAGGGCCTGCACGAGGCCATCGAGAATCTCCGCGCCGCCAAGCCGGGTCAGCTTGAGCGACAACGGGTGCGCGCGTTTCACGTCGGCCTTGAACTGCACCCCATGAAACGCGGCCGCCAGCGCCTTGAGGCGTGGCGCCGCAGAATCGTGGAATGTAATGCGGGCCTCGTCGCCCCGCACCAGCACCCCCTCAATACCGAGTTGACCCCCGATCACGCGCAACAGCGCCACGGCAAAGACCGCCTTGGCCGTGGGCGGCAGCGGCCCGAACCGGTCGCGGGCCTCGTCGCGCAGCCCCTCGAGCACTCCGGACTCGGTCGCGGCGGTGATGCGGCGGTAGAGGTCGAGCTTCGCCTCGGGGCTCGGCACGTAGTCGTCCGGCAGGTACGACGGACTGTCGAGCGAGACATCGGCCGGCACGATCCGCCGGGTCTCGCCCCCGGCCATGACCCGCTTGACCGCCTCCTCCAGCATCTTCAGATACAGGTCGAACCCGACCGCCTGCACGAACCCCGACTGCTCGGGACCCAGCAGGTTGCCGGCGCCGCGCAGTTCCATGTCGCGCAAGGCCACCTGATAGCCGCTGCCGAGCTCCGTGTGGTGCTCGAGCACCTGCAGCCGGCGCTCGGCATCGAGATCGACCTGATCCGGCACGAGCAGGTAGCAGTACGCGCGGCGATGCGACCGCCCCACGCGGCCCCGGAGCTGGTAGAGCTGCGCCAGGCCGAAATAGTCGGCGCGATTGACGAACATCGTGTTCGCATTGGGCACGTCGAGACCGCTCTCGACGATGAGCGTGCTCACGAGAATGTCCACTTCACCGCGCACGAACTTGCGCATGACCTCCTCGAGCTCGCGCTCCTTCATCTGCCCGTGGCCCACCGCAATGCGCGCGCGCGGCACGACGCGCTGCAGGTGGTCGGCGATGGCCAGAATCGTCTCGATCCGGTTGTGCACGAAGAACACCTGCCCGCCGCGATCGAGCTCGCGGGCGATCCCCTCCTCGATGAGGCCGTCGTCCCACGGCTCCACGAAGGTGAGCACCGGCGAGCGGTCGCGCGGCGGCGTCTGGATGAGCGTCATGTCGCGCAGCCCCGCCAGCGACTGATGCAGCGTGCGCGGAATCGGCGTGGCCGTGAGCGTCAGCACGTCGGTATCGAGCTTGAGCTGCTTGAGCCGCTCCTTGTGTTTCACGCCGAAGCGGTGCTCCTCGTCGACGATGACCAGCCCGAGCCGCTTGAACTTCACGTCCTCCGAGAGCAGCCGGTGCGTGCCGATCACGATGTCGATCGTCTTGTCGGCGAGTCCGGCCATCACGGCGTCCTGCTCCTTCGACGTCTGGAAGCGCGACAGCACCGCCACCTTCACGGGGAAATCCGCCAGCCGCTCGCTGAAGGTGCGGTAGTGCTGGTCGGCGAGGATCGTCGTCGGCACGAGCACCGCGACCTGCCGGTCGCTCTGCACGGCCTTGAAGGCGGCGCGCACCGCGATCTCGGTCTTGCCGTAGCCGACGTCACCCACGAGCAGGCGGTCCATCGGGCGCTCGCGCTCCATGTCCCCCTTCACGTCGCGCGTGGCCTTCACCTGGTCCGGCGTATCCTCGAACAGGAAGCTCGACTCGAGCTGCCGCTGCCAGGCGCCGTCGGGCGCATGCGCGTCGCGCGTGGCCACGTGCCGCTTGGCGTACAGCACGAGCAGCTCCTGCGTCATCAGCTCGATCGACTTGAGCGTCTTCTCGCGCTGCTGGCCCCACCGCTTGCCGCCCAGCTTGTGCAACCGCGGCGGCGGCGCGTCCTCGCTCACGTCCGACGCCGACCGATACCGCTCGATCTGGTCGAGCCGGTACAGCGGCACGTTGAGCCGGTCACCGCCTTCGTACTCGAGCACCGCCACCTCGATCGTGCTCTCCTTCACGAAGATGGTCTGCATGCCCCGATAGATGCCGACGCCGTGCTCGAGATGCACCACGTAGTCACCCGGCTTGAGGGCGGTGACCGACTCCATCGCCACGCCGGCGCCGTAGCGCCGCGCCCGACGCAACCGCCGCTCGCGCCGGAACACCTCATGGTCGGTGAGCACGCGGAATCCGGTGCGCCCCTCTCCCGGCGGCAGCACGAAGCCACCGCCCAACACGCCGATCACGAGCGCCGCCGCCGTCACGCCGCCGTACGAGTCGCCGAGCAACTCCTCGAGGCGCTCGGCCTGACCGGCGTTGTCGCAGAGGATCATCGTCGGCGTGCCGTCGGCGATCACCCGCTTGAGACGGCTGATGTCGCGATCGATCGCTTCCGGAATGCGGAGCGGAAAGCCGATGATCCCGTCGCCGCCGCCTGACTCGATCGCGATCCGGCTCGTGCGGCCCAGGACCTTCACGAGCTGCGACGGCGCGAGAAACAGCTCCTCGCGATCCGGCGCATCCTCGCCGCGGCGGCGCGCGAGTTCGACATGGTGCCGCGCCTCGTTCCAGGTCCGCTCCAGCTCGGGCTCGGGATGCGCCCCCTCGGGAATCACGACCACGGTGTCGGCCGGCCACAGCTCCGCGATCGAGACGCGGGCGTTCTCGTCGGCCGAACCGGTCACGGCACCGTCGACAGGGAGCACGATCGCGACGTCGGCCATCCGCACCGAGCGCTGCGTCATCAGGTCGAAGTGGCGAATCTCCGTCAGCTCATCGCCCCAGAACTCGAGGCGCACGGGCTCGGCCATGCCGAACGAATAGATGTCGAAGATCCCGCCGCGCATCGCGAACTGCGCCACGTCCTCGACGAGCTCGACGCGCTCGAACCCCATGGACGTCAGCCGCTCGGCGAGTTCCTCGGGCCGAAACGCTTCGCCGCGCCGCAGCTCCAGCCGGAGGTCGGCCAGTGCCCGCGGCATGCGCGTGCGTTCGAGCAGGGCGCGCGCCGTGGTGCACAGGATGCGCACCTGACCGCGCACCAGCCGCTCGATCGTCTCGACGCGCTCGCCGGCGACCTCCGCGTGCGGCTCGAGTTCGCCGAATCCCTCGCGCGGCGGGTAGAGCGCAATGCCGTCGCCCCCTGCGAGCGAGTCGAGATCGGCCATCCAGCGTTCGGCGTCGGCCACGGCGCCCGCAGCCACGACGAAGAATCGCGTCGGATGCGCGCGGGCCAGTGCGGCGACGAGCGCGGCATCAGCAGAGCCCGGCAGCCCGGTGACGCTCGCCTGCCGACCGGCGGCGGGCAGGTCGCGCGACAGGCGCGAGAATCCGGGCAACGCGCTGAGCGCGTCGAGAATCGTGGGAAGCGACATGACGTCGAAGGAGACGGCGAATCAGGCGGCGCGACGAAGCGGTACCGCGTCGGCACGGCGCACGAGGCGCGCGAGATCGCCGCGCGCCACGAGCAGTTCGGCCACGAGGAGCAGCAGTGCGAGCACGAGCAGGGGGCCCATGAGGGGCCGCTGCCCGGCGGTCCAGGCGCGGCGCTGCCACTGCGCGACGTCGGCCGTGACCGAGGCACGCGCGCCCAGTCGTGCGGCGAGCGCAGCAGCGTCGAGCGCGGCCAGGTCGGATTCCTCGGGCTCGGCGTTCACGACCACCGCCCCGACGCGTCGATCCCCGCGCCGCCAGAAGCTCACTCCCGCGACCGACGGTGCCGTGGCGCGTGCGCCCACGACCGGGGTCACGCGCCCATCGGCGAGTTCGAGTCCGGTGACGCCCACTGGCGCGCGGAGCGCGGCCGACGGCGCCACGTCGAGCACCGGACCGGCATCCGTGGCCAACCGCTCGCTCAGCACGCCACCGAACCACGGGGCAAACGCGGGCGCGAGCGGAAGGTCCGTGTCCGCTGTGTCGAGCGCCGAGGCCACCAGCACGTAGCCCTCCCCCGCCACGATCCAGGCGCCACCACCCGCCGTCGCGAGCGTCTCGGCGGCCGCGAGTGGCGTGAGCGCGTATCGGCGGGCCACGCGTACTCCCGTGAGACGCGGATCGGCGCTGCGAGCGGCCGTGGGCATCGGATCGGGGGCGCCCAGCCGCCACGGAACGCCGGCGCGCTCGAGCGCGCGGTTGGCCAGCCCGAGTCGCGCCGGATCGCGCGGCGCGAAGATCACCGCCGGTCGCTGGCGCAGTGCGTCGGCTGAGGTCACCTGGACTCCCACGCCGCGCTCGGCGCGCCGGGCTTCGACGAGTGCGGCCACGGCCCCCGCAGCAAACGGCCCCGCGTCCACGTCGAGCGTGAGTCGAGGCGCATCGCCGATCCAGGTGGCGTATGCGCGTGTGTCATCGCCGCGCAGCTCATCGGGATCCACGCGAATCCACCCCGCGGTCCATCCCCGCTCCGGCGGAGCCACGGGAACATCGATCGACTCGCCGTCCGCGGCAGCGCCGCGCGCGACGGTGCGGGGCCCGAGTTCGACGCGCCAGTTGATGGTACCGGGGCCGCTGACGCTGCCTTCGACGCGACCGCGCGGCGTGAGGTGCGCGGGTGATGTCGCCGCCCGGCGCACCGAACGATTGGCCACCTCGCCCACCACAGGCGCCCACACGCTCACGGGCACGTCGCCGACATCGGCCGTGCTGGCGCGCCAGCCGCTGGCCTGCGCATCGGTGACGACGGCCACTTGGCGCGCGCCCAGCCCGGCGCTCCGCACGAGCGCAGCCGCGCGCGCGACGGCGGCGGACAGCTGTCCCGCGCCGGCCAGCGGCTCGGCGCGCTTGAGCGCCGCCACCACGTCGGCGCGCGAGCCACCGGCGACCCGCGCATCGGCGGTGACGAGCCAGACGCGGTCGCCCGTGCCGGCGTCGGCCAGTGCCGCCAGCGCCGCGCTCCGCAGTTGGTCGAGCACGACGCGGCCATTGCTGACGCGGCCGGTACTCATGGAGTTGTCGAGGACGAGCGCAAAGGCGGTGGGCGGGTGACCCGTGCCGAAGCCCGGACCGAGCGGTCGTGCGGCGGCCAACGCCAACGCGAGGACCGCCAGCACGCGCAGCGCCATGAGGAGCAGGTTGCGCAGCCGCATCTCACGGCGGTGTTCCTTCTCGGCGCGGCGCAGGTAGCGCACCGCCGGAAAGCTGAGCGGCTGCCCGGTGCGGCGCCGCAGGAGGTGCAGGAGGAGCGGCACGGCGGCGCCCGTGGCGAGCGCGAGCAGCCAGGGAGAGAGGAAGCTCACGCCGTCGTCCTGCGCGGGGCGGAGGAGCGGCGTGTCGGGCGAGGAAGGGCAAAAGCAGGTCCTTCGCTGCGCTCAGGACGACGGCTGCGCGCAGGACGACCGTGTCGCTGTAGACGGCTCATGGGAGCCCCTGCCGCACCGCGAACGCCCGCCGGAGCGCCGTGCCGAACGGCGCATCGGTACTCACGACTTCGTAGAACGCGCCAGCACCAGCCAGTCCCTCGCGCCACTCGGCGATCGCGGTGTTCACCGTCTCGCGGTAGGCGTCGCGCACCTCGGCACCGCGCGCGGCCAGCACGTCACCGCTCTCGGGGTCGGTGAAGATCGCGTCCCCGGCTTCTGTCAGGTCGCGCTCGGCGGGATCCATCACGTGGAGCACCACGATGTCGTGTCCGACGGCGCGCAACGTGCGGACGGCGCTCGTGACCTCGTCCCGATCTGCCAGCAGATCGGAGAGGATGACGAAGAGGCCGGGCCGCGTGACGAGCGCCGCGCCGCGCTGGATGGCGGCCGCGAGGGCGGTCTCGCTCCCGGTGCCGACGGGTCCGAGTTCGGCGAGCACACGCCGCCACTGGGCCGTGCGGGCACGCGGTGGCAGCACGGTGCGCACGGCGTCATCGAAGCGGATCAACCCGACCGCGTCGCGCTGCTTGAGCAGCAGCAGCGCGAGTGCCGCGACCGATGCCTCCGCCCACGCGAGTTTGGTGAGCCGCTGCTCCGATCCCCGCCACGCCATCGACGGACTCACGTCGAGCAGGAGCATCGCACGCAGGTTGGTCTCTTCCTCGAACTGCTTGATCACCCAGCGGTCGGAGCGCGCGAGGATCTTCCAGTCGAGATAGCGCAGGTCATCACCGGGCTGGTACGGCCGGTGCTCGGCGAACTCGACCGAAAAACCCTTGCGCGGCGAGCGGTGCAGCCCGGTGAGAAATCCATCCACCACCCAACGCGCCACGACCTCGAGGCGGCCAAGCGCCGCGAGGGAAGCAGGATCAAGGAGGTCGGGCCGGTTTGCGTCCATCGGACGCACAAAGGTATCTGCATGCCGCCACCACGGGCAGCGGCATCCGGCGACGCAGGCGCTACTTGACGACGCCCACGGCGGTGGACGCGCGTTGCTGTCCGCGATACCACCAATCGAGTGCGCCCCGGATGGCACGCGGCGGGGCGAGCTCGAACGCGATGCTGTGCCGGGTCGCAAAGCGCAGCGCCTGCTCCAACTCGAGATCGGTCGGGTCACTGCACGCGACGGTGAGCGTCTTCTCGTCCGCTCGCACGGGGATCATGCCGAACTTGCGCGCCACCTTCTCGTCGACCAACTGGACCGCCTTTGGTTCGATCCGGTCCAACCGCGCGACCGGCAGGCGAAAGGTCGACGCCACGTGCACCGCGAACTCGTCGGGGGTCACGTCGTTCGCCCGCGCGATCGCGTCCCACAGTTGCTCCAGGGTGAACGCGTCATCGAGCGGGCGCGGATCGGGCGCATTCAGGCCGAAGCGCTGCGCGACGAGTGCCAGCCAGTGTCGACCGATGCGCTCCGCACGCGCCAAGACCGCGGGCGAGAACGGAGCCGGCGGCGCCTCATCCTCCGGCTCCTGCGTCACCTCGACGGGGGTGTCGCCATCGAGATTGAGCGTCACGCGCGCGCGCACCGCGCGATTCGATCCCGACCGGCGATCCGCGCGCGGCCCCGGCACCTCGAGCACGTACTCGTTCCCGGGCACCGAGATCTTCTCCGTACGCACGCCGGCATCGTCCGTGGCCGGGGGCGACGCCGCGGCCTCGGCGGGGGTGGAGGACGGCGTGCGGCGCGCGGGATCGATGCCGCCCAAGGAGAGCGATGCCGTCGGGCGGCGCATCGGCGACCCTGTGTCGGGCACGGTGTCGGCGCGCATCCCCATCGGCGGCGTGATGCGCGCCTGGTCGCCGTCGATCAGCTGCGCACCGATGGCGGGGGTCATCACCGACGCGCGCAGATCGAGCGCGGTGGCCTGGCGGCCCGTGGGCGCGGTATCGCGCAGCACCCGCACGGCCGCATGGTTGAGCGCGATATCACCGATCAGTTGATCCGTGTCTGCGCGGTGCACCGACACGATCGGAATGAACTTTCCCACGGTGTGCAGGAAATCGGACAGGCGCTGGCGATCGGCGATGAAGAGCTGCCCGCGGATCCGGGCATCCGTCGTGAGAATGACCTCCACGTGGCGCACCGCGACCTGCCCGGTGGTGCCATGGACCGGCACGTCGCCATCGACCCCGTACGCGTACAGGATGTGATCGGCCTGCAACACGGCGTGATTGGCCGCTTCCTCGACCGGCAGGATCCACTGGGCCGACACGAGGTTGACCCACCCGCCCTTGCGGGTCCCGAGGTACGGCGCGAGCGCCTGCCCATCGTTCAGGAAGATGCCGCCCTCGACCTCGGCGCCATCCCGGAGCACGAGGTGTACCCGGCGCGGCTTGCTCTGCAAGCTGCGCGGCGGCGGAGTCATTGGAGTGAGGGCCATGGCAGTGCATCGGAAATTGCGCGCCGGATCGAGCGGCGCAACACCCGTGTCGGCGTTCCCGACGGATACGCGCGCACACAACGGGACATCCGAGCGTTGAGGGCGGCTCGTGCGGGGGTTACGTTACAAGGTTCCCCCACGTTTCCTCCCGGTCCCGATTCCGTGCAGCTCGACCGCATCCGCAACTTCTGTATCGTCGCCCACATCGATCACGGCAAGTCGACGCTCGCCGACCGCCTGATCGAAGCCACGGGCATGCTGCAAAAGCGCGAAATGAAGGCGCAGGTGCTCGACACGCTCGATCTCGAGCGCGAGCGCGGCATCACGATCAAGCTGAATGCCGTCCGCATGAGCTACGACGCCCGCGACGGCGTCACCTACGAGCTCAACCTGATCGACACGCCGGGGCACGTCGACTTCACGTACGAAGTGTCGCGTTCGCTCGCCGCGTGCGAGGGCGCGATCCTCGTGGTCGACGCGTCACAGGGGATCCAGGCCCAGACGCTGTCGAATCTCTTCCTCGCGATCGATGCGGGGCTCGAGATCATTCCGATCCTCAACAAGATCGACTTGCCGGGTGCCGAACCGGAGCGTCGCCGCCAGGAAGTGGTCGACCTGATCGGCTGCAAGCCCGAGGACATCCTCCTCGTCAGCGCCAAGGAAGGGATCGGCATCCCCGAGCTGCTCGAGGCGGTCGTCGCCAAGGTGCCCGCCCCGTCGGGCAACCCGGACGCGCCGCTCCGCGCCCTCGTCTACGACTCGTACTACGACAAGTACCGCGGCGCCGTACCGAGCATCCGCGTCGTGGATGGCACGATCCGCAAGGGCACGCGCATCACCTTCGGCGCCAACGACAGCGTCTACGAAGTCGACGAAGTGGGATACAACCAGCTGCGGCAGGTCGCCACCGACCAGCTCACCGCCGGTGAAGTCGGCTACGTCGTGGCCTCGGTCCGCTCGGTCAAGGAAACACGCGCCGGCGACACGGTCTTCGATGCCGACCGTCGTGCAGACGAGGCCCTGCCCGGCTACATGGCGGTCAAGTCGTTCGTCTTTGCGGGCATCTTCCCGACCGACACGCAACAGTACGAAGACCTGCGCGACGCCCTCGAGCGGCTGCAGCTCAACGACGCGTCGCTCCAGTACCAGCCCGAAACCTCCACCGCCCTTGGCTTCGGTTTCCGGTGTGGCTTCCTCGGCCTCCTCCACATGGAGATCGTCAAGGAGCGCCTCGAGCGGGAGTTCAACCTGGACCTCGTCACCACGGTGCCGAGCGTGGAGTACCACGTCTTCAAGACGGACCAGACGGAGCTGTTGGTCGAGAATCCCGCGCTCATGCCGCCGGCGAGCGTCATCGAGCGCATCGAGGAGCCGTTCGTGAAGGCGCGCATCATGGTCCCGACCGACTACATCGGCCCGATCATGACGCTGGGCACCGAGCGACGCGGCGTCTTCAAGGGGATGACGTACCTCGACACCACGCGCGTCGAGATCGACTGGGAGTTTCCGCTCGGCGAGATCATCCTCGATTTCTTCGATCGGCTCAAGTCGATCTCGCGCGGCTATGCCTCGCTCGACTACGAGATGCTCGGCTACCGCACGAGCGACCTGGTGCGGCTCGACATGCTCATCAATGGCGACCCGATCGACGCCTTCTCCGTCATCATCCACACCGACAAGTCGTACGAGTGGGGACGCAAGATCGCCGACAAGCTCAAGGACCTGATCCCGCGGCAGATGTTCGAAGTGGCGATCCAGGCGGCCATCGGGCAGAAGGTCATCGCGCGCACCACGGTCAAGCCGCTCCGCAAGGACGTGACCGCCAAGTGCTACGGCGGCGACGTCTCGCGCAAGCGCAAGCTTCTCGAGAAGCAGAAGGAAGGCAAGAAGCGCATGAAGCAGGTGGGCTCGGTGGAGATCCCGCAGGAGGCGTTCCTCGCCGTCCTGCAGGTCGAATAGCGGCGGCGCTCGCCGCCCGTTCGCCGTACCTTACCTCCTGATGGCCGCTCCTCACCTCGACCCGCGTCCTGCGGCGGTCGTGATCCAGACCTCCTTTCTCGGCGACGTCGTGCTCACGACGCCGCTGATCGCCGCGCTCGCCGAACGCGGGCCCGTCGACGTGGTCACCACGCCGGCGGGGGCGGCCTTGCTGGCGCATCATCCGGCCGTACGCCGCCTGATCCCCTATGACAAGCGCGGCGCCGCCCGCGGCATCCGCGGCCTCCATCGCGTCGCGCGCGAGATCGGCGGCGACGACGCGATGCGCCCGAGCACGGCGTACCTCGCACAAGGCTCGCTGCGCAGCGCGACGCTCGCCTTCCTTGCCGGCATCAAGGCGCGCGTCGGCTTTGCCTCCTCGGCCGGACGGCGGCTCTACACGCACCGCGTGGCGTACCACGCCGAGTGGCATCACGCGGAGCGGCTCTGGTCGCTCGCCGCACCCGACGGCGCGCGCGTTGATGCGGCGCACCTGCGCCCCATGCTCTACCCGGGCGCGGCAGAGCACGCCTCGGTGGACGCGCTGCTCGCAGGGACCGATGCCGGTGTGCGCCCCTTCATTGCACTGGCGCCCGGTTCGGTGTGGGCCACCAAGCGGTGGCCGTACTTCCCGGCGTTGGCGCGTGCGCTGGCGGCGGACGTTGCCGTCGTGATCGTCGGCGGCGCCGAGGACGCGGACCTGGCCGCCGCGATCGTTCGCGAGGTCCCCGGCGCGGTGAACGCGACCGGGCGGCTCTCATTGCTCGCGTCCGCGGCGCTCATCGCGCGCGCGGCCGCGCTCGTCACCAACGACTCCGCGCCCCAGCACTTGGCGTCGGCCGTCGGCACACCGACCGTCGCCATCTTCGGGCCGACGGTCCCCGCCTTCGGCTTCGGACCGCTGGCGCCCGTGCGCTTCATTGCCGAACATCCCCAGATGCCGTGCCGACCGTGCGACAAGCACGGACCCGCTGTCTGTCCCCTTGCCCACTTTCGCTGCATGCGCGAGCTGAGCCCCGACGTCGTGGCCGCCCTCGCCCACCGTGCCGCCCGAGCCGAGGACCTTGCATGACCGCACCAATCGCTCGTTACATCCTGGGCATCGACCTGGGCGGCACGAACATCGTGGTCGGCGCTGCCAACGCAGACGGCACGCACCGCACCGCAACGCAGACCGAGCCCACCCGCGCCGACCTGGGCGCTGACGCGGTGGTGGAGCGCATGGCGCGGATGATCGAGCGTGTGGTCGTGCAGACCATGGCCGAGACCGGTGTCTCGCGTGAGGCGTTTCTCGGCGTCGGCATCGGCGCGCCCGGACCGCTCGACCGCGAGAAGGGGCTGGTCATCGTCACGCCGAACCTCGGCTGGAAGAACTTTCCGCTGCGCGACCGGATCAGCGCCGCGGTGGGACTCCCCGCCACGCTCGACAACGACGCGAACTGCGCGACGGTGGGCGAGTGGTGGTTGGGCGCAGCGCGGGGCGGCAAGAACGTCATCGGCGTCACGATCGGCACCGGCATCGGTGGGGGCTTGATCCTCAACGGACAGCTGTACCACGGCGCGTCGGACGTGGCAGGCGAGATCGGCCACATCACGATCGACTCGACCGGGCGGCTCTGTGGCTGTGGCAACTACGGCTGCCTGGAGGCGTACGCGTCGGGGCCCGCCATCGCACAGCGCGCGCGCGAGCTCCTGGCAGGCGACGAGCCGAGCTCGCTCACCGACACCGTGGGTGGCCAACTCGACAAGCTCACGGCGCGCATCGTGTACGACGCGGCCAAGGCGGGCGACTTCCTCGCGCGGCTCGTGGTGCGCGACACGGCGCGCTTCCTCGGCGCGGGCGTGGCCAACCTGCTCAACATCTTCAACCCGGATGTGGTGGTGCTCGCGGGCGGCGTGGCCATGGCGGGCGACACGCTCTTCGAGCCGCTGCGTGCGGAGGTGCGGCGTCGGGCGTTTCGTCCGGCCGTCGAAGCCTGTCGCATCGTGCCCGGCACGCTGGGCGACGCGGCCGGCGTGCTGGGCGCGATTGCCTCCTTCAAGGCGCAGACGCCGGGACTGGTGTGAGGACACGCCGGCTGGGCGTGATCGGCTCCTTCGTGTGGGACCGGATTCACGGACGCGATCCGGCCGCACCGGTGATCGAAGAGTGGGGCGGCATCACCTATGCACTGGGAGCGCTCGACGCCGCGCTCCCCGCCGGATGGGAGATCGTCCCGCTCGTGAAGGTGGGCGAGGACCTGACGCGCGAGGCCCGCGCCTTTCTGGGAACGCTCACCCGACTCGAGCGCAATGCGGCGCCGATCGCCGTGCCCTTCCCGAACAACCGCGTGACGCTCCGGTACCTCGACAGTGCGCGTCGCACGGAGGTGCTCACCGGCGGCGTACCGGCGTGGAGCTGGCTTGGCCTCAAGCCACTGCTCGGCGGACTGGATGCGCTGTACGTGAACCTGATCAGTGGGTGGGAGCTGGACCTCGAGACGGCGCTGCTGCTGCGCCAGCACTTTGCGGGTCCGATCTACCTGGACCTGCACTCGTTGCTCCTCGCGCGGCAGGCCGACGGCTTGCGTACGCCACGACACCTGACGCCCGAGGAGATTGTCGGTTGGTGTCGAACCGCCGACCTGCTGCAGGTGAACGAGGACGAACTGGCGCTGCTCGCGGCCGATCCGCTCGCGCTCGCGGCAACGGCCATGGCGCACGGGGTACGCGCGCTCACGGTGACGTTGGGCGCACGCGGCGCCGTGTACGTGGCGGCGCCGGGATTTGACACGCTCGCGGAACGCTCGCGACACGATGCGCAAGGGGCTCCGGTGCGCACCGCGCTCGTTCCCGCGACGCCAGTCCTTGACAACGGGGAACTCGATCCGACGGGCTGCGGCGATGTATTCGGCGCGACGTACTTCTCGCGACTCCTCGCGGGTGATAGAATCGTTGACGCGATGCAGTCGGCACACGCCGCCGCGGCGCGCAACGTTCGGCACCGGGGAGCGACCGGGCTGGCGCACTACCTCCGCGGAGAGCTAAGCCTGCAGTGAGCACCGTCATCAACGTTCCGTCGTCGCTGGATGATGCGGGGATCGAGAGGATCCTCGAGCAGCTAGCCACGGTTCCGGTGGATGCCCCGGTGCTCTTCGACGCTCGTCACGCGCGGTGGGGAACCCCCTACGGCCTCACGGCCATGCTGACGATCGGGCAGACGCGCGGCGAAAAGGCGACCTTCTCCGGCCCCGAGTCCGAAGAGATCGCCTCGTATTGGGCGCGCGCCGGCTTCTACAAGCACGCCGACGGCATCTTCCATCTTGCCGGCCACGTGCCCCGCGGCCGGACGCCGGGCGAATCGGACGTGCTGCTCGACATCACGCCGATCGCCCACTCCGAAGACGTGCACGGCGTCGTGGCGCGCATCCAGCACAAGGCGCAGACCATCCTGCAGAGCCTGCACATCGACAGCAAGGCGACGATGGGTTTCGCCATGACCCTGTCCGAGGCCTGCCAGAACATCATCGAGCACGCCGGCACCGGTGGCTGGGTGGCGGTGCAGGTGTACGAGTGGCGCAAGCGGCTCGGTCGCCGGGTGGTCGTCATTGCCGTGTGCGATGCGGGCCAAGGGTTCCGCCGCTCGCTCGAGACGACGCAGGGTCGTCGCCTCGGCGACCGCTGGGACGACGGAGCGGCGCTCGAAGAGGCCGTCCTCCGCGGTGTCAGTCGCTTTACCGACAAGGGGCGCGGCCAGGGCCTCGCCGGCATCCGACGCTACGTCGGACGCTGGGACGGCAAGCTGACCGTGCGCAGTGGCACGGCGCGCCTTTCGATCATTCCGACGTGGGACGATGATGTTCCACTTTCCAAGCAGCTTCCTGCCTTTCCGGGCGCTCAGATGCAGATCGTGATTCCCGAGCGGCTCACCCGATGATTCGACACATCGATCTCGGGTCGGTCCTCCGTGGCGCTGTCAGTGAGCAGTACACCAATCTTGTGACGCGCCCGACCGGCAACGCCGTGCGCGGCGCCATCGAGGCCATTCTGGACGACGAGTCCGAGGATGGCATCACCGTCATCGATTTCACCCACGTCGGGTTGCTCGACTATTCGTGCGCCGACGAGATCATTGCCAAGCTCCTCCAGCGCTACGACGCGCGCGAGCCCGCCGACCAGCGCGGCGCCGTGTACTTCGTGTTCCGCGGGCTCAACGACCTGCACATCGAGTCCATCGAGTGGGTGCTGCACCATCACGGCTTGGCGCTGGTGGCCGAGCCGGTGGACGGCGAGCCGCATCTCATCGGCGATGTCGACGACGCGTCGCGCACGGCGTGGGCGGTCGTCGGGCGCATCGGCGCCTGCTCGGCGCTCGTGGTCGCCGAGCAATCCGGACTCGAGCCGACGCAGGCCGAGCGCGCGCTGGTGGACCTCTGGCGCCGACGCCTCCTTCGCCGCGAGAACGATCAGTACCTCGCGGCGCGGGCGGTGTCGTAGGAGACCGTCATGCTGGCGATGAACCAGCCGCTGCAGGTCGTGGGCTACATCGCCACACGCAAGGGCGACGAGGAGCGCGGACCACTCATTCGCATGCGCTCCGACGACGCCGAGGCGCGGCTGCTGGTCGACGGCGAGATCGTCTGGGTCTACGGGCCGCGTCGGCAGGAGGTCGCGCCACTCGTGATTGATGACTCGTTGCCGCGCGGCGGTGTGGTCGTCCGCGATCTGGTGGGCGTTGCGGTCACCGAACTGGTGAAGGTCCGCAAGCCCGACTTCGACCGCGCCGAGAATCGCCTCCGGTACGTCTAGCCCGGGAGGGCAGGTCGCATGGGTCCGCTCGCATCGGTTGTGCTCGCTGAGGGTCGCTTCGCATGGTGAAGAAGGATCGCGGCTTCGCGCTCTCCACGCTCGCCGTGCACGGCACGGCCCCCGTGCGCGAAGTTGACGCACCCATCGTGGCACCGCTCCACCAGTCGGTCAACTACGTGCAGGAGCTGTCCACGGCCGACGGCATGCGGTACCCGCGGTACGGCAACGCGCCCAATGCCGAGATCGTGCAGAAACGCCTCGCCGCGATCGAAGGGGCGGAGGCTGCGCTCGTCCTCTCGAGCGGTATGGGGGCCACCGCCTGCGCGCTGCTCGCCCTGCTCCGCCCCGGCGATCACCTGCTGGCCTCCAGCTGGCTGTACGGCGGCACGCGCACGCTGCTCACCGAGGAGTTCGCGACGCTCGGCATCGAGGTGACGCTGGTGGATCCGATGGAGCCGCGCGGCTGGCGCAAGCGCATGCGCAAGCAGACGCGCGCCATCTTCCTCGAGTCGCCCGTGAATCCGTCGTGCCGCGTCATCGACTTGCGCCCGATCTCGTACCTCACGCACGACGGCGGACTCGCGCTCGTGGTCGACTCCACCTTCGCCAGCCCGATCAACCTGCGCCCCATGGAGTACGGCGCCGACGTCGTCATCCACTCGGCGACCAAGTACCTCAACGGGCACCACGACGTGCTCAGCGGCGCCGTCTGCGGCACGGCACCCTACATCGAGGAAGTACGGCGGAAGATGATGGTCTGGGGCCAGGCGCCCGATCCGTTCGCGTGCTGGATGCTGGACCGGGGCCTCAAGACGCTCGACGTGCGCGTGCGGCGCCAGAACGAGAATGCCCTGCGCGTCGCGCTCTGGTGCGCCGATCGCAAGGACATGCGCCGCGTGCACTATCCCGGGTTGAGCGATCACCCCGACCACGAGGTCGCACGCACCATGCTCGACGGGTTCGGCGGGATGCTCGGCATCGAGCTCGCGTCGGGGGCCAGGGGGACGGAGAAGTTTCTCCGCCGGCTCAAGCTGTGGCGGCATGCGCCCTCGCTCGGTGGCGTCGACTCCCTCGTGAGCGAGCCGCGCTACTCGTCGCATGTGCACCTGAGCGCGGAGGAGCGCGCGCGGTTGGGAGTGCCCGACGGCTTCCTGCGTCTCTCCGTTGGCATCGAGGACGCCGACGACCTGATCGCTGATCTGGAGCAGGCGCTCAAGTGACCGAGCCGAAGGCCCCGGGCATCATCCGGTTCGCGAACGTCAGCAAGGAGTATCCCCGGACCGGCACCGCCCTCGCCGGCATCTCGCTCGAGGTGGCGAAGGGCGAGTTCGTCTTTCTCACCGGACCATCCGGGTCGGGCAAGAGCACCCTCCTCAAGATGATCTACCTCGAGGAGCGCCCGTCGCGCGGCGACGTGAAGGTGAGTGGCGTCCTCGCGAGTGCCGCCCACGGGGCCGACGTCGCACGGCTGCGGCGCAAGCTGGGCATCGTCTTCCAGGACTTCCGGCTCCTCGAGGACCGGACGGCTGAGCACAACGTGTCCTTCGCGCTGGAAGTCATCGGCACGCCGCGTGCGGCCATCGGGCCGAAGGTTGCGCGAGCGCTCGCACAGGTGGGGCTCGCCTCGAAGGCCGGCTCGCTGCCGCGCGAACTCTCCGGGGGGGAGCAGCAGCGCGTCGCGATCGCGCGCGCACTCGTCAACGATCCGTTCGTGCTGATTGCCGACGAGCCCACCGGCAATCTCGATGATCGCGCCACGCGTGGCATCTTCCAGCTGCTGCGCGACATCAACGCGGCCGGTACGGCGGTCGTCATGGCGACGCATAACCTCGACCTGATCCGCCGTTCGGGCCTGCGCACGATCGAGCTCAATCGCGGGCAGCTCGTCTTCGACTCGGCTGCCGAGGCGCGGCCGGTGGAGGACGACGCATGAGACTCGCCCTCCGCGAGGCCTTCATGGGCTTCCAGCGCGCGCCGCTGCTCTCGGCGCTGAGCATTCTCACGATCGGGTTCTCGCTCTTCGCGTTCGGCCTGTTCGGGCTCGTGGCGCTCAACATTCGCAACGCGGTGCAGCAGGTCGAGGAGCGCGTCGAGATTCGCGCCTTCCTCACCGACGGCACGCCGGTCGAAGCGGCGGCCGCAGCCGTGGGCGACGTGGGGTCGTTCCCCGAGGTGCTCAAGGCGGAGTTCGTGTCCAAGGAACAGGCGCTCGTGCTGGCCCGGCGCGAGCTCAAGGAATTCCGCGAGGAGTTCGACGCCAGCGTGCTCCCGGCGTCGATCGACGTCCGCCTCAAGGATGGCTATCGCGATCCACGCACGGTGTCAGCCGTGGCCGCCCGACTGCGCGCTTATCCGTTCGTCGACGAAGTGCGCTACGGCGACGACTGGGTCGAGAAGGTGTACCGGCTGCGCACGATCGCCACGGTCGCGGGCATCGCGCTGGGCCTGGCCTTCGCGTCCGTGGCGGTCATCATCATCGGCACCACGATCCGCATGACCGTGCTCTCGCGTGCGCGCGAGATTGCGATCATGCGCATGGTCGGTGCGACCGACGGGTTCATTCGCAGCCCGTTCCTCATCGAAGGATTCGTGAAGGGGATCCTCGGCGGACTGATGGCCCTGCTCCTCACGTGGGCCGCGCACCAACTCATCTCGTCGCAGCTGATCGAGACGCAGTTCTTCGCGCCACGCCTCGCCGGCCTCGGCGTCGCGGCCGGCGCCCTCATCGGCGCCCTCGGCAGTGCGCTCTCGGTCGGGCGCCACCTGCGCGACGTCTGATGTGGTGCGCTCGGGCGTGGTCCGCGCGACCGTGGATGCTGGTGCTGGCCCTGCCACTCTGGGCGCCGAGCCTGCGCGCGCAGGAGAAAGCGCCCGATCGGCCAGTCGAGCGGCCCGTGCCCGTGAGTCCCGCGCCCAATCCGCAGGACGCCGCACAACGCATTCGCGAGCAGCGCGAAGAGCTTGAACGGATCAGGCGCGAACGCAGCGACCTCGAGGGCCGGATGCGCCAGCTGCAGGGTACCGCGCACGACATCTCCGAGGAGCGCAGCAACCTGGATCGGCAGGCCGATGCGACCGAGGCGGCCGTGCGGTCACTCGACCGCCAGCTGCTCGCCATCGACGAAGGGCTCGGCGAGACCACCGGCGACCTGGTCCTCGCGCAGGACGAACTCGCCCTCAAGCGCGCCGTGTTGCGCAAGCGGCTCGGCGACGTGTACAAGCGCGGCCCGCTCTACACGGTGCAGGCGTTGCTCACGGCACAGTCGTTCGGTGAGCTGGTGTCGCGCTACAAGTACCTGCACCTGCTGGCGTTGCGTGACCGCGCCATCGTGCAGCGCGTCGAGGCGCTCGAATCGCGCATCGGCAGTCACCGCAGCCAGTTGGTGCGGTTGCAAGGCGAAATGGCCATGTCGCGCTCCGAGAAGGCGGAGGAAGAAAAGCGACTGCGCCAGCTCGAGCAGGAGCGCAGCGCCAAGCTGCGCACGGTGGAGCGGCAGGCGAAGCAAACGGCCTCGCGCCTCGGACAGCTCTCGAAGGACGAAGCGCGCCTGGGGAGCCTGATTGCCTCGCTCGAGACGGCGCGCAAGAAGGCGGAAGCGGCCCGTCCCGCGGGTACGCCGGCCGTGACGAGCACGAGCACGCTGCGCACCACCGACGTCGGGCGGCTCAACTGGCCCGTCGATGGCACGATCATCTATCGCTTCGGTCGCGTCGTGAATCCCAACAACACGGCGGTCCGCTGGAACGGGATCGGCATTGCGGCGCCGCAGGGCAGTTCCGTGCGTGCGGTGGCGACTGGGGAGGTCATGGTCGCCGAGGCGATCGGGACGTACGGCCAGACGGTGATCATCCAGCACGGCGGCGGCGATTACTCGGTGTATGGCTCGATGGGCACGATCGAGGTCGTGAAGGGGCAGCAGGTGTCGAAGGGGCAGGCGATCGGCACGGTCGGCGCGACCGATCCCGAGCTGCCGTCGCACCTGCACTTCGAGATCCGGCCGAAGGGCCGTGCGTTGGATCCGCTGGTGTGGTTGAGGAACCAGCCATGACGGCGCGGAAGGCGAAGGTCGCGAAGGTCGCGAAGGTCGCGAAGGTCGCGAAGGTCGCGAAGGTCGCGAAAGCCGCGAAGGTCGCGAAAGCCGCGAAAGCCGCGAAAGCCGCGAAGGTCGCCAAGCCCGCCGTGCGCTCATCCCGCAGCATCACGCCGGCCAAGCGCGCCGCCGACGCACCTCGCCCGGTGCCGACCACGACAGGACCGCTCATCGGCGCGCACGTCTCGGCCGCGGGTGGCACGCACGAGACCCCGATCCGCGCCGCCGACATCGGTGCGCGCTGCTTCCAGCTCTTCACCAAGCAGGGGAACCGCTGGGCCGATCGCACGGTCACGCCCGAGGAGGCCGCCGCGTTCCGCGCCGCCCTCGCGGAGTTCCCCGCGACCGCCGTCGTGGCACACGACAGCTATCTCATCAACCTGGCGTCGCCCGACCCGGTACTGCGCGCACGGTCGATCGACAGTTTCGTCGGCGAGATGCAGCGGGCCGACGCACTCGGATTGCTGGGCGTCGTGTCGCACCCGGGCAACTACATGGACGACCACGACGCGGGCCTCGCGCGCAATGCGGACGGGATCGCCGAAGCGCTCG
Organism: Gemmatimonadota bacterium; assembly: GCA_031372565.1. Taxonomy (GTDB): domain Bacteria; phylum Gemmatimonadota; class Gemmatimonadetes; order Gemmatimonadales; family Gemmatimonadaceae; genus JACPPC01. Next base: position 2,996 of record JANMLN010000132.1, on the reverse strand, counting down.
AACGTGCGCCCGGTACGTCGCGCCTCTTCCTCGAGACCACGGCTGGCAGCGGTACTGCGCTCGGCGCCACGTTCGAGGAGATCGCGGCCATCATTGCGCGTCTGCCGGCGTCGGTGCGCGCGCGCGTCGGCGTCTGCCTCGATACCTGCCACGTGTACAGCGCTGGCTACGATCTCGTGAAGGACTACGACGGCGTCTGGACGCGCTTCGACGACATCATCGGCCGCGAGCGGCTTGGCGTGGTGCACCTCAACGACTCGAAGACCCCGTTCGCCTCGCGCAAGGACCGGCACGAGCAGCTGGGCGACGGTTCGCTCGGCGTCGCACCCTTTCGCCGCATCATGACGGACGAGCGGCTCGCAAAGATCCCGAAGCTGCTCGAGACGCCCAAGGGTGATGACCTCGTGACCTTCGACCGGCGTGCGCTCGCAAAGCTGCGCGCGTGGGCTGCGGGGCACTGACGCAGCGCGCGGTGCGCGCGCCGTGTGCTACTGCAGCAGGACGTTGGTGACCGTCGGCCCGATGATCACGCGTGAGGTGTTGAGGTCGGTGAGCCGCCACGTGACCGACACCGTCCCTGTCGTGAGCACCGCGACGCCGAGCGTGGTATTCGTCGCAGGCGACAGCGCGTACAACCCCGGCACCGCCGCTGGTATCACGTCAAACCGGTAGCGCGCCGCGTCGAGCGTGATGGCGCGCCCGGTCGAGTCGAGGGCGCTGACCTGGAGCGTCGACGCGCCGCGCGGCAGGGTGACGGGAAAGCCCGCATGGATGGTCGGCACCGCCGGCGGTTGCAGCAGCGTGACGACCACCTGCGCCGGGGCGCCGCCCGCGGTGCTCGTGCTGCTCGAGCACCCGAGCGCGGCGCACCACGCGAGCGACAGAAACCACGATCGTACCATGATCCCAAGCTCGCGACCCGCGCGCAGCAGGGCTAGGGTGCGGCGCTCACGCCGTTCGCTGTGCCCTGGATCGCGCCACCCGAACGCGGGCGACGCAGCGTGACCCGCGGGGGACGACGCTGCCGACGTCAAGGCGCGGTGCTCCCGATTGGCCGGGAACCCAGTCCGCACGGCCACGCTTCACCTCGTGTCTCCCCACGCGCGCAGGTAGCTGATCAGCTCCAACCTCATGCCGCTCCGCCCCGCAACGTGGCATCTGCCGCGCGCAGCTCGACGGCTTCTGCCCTCCGTGCTTCTCGTGCTCGGAGTGAGCGGGTGGACCGCGCCGAGTGCTCCCACGTTCGCAGCACCAGTGACGCTCTTCGACTTCAGCAGCGCCGACGAAGCGTCGTGGGTCGTCGTCAACGACGGTGTCATGGGTGGCCGTTCCGCCGGTTACGTCACGGTGGCGGATGGGGTCCTCCGCTTCACCGGCACGCTCGTGACGCAGGGTGGCGGCTTCACGTCGGTGCGAGCCCGACGCGTCATCGACCTGACCGGCAAGATCGGGCTCGAACTCCGGGTGCGCGGGAGTGGTCGCCAGTTCGAAGTCGAGGTCGATGATGGCGTACGCACCTACGGGCGCAATGTGTCCCGTCGGGCCGCGTTCCCGTCATCCTCGGAGTGGACGCTCGTCCGCGTCCCGTTCAGCACGCTCCGCAGCACCGTCTTCGGACAGGCCGTGAATGCCGCGCCGATCGACCTGGCGCGCATCCGTGGCGTGGGCCTCTACATGGCCGACGGGCAGGACGGGCCGTTCCGGTTGGAGGTGGACTACATCCGGGCGTACGCGGCTGACGAGTAGAACGACTGCCGGGACTTCGCCAACAGTTCCACGAACCAGCGCTCCACGTGCACCACCTGCGAGACCGTTGTCTCGCGAATCATCAGGAATCGCTGGCCATCCGCCGTGACGTCGGTTTGCGGCCGGTTGCGCGCAGTGCGGTAGCCCGCCACGGAGAAGAGCGCGCACGCCGACCCCGGCATGAAGACGCACGCGCCATCACGGTTCGCCCGTCAGCGGATCGACGATCTCGATGAACGGAAAGCGTGCGAAGTCGGTATCGCGCGTGCAGATGCGACGAATGCCGTGCTCCCGCATCAGGACGGCCGTTTCCGCGTCGTGCCACAAGTTGCCCGCGATCATCGGCACCTCCGACATCACCTCGGCCAGCACGGCAGCGTGACGATCGGTCGGCACCAACATCGACAGCCCCGGCGACTGCTGGAGCGCGGCGAGAAACTCGGCCGCCGCCTGGCCGGTCCACGGCTGCCGCAGCACGCGTGGATGCGTGACCACGCGCAGGAACTCGTAGCAGTTACCCCACGTGAGATACCACGCGCCCCGCTGCACGCGCCACCGCTCGAGCAGTGCCCGGCACCGCGCGTGCTCCGGCGCGCGCACGTCGGCGGCATACACCAGCACATTCGTGTCGACGACGAACAGCTAGCGCTCCTCCATGACCCGATAGAGTGCATCGCGGTCGGCCACGTCCACCAGCGCACCACCGGAATCGAAGCTCGGGAGTGGCGCCAGCTCGGCCGCGCCCGATGGCCGCCGGAGCAGCTGTCGCAGCGCGGTCTCGACCAGCTCGGACATGGTGCGCCCCGTGCGGGCAGCCTCCCGCCGCAGGCTGGCCATGACCGTGTCGTCAATGTTGAGCGTGGTCTTCATATGGGTAACCATATCACTTGTACGGCTGTACGTCAACGCGATCCGCGCGCGCGCGGGGCCACGCCGCCGGCCGCTAGAACAGCAGTCGATACGACAGCGCCACGTTCCGCCCCATCGCCGGCGCAAACGACTTGATCCGGCTCGCCGCGTCGCGATACATCACATCGCCCACGTTGTCCACGCGCAACGACAGCGTGTGCACCCGCCCGCCGAGCGACAGCGTGTAGCTGCCTTGCAGGTTGGCCAGCGTGTAGCTGCCGGTCGGAACATCCGCGCCCCCGCTCACGCGTCCCTGCGCACGCGCGTACTTCACGTCGCCGCCCAGTGTCCACGGCCCCGCACTCCAGCGCGCGTTCACCCCGGCGCGCGGCGCCGGCAGG
>JANMLN010000071.1:0-4392 GCA_031372565.1 Gemmatimonadota bacterium | reverse complement strand
CGTTCACCCCGGCGCGCGGCGCCGGCAGGAACGGCAGGAACTCGTTCGCCGTCGTGAACTCGCCGCGCACGAGGTCGCCCATCACCCCCACCACCACGTCGTGCCCGACGTTGGCTTCGACGCGTGCCTCCATCCCCCACGTCGTCGCGTCGCCCTGCCGGAACCGGTTGATCGGCACGCGCGCCGTATCGGGCGCGGTCCCCACCAGCGTGTCGCCGACGAAGTCGGGCGCCACATACTGCGCGATCGCGCTCGTGAACACGGCGAGCTGCGCGTCAATCGTGCCGCGCTGGACGCGCAACACCGCCTCGGCGCCCGTGCTCACCTCCGGCCGGAGGGCCGGATTGCCGATGTCGAACGACCCCGCCGCCGCGTGGAAGGCGTTCGAGAAGAGCTCCTCCACCGACGGCGCGCGGAACGCGCGCGCACCGTTCACCGCCACGGACACGCCATCGGCCAACGGCCAGGTCACCCCCGCGGAGCCCGAAAAGTTGTTGACACTGATCGACCGCCCCGCGCCGAACTTCGGATCGCCGCTCATCGACGTGATCGTGATCATGTCGTAGCGCGCGCCAAGCTGCAGGTGCGGCGACCGCTTCCAGTCGGTCAGCGGCAGATCCTGGAAGAAGAAGAGGCCCACGCCACTCGTATTGGCCGCAGGCGTGAGCGCCTCGGCTCCCGTGGACTGGTACTGCTTGAACAATCCCTGCACACCGATGGCACCATCCCAGCCGTTGAACCGCGTCTTGCCCGTCAGGTTCACGGTCTGCGTCTTGAGCACGAAGGTGGTGCCGACCGCCCCGGTATTCTCGTACTCCGAGTGCTCGTACCACTGCGCCGTGCCATCGAGGCGCAGGTAGCTCAGCCAGCCCTCACCGATGGCGCGGTCGCTGCGGAACCGCAGTTCGTCGCGCGAGCCGCGGATCTGCGCGCCGAGCTCGGGATCACTCGCATCGCCCGGCAAGCCATACCCGAAGTCGTAGCGCTTGTACGCAAGCCCCGCGTGCGCGTCATCGCCCGTGTATCCGAGCGCGATCATCCCGTTCCAGTTCCGGTTGAACGAGTTGGCCAGCGTGCCACCGCCACCAAGCGCGATGTTCTGCGCGTTGCGTTCCCCCCCGCGCAGCGCGAACGCCCAGTTGGCGCCAAGCGGGGCCGTGATGCCCACACTCAGGGTCTGGCCGGGCGATGCGCTCTCGGTCTGCGCGCTGATCGTTCCCTCGACGTGCTGCGGCACCGACGTGGGAATGTCGTTCGTGATCACGTTGACCACACCGCCCAGCGCATTGGTGCCGTACAGGAGCGACGCCGGTCCGCGCACGACCTCGATGCGTTGCGCCGTGTTCGGATCGATGGACAACCCATGATCCGCTGCGGCTGAGGACACATCACCGGCCCGGTCGCCATCCTGCAGCACGAGAATCCGCTCGCCCGAGAGCCCGCGGATCACGGGGGTGGCGGCAGCCCCGTTGAAGCGCACCGCGAGCCCGGGTTCGTTCGACAGGGTCTGCGCGATGCTCGACCCGAGCGAACGCTGCAGCTCCGCGCCCGACAGCTCGGCGGTCGACTGCGTGATGTTCAGCGGGTCGGCACCGATCGGCGACGCGGTGACCTGCACACCGGAGAGCCGGATCGTCGTCGCGCGCATCACGATCGCGACCCGCACGTCGGCTCCGCTCGCGGGAACGTCGATGGCGAAGTCTGCCCGCTGAAAGCCGATCAGCAGGGCGTCCGCGTGATAGCTGCCGGCTGGCAGCCCGACGAACACGAACGCGCCTTCGTCGTTCGTGGTGGTGGTGCGGTTGAGGCCACCCACGATCACTTGCACGTTGGCAAGGGGACGGCCGGCCGTGTCGCTGATGGTGCCGAGCACGCGCGGTCCGGCGGACGCCCCGGCATCGGACAGTGCCGCCACCGTCATGAGGGCCAAGAGCAAGGAAGTCATTGCCGTGAGGGTAGTCGAGGGCGCGTCCGGCACAGTGCGCGAGCCGCGCATTCGCGCGGGCAGAGCCGGAGGGTCCGGACGCCTCGGCGTCCGGCGACGAGCGCTACGACAGGCCCGGCGGTGCGCGGGCGGGCGGCCGACCGGACGGAGGCGCATGCCCGGAGACGCGCTCGGACTCGGGTAGACAGGCCACCTCGGGCGTCGGACCGCAACGTGAGACCGATCCGGCCGATCCATCAATCGGCGTGATCAGCAGCTGGCAGAGGGCGCAATCGTCCGCATGCGCAGGCGCACAGGCGCCGGACCGCTCCGCCTCGAGGTGCGCGACGACGCTGCCGGCGCCTCGAGCCCCAGCCCCCTCCGCCATCGCCGCAACCGGCAGCGCCACCAACTGCAGCACCGCTCCGAGTCCCGCCACGAGCCGGACGACAGCCAATCGACGGAGCGAACCGAGAGACAGCATGGGGGACCGGCTTCAGTGTGGCATGCAGGTACGGTAGTAACGTACACATCCTCTCGCTCGTTGTGCCCCCCACCCGTACGGGTGGCCCTCACGGGCCGCGGCGGCCATCTTTGAGGGCCCATGAACAAACGCGACGCTGCCCTCGACTACCACAGACGCGGACGCCCCGGCAAGATCGCCGTGGTCGCCACGAAGCCGCTGACCAACCAGCGAGACCTGGCGCTCGCCTACACGCCGGGGGTCGCCGAGCCCTGCCTCGAGATCGTCAAGAACCCGGACGACATCTACACCTACACGGCGCGCGGCAATCTGGTCGCCGTGGTGACCAATGGCACCGCGGTCCTCGGGCTCGGCAACATCGGCCCCCACGCCGCCAAGCCTGTCATGGAAGGCAAGGCCAACCTCTTCAAGCAGTTTGCCGACCTTGATGTCTTCGATCTCGAAGTCGGCTCGGCCAACCCCGACGACATCATCAAGTTCTGCCAGCTCCTCGAGCCCACGGTCGGCGGCATCAACCTCGAGGACATCAAGGCCCCCGACTGCTTCTACATCGAAGAGACGCTGCGGGAGACGATGGGAATTCCCGTCTTCCACGATGACCAGCACGGCACCGCGATCATTTCCGGGGCCGCGCTCCTCAATGCCCTCGAGATCGTGGACAAGGCGATCGCGGACGTGCGCGTGGTCTTCTGTGGGGCAGGTGCGGCCGCCATCGCCACGGCCTCGCACTACGTCCGATTGGGCGTCCAGCGCGAACATGTCATCATGTGCGACAAGATCGGCGTCGTCTACGCCGGCCGCACCGAGGACATGGACCCGTACAAGGCGCGCTTCGCCAACGCGACCTCGGCGCGCACACTGAAGGAGGCGCTCGTCGGCGCCGATGTGTTCGTCGGCCTCTCCGCCGCCGGTGCCCTCACCGGCGACATGGTGGTCGGAATGGCGGCCAAGCCGATCATCTTCGCGCTCGCCAATCCGAATCCCGAGATCACCCCGGACGAGGTGCGCGCCGTCCGCGACGACGCGATCATCGCGACCGGTCGCTCGGACTATCCGAATCAGGTCAACAACGTGCTCGGATTCCCGTTCATCTTCCGCGGCGCACTCGACACGCGCGCCACGCAGGTGAACGAGGAGATGAAGATGGCCGCGACGCGCGCCCTCGCGCGCCTCGCCAAGGAAGATGTGCCCGAGTCGGTCTCCTCGCTCTATGGCCTGCGGAAGGTCCGGTTCGGCGCCGACTACCTGATTCCCTTCCCCTTCGACCCGCGCGTGCTGCTGTGGGTCGCGCCCGCCGTCGCCTGGGCCGCGGTCGCCAGTGGCGTCGCCAAGCAGATGATCGACCTCGACGGCTACCGCGACCAGCTGGAGCTGCGCCTCGGGCGCGCGCGCGGCATCATGCGCGGCATCATCAACCGCGCGGTGCGCGATCCGCGCCGCGTCGTCTTTCCCGAAGGCACCGACGCGCGCATCATCCGCGCCGCACAGATCATCGCCGAGGAAGGGATCGCGCATCCGATCCTCCTGGGCAGCCGCGAGGCCATCGAACAGGCGGCGACGGCGGCGGGGCTCAACGTGGGCGACCTCCAGATCGAGGATCCGCGCGCCCATGCGCGCCGCGGCGAGTACGCGGACTACCTCTTCGAGCGCCGCCAGCGGAAGGGGCTCTCGCGTGGCGAGGCCGCGCAGCGCCTCACCAATACCAACTACTTCGGCTCCCTCATGCTCGCCATGGGTGATGCCGATGCGCTCGTCTCCGGCGTCACCCAGCACTATCCCGAAACGATCCGCCCGGCGCTCGAAGTCATCGGCTCCACGCAGGGACTCGTCAGCGGCATGTACCTGCTGGTCACCGAGAAGCATGTGGTGTTCTGCGGCGACACGACGGTCAACATCGACCCGACGGCGGAGCAGCTCGCGCTCATCGCGCACTCGGCCGCGGGCCTCGCACGGACCTTCGGGATCGCGCCGCGGTGGATCGCGC
>JANMLN010000064.1:0-33914 GCA_031372565.1 Gemmatimonadota bacterium | reverse complement strand
CCCGTCCTGGGCCCCCCACCCGCGCGTCTCCCCCGCCCCCACCCACTGGATCCCCCCCCCCCACCAAAACCCTGTGCCTTCGCGGCGCACCCCACGACCGGTCACGCGCCTGCCCTTCACCGAACGGTTCGAGTGCGCGTTCGACCACACGCGCGCGCCCGTCCCCACGCCGCAGCTCTTCTCGTTCAACAATCCGCGCGGCGCCTGCCCCACCTGCAACGGCTTCGGCGCCGTGCTCGCGTACGACGAAGCGCTCATCATCCCCGACCCGCAGCGCACGATCGCCGGTGGTGCCATCGACCCGTGGACCAAGCCGCGCTACGAGAACAAGCGCCGCGCGGTGGCCGAGTTCTGCAAGAAGGAGAAGATCCCGCTCGACCTGCCCTGGGCCCAGCTCACCCCGGCCCAGCGCGACCGGATGCTCAACGCCACGGGCAAGAGCTTCCAGGGAATTCTCGTGCACCTCGCGTCGCTCGAGGAGAAGCGCTACAAGCAGTACATTCGCGTTTTCCTGCGGCAGTACCAGAGCGCCAGGACGTGCGGCAGCTGCGGCGGCACCAAGCTCATCGCGGACGCGCTCAACGTGCGCGTGGACGACAAGACGATCGCGCATGTCTCCGAGATGATGGTGAAGGACCTGCGTGCCTGGCTGCGCGGACTCGTGCTCACCGCGTTCGAGCGGCGGGTGGCGGCACACGTGATCAGCGAGGCACAGGATCGCGTCGACTTCCTCGATGATGTCGGACTCGGCTACCTCTCGTTGCACCGCGCCACGCGCACCTTGTCAGGGGGCGAAGCACAGCGCATCGGCCTCGCCAACGCGCTCGGCGCCCGTCTCGTCGATACGCTGTACGTGCTCGACGAGCCGAGCATCGGGTTGCACGCGCGCGACCTCGATCGACTGCTGGGATTGCTCGCGCGACTCCGCACCGGTGGCAACACGGTGATCATGGTGGAGCACGATCTCGAGGCGATGCGCATCGCCGACTGGATGGTCGAGTTGGGGCCCGGCTCGGGCGAGAAAGGCGGACGCCTGGTGTTCTCCGGACCGATGGCGAACGCGAGCGAGAGCCCGCTGACGGGACAATACATCACGGGCGCCAAGTCGATTCCCGTGCCCGCACGTCGGCGGGGCGCCGGACCGCGCTGGATCACGCTCAGCGGCGCACGCGCCCACACGCTGCACGGCGTGGACATCAAGATTCCGCACGGTGCGCTGACGGTGGTCACCGGCGTGAGCGGCTCGGGCAAGAGCACGCTCGTGCACGACGTGCTCTACCGCGCGCTGGAACTCGAACTCACCGGCGAGCACACCGCCAAGCAGCACTTGGGCGAGCAGGTCGGCACGTACGACACGCTCAGCGGCCTGTCCGATCTCACGGGCGTGGTGCTCGTGGACCAGGAGCCGATCGGCCGCTCGCCGCGCTCGAACCCGGTCACGTACGTGAAGGCGTGGGACGAAGTGCGGAAGCTGTTCGCGTCCGTGCCGCTCGCGAAGCAACGGCGCTACTCGCCCGGCACCTTCTCGTTCAACGTGAAGGGAGGCCGGTGCGAAACGTGCGAGGGGGCCGGCGCCATCGAGGTCGAGATGCTGTTCATGGCGGATGTGTTCGTGCCGTGCGAGCAGTGCGGCGGCAAGCGGTTCCGCCCCGAGGTGCTCGAGGTGACGTGGTTCGGCAAGAACATTCACGACGTGCTGCAGCTGACGGTCGACGAAGCGATCCGCTTCTTTCCGCGCGAGGACAAGCTCGCGCAGGGACTCTGGGAGCTGCAGCAGGTGGGGCTCGGGTACCTGCGGCTCGGACAGTCCGCCACCACCCTCTCGGGCGGCGAAGCGCAGCGGGTCAAGATCGCGCGCGAACTGGCCACGGCGGGCAAGAACGCCGGCAAGAAGGTGTACGTGCTCGATGAACCAACGACCGGCCTGCATCTGGACGACGTGCGCAAGCTGATGGGCGTGTTCGACCGGCTGCTAGCCGCGGGGCAGACGTTGGTGGTCATCGAGCATCACCTCGACGTGATCAAGTGCGCGGACTGGATCATCGACATGGGGCCGGAAGCCGGCGCGGGTGGCGGGCACGTGGTGGCCATGGGGCCACCCGAAGCGGTCGCGCAGGTGCCCGAGAGCCACACGGGACGGTACCTGGCGCCGTTGCTCGGCGTCGGGGTGCGACCGGTGCGGGCTGCGGCCCCGGAGCGGGCGCGGCGCTGAACGGCCAGCGCGCCTCGTCACCCGCCGGGCGCGACCGGACCGGCCCCATGCTGGCGCAGCCTTCACGCTCGATTTGGGCCAACACCCGCCCATCCCCTGTTGAAAGCACGCCGTCGGGTGACTAGGATTCCCCTCGCATTCCCGAGTAGCTCAGGTGGTAGAGCAGGTGACTGTTAATCACCCTGTCGGGGGTTCGAGTCCCTCCTCGGGAGCTGGATGAAAGCAAACGCGGGGCCCGGCACATGCCGGGCCCCGCGTTTTGTCTCCGTGCCTTGGTGATCAGACCCTACGGCACCGGGACCGTCACCGTGAAGCTCTGCGTCGGCGGGAAGAACGACACCCCGCTGATCGCATCGCCGCCCAGACCCGGCGTGGCAACGACCGTATTCGCGCCCACGGCGCCGCCAACCGTCCAGCAGATCCCCGACTTGCCGAACGAGCCGGTGAGCGTCGACACCGCCGCCGCAAACGGACCGCACGCCAACGTCGCGTTGTCCTGCGCCGCGATCGTGCCACCGCCACCAGTCACCTGCCACGAGATCGGCACGTTCTGGAACGGCGTGCCAAGGCGCGTGTTCAGCGTGACCATCGGCCGACAGAGCGAGAAGACTTCCGACCCCGCGCTTCCGATCGAGCAGTCAAAGGGAAGGAACACCGCCTGAGGATTCCCTGATCCGAGCACGAGCGCCCGTTGCGGCGCACTCGGCACGGCGCGCACCCTGCCACCGGGCGCCGGCGTAGTCGGTTCCGTCGTCGTCGGTGGCGTATCGGCCGTCGACGGCGGGGCGATCTTCAGGAACTCCCCGGCCGAGCCGCCAATACCGCCGCCAAAGCTGAGCACGGGGTCCACCGGACCAAACGGGCTGAACTCGCCCGCAGAACCGCCGATGCCGCCAGTGCCGAGCCGCGCGCTCGCCGCGTACAGCTCCTTCGGCATGACGAGGCTCGCGAGCGTCTTGAGCCACGTCGAGTTGGTGCTGTTCGATGCGATCGACGGCGGACACGAGAGAAAGTTCGCGGGTGCCGGCGGCGTGATCTCGAACCCGAAGCTGGCCTGATGCCCCAGACGGAGTCGGGAACGGATACTGTCCGGCACCGTGATCGAGGGGCAGACCGCGACAATGACCGGCTGCGGCAGGGGGGCGTTGGTCGCCGACTGCTTCACGAACTCGTAATACCCTGGGTACTGGTCGAGCTTGGTGATCAGCGGGCCACCGCCGAGCGGATAGGTGGTCGTGATCTTTGTCACGACGATCAGCGTCGGCTCACTCACGGGAAAGGCGGGGAGCGACACTCCTGCCTGCCCGTCGCCCGCGACAAGCACCTGTGGCTGGTCCGACGGCATGACCAGGAACGTGCTGGCCGGCTCGCCGATCGTGATTCCGGCGAGACACAAGATGCCTCGGACAAGCGCCTGCGCGTTCGTCGGCAGCGCGTTCAGGTTCTTCTTGCCGAGCTTCTTGAGGATGAAGTCGACCGTGTGGAGCGCCAGCGATTTCGCCTCTCTGGAGTCGCGTCGCGACAACGCCTTGATGATGCTGCCGACCTTGCCGATCACGGAGTTGAAGTTCGGTCCTCGGTCCGAGAACACCTGTCGCGCGAGCGTATTCAGCGCGGCCGGTGTCAGGCAAACCGACCCAACGAGATCGGCCGATGTGGGGTCCGTCGGCAACACTGTGTTGCGTGTATCCGTGCAAGACAGCGCGGTCAGCGCGATGAGCGCGGCCGCCGCGAAACGCCAAAGCCGAGGCGAAACCATATATCTCCTTGATTCTCAAAGACTTGCGAACTCACGCACCGAGTGCCCGTCTGCACCAACAGTCCAGAATGCGATCGGCCGAGGGGCAGCCGCGCATTCAAGTGCAAAAACTGCGCCTCTCGCGACCGCTCGTCGTGCAACGAACGCCCTACTTGCCGCCCCCCACCAACTGCCTGAACGCGGGCTCATCGACCAGCTCCTTGAACTGCCAGCCCGGGTCGACCGCATACGCGGAGACTCTTTGCGGATTCACGGCGAAGTAATCCTTGAGCATCCGGATCGCGTCCGTCTTGTCGCCCAAGAGGCTGTAGGCAATCGCCGAGAAGAGCGCCAGTTGGCGAGTCGGATCGATGGTCGCGTCGCCCTCCGCACGCTTGATCACACGCCGGGCGCTGTCGGACAGCGGCCCCTTGCCCTGGCTCGCGCGTGCCAGCACCGCGGCGACCAGCAGGTCGGCGTTGAGCCGCTGCGTGGCCTTCTGGGCCGGAGGCGAAAGTGCCACCACCGAGTCAGCGAACGCCCACGCGCGCGCCACATCCGGCGCCTGTCCGCGTCCCGTCAGCAGGAGTAGCTGGCACCGGACGGCCAAGATCGCTGTGGGAAAGCGCCGCCGCGCCTCCACACACCACTGCCCCGCCTTGTCGAACTGGCCCAAATCATACGACGCGATGAAGAGCCGCCCCAGAATCGTTTCGGCGTTCGACAGGAACTCGTCGGCCTCCAGCGCGCGCTGCGCCGCAATCGACACGTCCATCGGGGTCGCCGCGGGGTCGTTGTTGTACAGGTGGGAGAGCGACGCGTACGCCCCCGCCTGCATCCGGTTGAGCTGCGTCGCCTTCTCGAGGTCGGCCTTGGCCCCCGTCAACAGGGCCTTGAACGCGGCTGGGTCGGTGGGCGGCGCCGACAAGTACGTGAAATACTGGAGGTTGCCGCGCACCTCGAGGCCGTCGGCGTTGTTGGGATCGAGCGCCAGTGCGCGAGCCGCGTGACCCGACCCGAGGCTGACCCACTGACGAAGCGCGTTCAGATCGCGCCCCGCGAGTCGCGACCGCCGGTAGGCCAGCGTTGCGCGCGCCACGACCGGATCAGCCCAGCGCGCATCCTCCTGCTCCGCCAGCGCAAACAGCGAGTCAGCCGCCGCGAACGCGCGCGTGATTCCGGCGGTGTCACCCTTGGCGACCGCGAGTTCCGCGTTCTTCCGCTCCACCTCGCCGCGCTGCAACAGGAGCCACGCCGTCGTACTCGACGTACTCGCCTGGCTCACCTTGACCTGAATCTCCTGGTTCAGCTGCTTGCGAATCAGGTCGGACGCGACCACGGTCAGCGTGTCACGCATCGCCAGCAGATCACCGGCGGGCTCGACGAAACTCGCGCGCTTGAGGTTCACGCCGCTGGCATCGTCGAGGCGCAGCGTCACCCGCACCTTGTCGCCATCCGGCTCCACTTCGCCGCGCACCAGGTAGCCCACGCGCAGCGCACGCGCGATCGAATCGGGGGGCACGTCGCCCGTGCGATAGCGCCCCACGCCGCCCTGCGTGATCACGGTGATGGTCGACGCACCTGACAGCGCGCGGATCAGCCCTTCCGTCAATCCGTCGGCCAGCGGCGCGAGATGGCCATCCTTGCTCTGATCCTTGAAATAGAGCACCGCGAGCCGACGCGCTTCGGGACCCACTGCGACGGCCGTCGAGCCGTTGCTCGGCCCCATCATCCGGCTCGCACCGAACGCCACGGCGGCCAGCGCCAGCACACCGGCGCCGATCGCCAGCCACGGCGTCTTCTTGGGCGCAGGCGCAGGCGCGGGCACCGCCATCGTCTGCGTGTTGGTCGGCACCCGCCGCGACGAAGTAAACCGCATGGCGCGCATGGTGGCCGTCGACCCGCCGGGAGGGAGCCCGAGGATCTCGGCAAACGCGGCCGCACTCTGCGGACGGTCCGCGGCCTGCTTGCCCATCGCGGCGAAAATCGCTTCCTCGACCTCCTCCGGCACCGAGCTGCGCACAATGCGGATGCTCGGCACCCCTTCCATGGCGTGGCGCGCCATGATCTGGGAGGCGTTCCGCCCGGTGAACGGAGGCTCGCCGGCCAGCATTTCGTACAGCATGCAGCCGAGGCTGTAGAGGTCCGCCGTCGGCCCCACCACTTCGCCCATGCTCTGCTCGGGCGCCATGTAGACCGGCGTGCCAACCGCCATGCCGGTCTGCGTCAACTTTTGCGCCCCCACTTCGCTCACGGCGCGCGCAATGCCGAAGTCCGCGACCAGCGCGTGTCCGTTCTGCAGCAGGATGTTCTCGGGCTTGATGTCGCGATGCACGATCCCCTGCTCGTGCGCGTAACCGAGCGCGTCGCCGACCTCGAGCGCGATCGCGACGGCATCGTCCACCGGCAGCATCCCCTCGCGGTCCAACCGCGCACGCAACGACTCGCCGCTGATGAACGGCATCACGTAGTACACCAGCCCGTCCGACACGCCGGAATCGAACAGGCCGAGGATGTTCGGATGCTGCAGCTTGGCCGCGACGCGTATCTCGCGCTCGAACCGTTCGGCACCGATCGACGCCGACAGGTCGGGCAGCAACACCTTGATCGCCACCTGTCGCTCGTGCTTGACGTCGGTGGCGAGGTAGACCGTGGCCATGCCGCCGCGCCCCAACTCGCGCTCGACGGCGTAGCGGCCCGCGAGCGCCCGCTGGAGCTCCGCCAGGGCGGCGTCCTCGGCGCGACCGCCGCTCGGCACTCCCGGAGGCGACGCTGGCGGTGTGCTCGAGCCCGCGGCGGGCGACGAAGGAGCCGCGCCCACCGCAGCGCCGTACACGGGCTGCCCGGACGGCGGCGTCGCAGCCACGGCATTCGTGAACGACAGTCCGCAGCTCTGGCAGAAGCGTGCACCGGGCGCCACGGACGACCCGCAGTTGGGGCACGGCGACGGCTGCTGCGGTTCGTTCACGGCCACGGAATGGAGCGGAGGGGGGAACGGCCGACATCGTCGTCGGTCGCGTCACGCCTGATCGTCGCGGGTCGAGGCTGTTCCACGACGATGCGCGCTGCGATGAAAGCTCGCGACCGCACATATGGCGTCAAGTGTGGCGTGCCCATGCGGCACCCCGGCCGAGCCGCATGACCGGATGGTCGCGTGGGCGCGGTCAGTTCGGCGCGCAGCCGCTCGCGACGGCGGCGCCGTTGGTAACTTCTCGCGGCGTCCCCACCCTGACGGCTCCGCACGGCCCCGCCCGCACCATGAGCGCCACGCACGACCCGTACCGCGGCATCCGTAACCCGCTCGTCCGCGCCTACGCCGGCGGGCGAGCCGCCGCCGTGCTCGGCAACCAGATCATCTCCACGGCCGTCGGGTGGGACCTCTACGAGCGCACGCACGACGCCTGGGCGCTCGGGCTGGTGGGTGCCTTCGAGATCGCGCCGGTGCTCGTGCTGATGTTCTACGCCGGCAACGCCGCCGACCGGTATCCGCGCCGCAACATCATCATGGCCGCGCACACCCTGCTGACACTGGTCGGCCTCGGGCTGATTGCCGCGACCGTGACCGGAGCGGGCGTCCCGGTGATCTACGCCTGTCTCGTCTTCATCGGTGTGGCCCGCGCATTCTCCGCGCCGGCCGGTGGCACGATCCTGCCCCAGCTGGTGCCGGCCGAGGAGCTCGCGAACGCCAATGCGTGGATGTCATCCTCCTACGAGGTGGCGGCGATCTCCGGACCGGCGCTCGGCGGACTGCTCATCGGTCTCACCGGGTCGGCCACGTGGGCGTATGCCGTGGGGGCACTCGGCCAGCTGATCTTCGTCCTCTCGCTCGCGCGACTCCCGGCCATGCGGCCGCCGCCGAGCACCGGACACCATGACTCGCGCGAACTGTTCGCGGGCATCGCCTTCATCCGCCGCAACCCGATCTTCCTGGCCGCGATCACGCTCGACCTGTTTGCGGTATTGCTGGGCGGCGCCGTGGCGCTCCTGCCGATCTTCGCCAAGGACATCCTGCACACCGGACCCGTGGGGCTCGGCTTCCTGCGCGCCGCGCCGGCCGTGGGTGCGCTCGCGATGGCGCTCGTGGCCACGCGACTTCGCCCATGGCAGCAGCCTGGACGCGTCCTCCTCATCGTGGTCGCCGGCTTCGGCCTGGCCACGCTCGGCTTTGGCCTCTCGCGTACGATGTGGCTGTCGCTCGTGTGCCTCTTTCTCACCGGCGCGTTCGACACGGTGAGCGTCGTCATTCGCGCCACGCTCGAACAGGTGATCACGCCAGACGCGCTCCGCGGGCGCGTCTCGGCGGTCAACTTCCTGTTCATCGGGTTCTCGAACGAGCTCGGCGCGTTCGAGAGCGGCGCAACGGCGGCGTTGTTCGGGCCGGTCGCGAGCGTCGTCGCGGGTGGTGCAGGGGCAGTGCTCGTCACCGCACTCGTGGCGGTGGCGTGGCCGCAACTCATGCGCATCGGGCCACTGCACACGCTCAGGCCTGCCGAGGCGCGCGAGGTCGAGGAAAGCGCAGTGCGTGCCGTGGCGGAGTCAGGCCCGTAGCGCGCGCGGGCCACACCTCACCCCGTGCTGGCCTGCAGCTTCGCGATGCGGTCGCGCGCCGACTTGACCGCACCCTGCAGCGCCGGATCGGCGTTCTTCCACAGGTTCACGAAGTCACCGTAGCGCTGGATCGCCTGCTTCGGGTTCCCCGCCGCCTCATGCAGCTCACCAAGCCGCAGGTACGCGCGCGCCAGGAAGCGCACATGGGCGCTGTTGGCCAAGCGCACTTCGGTGGACGTGACGTAGCGCTCGTACCAGACGATCGCCGAATCGCGCTGTCCCATCGCGTCGAAGGCGCGCGCATAGAGCGGATAGGCGCACTTGTCGCAGCTGATCGAGTCTCCGGCCCGGAAGGCCGCGAGCGCCTCGGCCCCCTTCTTCTCCGCGAGCGCCACTTCGCCGCGCGCGTTGGCCGCGGCCCAGCCCGTGCGGCGCACCATCTCGCGCGGGATCACGCGCATCCACTCGTCGGCCGCGCGCCGCGCGTCTGCTGGACGCCCCGCCGCAGCCAGCGCCGTCACCAGCGCCTGGTACGGCCGGTCCAGGGGAGCCAGCGCGGCCCAGGACGGCGTCTTGAAAACGGAATCAATCGTGACGGAGGCGCGCGATAACTCACCGAGTTGTTCGGCACGCACCGTGGCTTCGTTGAGCGCGGAGAGCAGCAAGGAAGCCGTGTCGCGCATCGTGGCCAGCTCGGCGCGGCGCGCGCGCTCAACGGCGGCGGCCGAGTCCATGCGGCCCATGCTGGCGAGTGCGCTGCGGATGGCCGTTCCCGTCGCGACCCGCGTGGTGGCCGACTTGCTGATCTTGAGCCGCGCGGCCGATGCCGTCAGGACCGACTCGGGCAGCATGCGTGCCCACTGGAACTCCTCACGCATGCGCAGCACGGTCGCGTTCTCGCGCCCCGCCGCCGAATCGAGCTTCTGCAGGAGCGCGGCCGCGTCGGCGACGCGGTCCAACTGCAGCAGCATGACCATCTGGTTCCGGTCTGGCACGCCTGGCAGCCGATACGTGGAGTCGCTGGCGCGCTGGTAGTAGCGCAGCGAGGCCTCGTACCGCCGCCGGGCACTCTGCGTGAGCGCCAGCAGGTTGTTCAGGCTGGCGAACATCGCACCGCCGCTCGACCCCAACGAGGCCAGCCCTGCCTGCACTTCGCGCGCGGACCCCTCCTGGTCGCCGATCATCCGAAGGTATTCGGCGGCGGCGACCGCGCGACCCGACCTCGTCGGAATCCGATCGCGATAGGCATACGCCTTGGCCGTCCCCGTGAAGGCCTCCTGCGGATGCACATTCATGTTGGCATCAACGGTGGCCAGGAAGCCCCACGCAACTGCGAAGGTCGTGTCCTCGCGCACCGCCTCGCGCGCCAGTTCGGCCGCCCCGAGGAAATCCGCCCGGTCGAAAGCGGAGAACGCCGAAACGACAATGCGCGCGGCCTCCGGTGTCGTCCCGAACAGCCGCCCCGTCGCCAAGGGCCGCTTCACCTTCGAGAACGCCGCTGCGAGTCCTTCGGTCGAACGCTCCACTACGGCACGAAAGGCGGCCGGCACCGCTTCCACATCCTTCGCGGTTGCCTCGGTACGAAACAGCAAACTGTCCGACAGCAGCGTGCGCGCCTCGGCGCTCACCAGGAAGCCGCTCCCCACGCGCGCCACCGCCGGCTGCAGCGCCACGTGCACGCCGAAGTCGCGCGCGACCGCGCGCAGCGTGTCCGCCACCTTGCCCTTGAGCACCAGGCCGGCGTCGCTCACGATCGACTGCATCCGCTCATCGCCCAGCGGCGAGAGCCGCTTGTCGCTCTGCAGGGCGGTGAGCAGCGCATTGGACAGCGTCCGGCCCAGCGCACTGTCGGCGGCCTCTCGCTCGACCGGCAGAAAGGCGACCTGCAGTCGCATCGTGTCCAGCAGGTTGCGTCCCAGGCGCGCCTCGGCTTCGTTGCTCGACCGCTTCGCGAAGAACGACCCGCTCGCTGCGACCGCCGCAACCACCAGCGCCATCGCGCCAATCAGCCACACACGACGACCACGTGGAGCGGGCGCGGCACCACCGACAGCGGATGCGTTCGCGCTCGCACCACCCGGTGCGGCGGCATTCCCCCACGGCGTGCCGGACGGTGTCCGCGCCCCCGAGAGCTCGCCGCTCATGGCGTCGAGCGCCTGCAGGATCACCGACGCCGAAGCCGGGCGCTCCTCCGGCGTCTTGGCAAGACACTGCATCACCAGCGCCTCGAGCGTCATCGGCAACCCGGGCCGCAACGTGCTGAGCGGCGGCGGTGGCTTTCCGATATGCGCGGCCATCAGTTCGCTCGCACGCGCGCCCTCGAACGGCCCGCGCCCGGCGAGCATCTCGTACATCACGAGCCCCGCCGCATAGAGATCAGTCCGCGGGTCGCTCAGCCCTTCGCCCGCGACCTGTTCCGGCGCCATGTAGGCCGGCGTTCCGATCGCGATGCCCGCGGCCGTCTGCGTGCTGTTGGCCATGCCCGTGGCCGCCGACACGGCCTTGGCCACGCCGAAGTCGAGCACCACCGCGTGCCGCCCGGCGAGCATGATGTTCTCGGGCTTGATGTCGCGGTGGATCACGTTGTGCTGGTGCGCGTACTCGAGCGCCTCCAGCAGGTCGCGCCACGCGCGCACCGCCTCGTCGAGCGGCATGCCGCCGCCGCGCGCGATCTTCGCGCGCAACGAGGCACCCTCGACGAATGGCATGATGTACCAGAGGAGCTCGTCCTTGGAACCCGCCGTCAGCAGCGGCACGATGCCCGGATGCTGCAGCTGCGCGGCCATCTGGATTTCGCGCCGGAACCGGTCGGCGTTCACCCCCGCGACCATGTCGGGCGGCAGCACCTTGACCACCACGCGGCGCCCGAAGGCGACCTCTTCGGCCACGAAAACGTGGCTCATGCCGCCACCGCCGAGCTCGCGGTCGATGCGGTAGGCGGCGCCCAGCGCAGCAGCGACGGCGTCGGAGAGAGGCGACATCAGGAGCGCGTGAGCATGAGACCGGAAATATGCACGGTGGAGTAGCACGCTCACCAGATGCGCGAGCGCGTTGCGCGCCTCGAGCGGCCCGCGCAACTTGCCACCTCCCTGGAGCCGCCGGAGCCCGGAATGCGCGCCCTCGTGCCCGCCCTTGCCCTCGCCCTCGTGCTCGCGCAGCCCGCGCGCGCGCAGTCCCCCTTCGTCGGCCGCTGGGATGTGCGCAACCAGCAGGGGGGCACCACCTCCCTGGTGCTCACCACCACGGGCCCCGGCGCGCTCGGCGGGACCTTCTCGGGCAACGGCAACAGCTTTGCGGTCACGGGCACCGTCACCGGCGATGAGGCCGCGGGCACCATCGCCGGCCGCGGCATGACCCTCTTCTTTCAAGCGCAGGTCAAGGGCGGCACCCTGCTCCTCGTACTGGCCGAGCCGGGGGCGGGCGGCACTCCCAACCTCGGCACCGCGCAGCAGATCATCATGACCAAGGCGGCCGCCGGCGAGGCTCCCGCTGCCGCGGCTCCACGCTCGTCGGCACCGTCGCCCAGTGCCTCCACGGGCACCAGCGACCTCGATCGCCGCATGATCGCGCTGCTCACCGCCAACGCGTGGTGCGCCTTCTCGTTCTCCGGATCGCAGAGCTACTCGAGCTCGAGCGGCACGTCGCGAACAGAGCGCGTTGTCCTCGCGCGCGATGGCACCGCGACGTCGAATCAGCGCCGCGAATCGAGCACCAGCAGCTCGGCGGGGAGCGTCGCCTCACAGGGCGATGGCAGCACCGCCGGCCGCTGGCGCTTCGAGAACGGCGTCCTCGCCTTCTCCGAGGATGGCCAGTCGTGGCAGAACGCCGCCTTCAAGATGACGTTCAACTCCAACGGCTCACCAATTCCCGTCGTCAACGGCAAGGAGTACATGGTCTGCCAGTGAGCGGCACAACGCGCGTGCGGCGCCGAGTCGTGCGCGCTCAGCCGCCAGGCCGAACCTCGCGCTCCGTGCGCGGGACGATCGTGCCCGTACGCTCGAGACTGTCCGCCACGCCGATGAGTCGCTCCAGCTCGCTCACGGCCTCCCATCCCGGACGCATCCCGCGCCGCGCCACCGCGCGTGCGGAATCGAACTGCGCGCCGCCCATCAGACACACGACGTAACCGGCGCGGACCAGACCAGCGCTCGGCGTGATCGCCAGCGCCTTGCGGTACAGCGGCAACGCGGGGATGCAGAGATCGTGCTTCCGATACGCCTCCGCCAGGTATCCGCCCGGTTCGAAGTCGAGCGGATAGAGCGCAATGGCCTGGCGCAGCTCGCGCTCGCCCTCCTTCAGCCGGTCGTGATCGAGATACCAGGCGCCCAGGTGATAGTGCGCGCGATACGAGTCCGGCACATCGCGCACGGTCTGCTCGAAGAGCGTCTGGTTGTCGCGCCAGACGGGCGAACGCGTGGCGCTGCGCCACGTGCCCCCGACCACGAGCAGCGTCACGATCACCCCGGCCAACGGACGCGCCAACGGTGACGGTGTCGCGGCCTCGCGCGCATGCGTGAGTGCGCGCTCCAGCACCCATCCCACCAGCACCATCGCGGCGACGCTCGGCATCAGCAGCGTCCGCTCACCGAGGATGAGCCCGGCTGCCACCAGCGTATTGCTCACCGGTAGCAACGTGATCACGAGCCACGCACACGCGAATGCGGGCACCGGCCAGCGCCGTCGGCCGAGCGCAGCCACACTCACGACGCCCGACACCAGCAGCAGCGCGGGCACCAGCAGCCAATCCCACCCGGTAATGACCGCCACATGGGGCGGCGTGTACTCGGCGGCGAGGCGCGCGGGCCACAACAGGAGCCGCAGCCAGTCCAGCGAGACCCCGAGCATGGTCAGATGACGTGTGGCCCCGGAGTTCACCACCCACACCACGTGGGCGAACTCGCCCTTCATGCCCCGCAGCACACTGCTGCGCACGCTCACGTAGGTGACGGCCACGACCGCGAGCGCGGCGAACAGCGGCACGAGGCGCCGCCCGCGACCGTTCGTGGCAGGGATGACGATGAGTTCCGCCGCGCCGAGCAGGAGCACGAGCATGACGCCGTTCTCCTTGCCGAAACACGCGACGGCCGAGAGTGCCGTGAGCGCCACGACCTGTCGTGGCGTCAGGTCGCCGCGCGCGCGCCACTCCAGATAGAGCGCCACCGCGAGCACCATCGGCAGGGCCGCCAGCAGTTCCGCCATCCCCACCACATTGGCCACGGCCTCGACGTGCACCGGGTGCGCGGCGAAGAGCAGCGCGGCCACCACGGCCGCCGTCTCGCCCAGCAGGGCGCGTGAGAGCCGGAGCATCGCCAGACAGAGCGCGACATACAGCACGACGTTGGCCGCGTGAAACGGTGCGGCGCTCCCCCCGCCAACCGCCCACAGTCCCGTGTAGGCCACCATGGCCAGGGGACGGTAGAGCCCGCCTCCGCGCGTGTCTGGCCAATACGACTCCGCGAAGCGGTGCCACCAGTGCGCAGCGTCGTGCACCGCCGCATTCGCCTCCACGATGGACACGTCGTCCATCGCGAAGCCGTTGCCCAGCGAGGATGCCATGGCGAGCAGCGCCACGAGCGCCACCGCCCACGGCGCCCACCGCCAGCGCACCTCAGCCTGGCCGTCAGGGGAAACAGGCGTCGTCACGAGCGCAAGCTAAGCGGCTGGGCCTGCGCGAGTTTTCTCCGCGCCCATCGCGCGGTAGCTTTCGGCGCACGTCGGTTCCCTCTGCACGATCGCCTCGAGCCCCACCCTTCCGTGACTGCGTCCGCTCCCGCCCGCCGCACCATCGCCGTCCTCCCCGGGGACGGCATCGGTCCCGAAGTCGTCGGCGCGACCGTCCGCATCCTGCAGGAAGCCGGGGCCCCACTCGATTTCGAGAATGGCATCGCGGGGGGCGAGGCCTTCAGGAAAGGGGTCGCCTCCGGCGTCCCGCGCGAAACGATCGACGCGATCGCGCGCCATCGGTGCGTGCTGAAGGGTCCGCTCGCCACCCCCATCGGCAAGGGCGAAAAGAGCGCCAACGTCACGCTGCGCAAACTCTTCGAGACGTATGGCAATCTGCGCCCGGTGCGCGAGTTGCCCGGCGTGCCGACCGTCTTTGCGGGGCGCGGCGTCGACCTCCAGATCGTGCGCGAGAACGTCGAGGACCTCTACGGCGGCATCGAGCACATGCAGACACCGGGGGTCGCGCAGTCCCTCAAGGTCGTCTCGCGCAAGGGATGCGAGAAGATCGTGCGCCTCGCCTTCGAGGTCGCGCGCAGTGAGGGACGCCAGAAGGTCACCTGTGCGACCAAGGCCAACATCCTCAAGCTCTCCGAGGGGATGCTGCAGCACACCTTCGACGACATCGCGCCCGAGTACCCGGACATCACCGCCGAGCAGATGCTGGTGGACAACTGCGCCCATCAGCTCGTCATCGCGCCCGAGCAGTTCGGCGTGATCGTGATGACCAACATGAATGGCGACATCCTCTCCGACCTGGCCTCCGGGCTGGGCGGTGGCCTCGGCTTCGCGCCAAGCGCGAACATGGGCGCCGACTGCGCCATCTTCGAGGCGGTCCACGGCACGGCGCCCGCCATCGCCGGGCAGGACAAGGCGAATCCCACCGCCCTCCTCCTGTCGGCGGTCATGATGCTCCGCTACCTGGGGCTCTTCGAACACGCCAACCGGATCGAGAACGCGGTCCTCGTGACGCTCGAGGCCGGCGTTCACACGATCGACCTGGCGCGCGGCAAGCCCGCCGTCGGCACCAGCGCCTTTGCCGACGCCATCATCGCCAACCTCGGCAGGAAGACGGACAACTGGCTGGTGCGCTCGGGCACGCCGCTGCGCTTCCCGCCGGCCATTACCCCTGCGGCGCTCGTGAAGGCACGCGACCGCAGCGTCATTGGCGCGGATGTCTTCGTCGAAGCCGATACCGATGCCATCACCCTCGGCCCCACGATCGAAGCAGCCGTCGCGGATTCCGCGCTCAAGCTCGTCATGATCTCGAACCGCGGCACGCAGGTCTATCCGGCCACCGGTGCCGCCGCGACCGATGCCGTGGACGTGTGGCGCTGCCGCTTCGTGCGCGTGGATGGCCAGCCCGTCGAGGACGCCACGCTGCTCGACCTGCTCACGCGCGTCGCCGCCGTGGCCCCGTGGATGCACGTGGAGAAGCTGCAAGTCTTCGACGGTGTGGACGGCTTCACCAAGGCCCAGGGGCAGTCGTGAGCACACCGCTCGTGCGCGCACCGCTCGTCGGCGTCATCATGGGATCGTCCTCCGACTACGACGTGATGCAGCACGCCTGTGATGTGCTCGACGAGCTCGGCATCGCCTACGAGAAGAAGGTCGTCTCGGCCCATCGCACGCCGGACGACATGTTCGCGTATGCGGCCACCGCCGAAGGACGCGGGCTGCAGGTGATCATCGCGGGCGCCGGCGGTGCGGCCCACCTGCCCGGGATGGTCGCTGCCAAGACGCTGGTTCCCGTGCTCGGTGTGCCGATTCCCGCCACCGCGCTCAATGGCAACGATGCGCTGCTCTCCATCGTGCAGATGCCCGCCGGCGTCCCCGTCGGCACGCTCGCGATCGGCAAGCCCGGCGCGATCAACGCGGCACTGCTGGCCGCGCAGATCCTCGCGAGCACGCGCCCCACGTTGCGCGCGCAGTTGCAGGCGCGACGCGACGCCAAGGCCGCCGAGGCGCGCGGCTCCGCGCTCGACTAGGGCACGCATGACGACCCCGATTCTCCCCGGTGCGACCATCGGCATCGTGGGCGGTGGTCAGCTCGGACGCCTGACCGGCATGGCCGCGCGCGCCATGGGCTATGACGTGCACGTGCTCGATCCCGATCCGGCCTGCGCCGCGCGCGCCATCGCGTCGCGGACCGTGACCGCCCCCTACGCCGACGTGGCCGCAGCCGAGGAGTTCGCCTCGCGGGTGCAGGTGGTCACGCTCGAGATCGAGCAGGTGCCGCGCGAGGCGCTGGCCGCGGCGGCCCGCCACGCGCCGGTGCATCCGTCGGCAGACGCCGTCTACACCGTGCAGGATCGCGCCCGCCAGAAGGGGTGGCTCGACGCGCACGGCTTCCCGGTGGGACCGATGCGCGTGGTGCACAGCGCGGAGGCGTGTGCGGAGGCGGTGCGTGCGCTGGCGCCGTGCATCGTCAAGGCGAGCATGGGCGGCTACGACGGCCGCGGCCAGGTGCGCGTGCGCGATCCCGAAGGCGGTGCGGCAGCCTTCACGCACATCGGCGCGTCCACGTGCGTCGTCGAGCAGTTCCTCGAGATCGCCACGGAGATCTCGGTCATGACGGCGCGCAGTGCCGACGGGAGCATGGCGAGTTTCCCCCCCTCGCTCAACCACCACGACGATGGCATCCTCACCTGGTCGGTCGCACCGGCCCCCATCGACGCGGCGCGCACGCGCGACGCCATCGCGCTCGCGCAGGCCATCACGGCGCAACTCGGCATCGTGGGACTGCTCGCGATCGAGCTGTTCATCACCACGGACGGCCGCCTGTTGGTGAATGAAACCGCGCCACGACCGCACAATACCCTCCACCAGACCGAGCGCGGCGCGTCGGTGAGTCAGTTCGAGCAGCTGGTGCGCGCGGTCTGCGGCCTCCCGCTCGAGACACCCACCACGCTCGTGCCAGCCGCCATTCACAATCTGCTCGGCGACTGCTGGGCCAACGGCGCCCCTGATTTCACGCGCGCATGGGCGATGCCTGGGGTCCGCGTGCACCTGTACGGCAAGCCGGGGGCGCGACCGGGCCGCAAGATGGGCCACCTCTCCGCCGTGGCCGCGACCCCCGACGCCGCGCGCGACCTCGTGCGCCTCGCGTTCGCGACGCTGATGAACCGCGCGTAGTGCGCGTCTGACCGACGTCTGAACGACGCCCGGAACACGCGTGGCCAGCACGCGTCATGCGCACTGGCCACCATCCCGCGCGACCGACGGCGCAGGCTACCCGAGCTTCTTGGCGTTCTCGATGATCGCGAGCACGGCCGTGTTGCGCACCTTCCGATCGAGCGTGATCGCATAGAGCCGATCCTTCACGCCGTCGAGCACCCCCACCGCCTTCACCTTGTAGTGCTGCTTGACCTCCTCGGCCACGAGCGTCGGCGCGGCGAACACCCCTTCGCCCTCCATGCCGAACGACTTGAGCACCGCACTGTCCTCGAATTCGCCGATGATCTCCGGACGCCAGTTCCGCTCGGCAAACCACTGGTCGAGCGAGCGGCGCAGTTGCGCGTTGTCCGTCGGCATGAGAAACGGCATGCCGTTGAGCGACTCGGGAAAGTTGCGCAGCGCGCGCGCGTGCAACTTGCCCGCCGCAAAGATGGTGACCGTTCCCTCGTGCAGCTGCTGGTTGAAGGTCCGCACCTTGATCGTCGGCGCGACCGGCGCGTCAGTGATCACGAGATCGAGCGAGTGGATGGCCAGATCGGCCACGAGCGCCTCCGGCTTGCCATCGCGCAGCACGACGCGTCGCTCGGCTCCCTGCAGCGCCGGCGAGATGAGCCGGTGAATCACCAGCTTGGGGATCACGTCCGCGATACCGACCGACAGCCGCGAGACGGATCCGGCCGCACGCCCCTTGAGCGTATCGGAGAGCTCTCGACCGAGCGTGAAGATCTCCTCCGCGTACCGGTACGCCATCTTGCCGGTTTCGGTCAGGACGAGATTGCGGCCACTTCGCGCGAACAGCTTGTGGCCGATGGCGCGCTCAAGGGCGTGGATCTGTCCGGAGATGGTCGGCTGCGCGAGCTCGAGGGTTTCGCTGGCGCGAGCCACGCTCCCTTCTCGTGCGACGACGTAGAAGTAGAGCAGATGATGATAGTTGAGCCATTCCATATCCAGAAAATCTACTGAATCGGAAGGTTTCGTCAATACGAGAAGGTTGGGGCGTGGCGTGCAATGCACGCGGCTGATGACGGCGCGTCGTGCTGCGACGCGACGGCACGGCCTGTCTTCAGGCCGTACGCGCCTGCTCTTCGTCCGGCTCGTCGATCGCGCCGAATCGGCGATGCCGCGAGTGGAACTCCTTGAGCGCGAGCACCAGATCCTCCTCGGAGAAATCCGGCCACATCCGGCGCGTGAAGATCAACTCGGCGTACGCGCACTCCCACAGGAGGAAATCGGAGAGCCGTTGCTCGCCGCCCGTGCGCACCAGCAAGTCCACATCCGGTGCCGGTCCCCCCGAGTGATCGGCGCGGCCGATCAACTCCGAGACCATCTCGCGCGACACGGGCCCCTCGATGGCGCGCGCCATGGCGATCACACGCTCGATCGTGTCGCGTGCGCCGTAGTCGAGGGCAACGCGCAGCAGCAGCTTGCGTCCACCGGCGGTGGCCGCTTCGGCCGCTTCGATCGTGTGCAGCAGCTCGTGCGGCAGGCGATCGCGACGGCCGATGAAGATCAGTCGCACGCCGGTCGTGATGCACCGCTCCTGTTCCGCGAGAATCGTCCGACGGAAGAGGCGCATGAGCGTCACGACCTCTCGGCGTGGGCGGGCCCAGTTGTCGGCGGAGAAGGCGTAGAGCGTCATCGTGCCGATGCCGTGATGACTCGCGACCTCCACCATCTCGCGCGCCTTGCGCGCCCCGACCACGTGGCCCGCCGCGCGCGGACGACCGCGCGCACTGGCCCAGCGGCCGTTGCCATCCATGATGATCGCCAGGTGCAAACCGGCGGGGGGCGTCGCGAGAGGAGTCAGCATGCGGGATGGGAGGACGAAGGCGAACGACAGAAGGAGCGCGGGATGTGCGCGTCAGCGCACCCGCGTGGCCTCGATCAGCGCTTCCATGTGGTTGAGGTATCGGTCGAGCGCCAGGCGCCCTGCGGCGGAGAGCCGGTACTCGGTCTTCGGCATGCGTCCGACGAACGACTTGGTGCACGTGACATAGCCGGCTTCCTCGAGCTTGCGGGCATGCACGCTGAGGTTGCCATCGGTCGAGTGGAGCAACTGCTTGAGTTCGTTGAAGGTCAGCGTTTCGTGCGCCGCCAGGATGCTGACGATGCCGAGGCGGAGCCGCTCATGAATGAGGCGATCCAGCGCCATCGCGCCGCCGCCCGGGAGCTCGCCCGGCAACGGAGCGAGCTTGGGCGCCGCATGCGGCCCGCTGCGCCGCACGCGCGCACTCGAGGACCCGCTGGCCTTACCCACCGTGACGCACCGCGATCGCCGTGCCGTACACGACATGGACGCCGCCAAAGCCCATCGCCATGAACCAGTTGCCCCAGGCCGGTGCGACCAGCGCAGCGGCACCGAGCACCATGAACGAGATCCCCATCGCCGGCACGAGCGGCACGGAATTCGACCCCGCCGCGACGACCGACGCGCCGTACAGCAGCAGCCACATGCCGGCGAGGTGCGACGTCTGCCCGGCGGCCGCGGCGGCGAAGGTCAGGAAGGCGCCGGCAATCATGGTCGGCAAGAACGCGACGATGAACTTCCGCCCCGCGCCGGTGGTGATCGACAGTCCCAGTCGGTGCGACTTGCGCGCCGAGAGCGCGACCGAAAGCCCGAGACACACGATGGCCGCGACGAGCCAGGTCGCGACGAATGCGGCGGGGGTGGCGCGCCACCGTGCAAAGAGCGCGAAGCCGCACGCGAGCACGCCGACGAGGACCAAGCCCCACCCCGAAACGGCGGTGAACGACGTCGCCCGATCCAGCGTCTCACGAATGAACCGCAAGTTGTCCATCGCTTGACGATGGAGCGCAGGCGGTTCCTCGCGATCAGGAACACGACGGAGATGCGTGGGTCGCATGCGCGGGAATCTCGAAGGGTTGGGGACGGAGGTCAAGTGCTTTACCGCACAAAGTCACCATGTGTTCCCTTCCCCCTCGCCACCGCCGATCGCCCCCGCGGCCACCCGCGACCCTCGGGCGCTTACCTCACGTCCCGCCGTACCACTCGTAGCCCTTGTCGGTCCAGTACCCGCCGTTGCGCTCGGGCATGTACGTGATGGTCGTCAGGTACTTGGTGTTCTTGTAGCCCAGCTTCACGGGGGCATGGACCCGCGCCGGCGCGCCGTACGCGGGCGACAACGGCTGGCCATCCTTGGCGATCACGATCAGCGCCTGGGGGTGCTCCGAGCTTTCGCGGTCCCAGCTCTCGTGATACCCGTCGTCGAACGACGCGAAATCCACGCACGCCCCGTCCGGCCTGGCTCCCGCAACCTGCGCGATGCTCGAGACCCGCACGCCCGTGAACTCCGCCACCGCCGTCCAGCCTTCCACGCAGAAGTGCGGCACGCGCTGCGTCACGAGCGGCATGCGCCGCAGATCATCGAGCGACAGGCTGAGCGGTCGCGCCACGAGGCCGTTGACCTCGAGCCGCCAGGCTCCCCGTGCAGCTTCATCCCAGAGCGGCGCACTGTCGCTGATGTGATAGCTCGGAAACTCGCCGCCCGCGGACTTCACCGACGCCGGCGCCGACCCGATCGAGGTGTGCTGAAAGAGCGCCCGCTCGATCCCCTCGTTCTTCTTCTCCGCGTAGGCCAACAATTGCCCCGCGCGCTGCGGACCCTCGCTGTCGCACGCCGCCAGGAAGCTGCCGGTCACGAGCAGTCCGCTCGCGGTGCGGAAGAACCCGCGCCGATCGGTCGGTTCCACGAGCGGCCGCAACCGGCGGGGAGCCCCCGCCCAACGATCGGGGCTCATGCGTCCTCCTTGGGTGTGCCGCGCGCGAACAGATTCACGAACGGACGCGCGTTCCGCTCCTCGGGACTCCTGGCCGGATTGTACCCGCCGGTGATCATCGACCGCAGGCTGTACGGATCGACCGCGAAGACCATGAACACGTGGCCCACGGTGAGCACCACGAGCGCCGCCATGGCCATGAAGTGCCACCAGCGCGCCCAATGGTAGCCGCCCATGAGCGCGGTCAGCCAGCCCAACTGCACCGGCTTCCAGATGGCCAGACCGGTGATCACGCTCGCCGCCGCCACGTACGGCATGACGAAGTAGGCGCCGCGCTGCAGCGCGTTGTGCTTGCCCTGTCGCGGATGCTCCTTGCTCACCCATAAGTAGAAGCGCACCATCGCGATGCTGTCGCGCAGGAAGCCGCGCCTCGGGACCAGGTCGCGCCACTCCCCATGCAGCCAGATGAAGCCGAGGTACACGAGGCCGTTGACCACCAGCGCCCACATGGCCGCGAAATGCCAATGCCGCGCCCCGCCCAGCCATCCGCCAAAGGTCGTCCACGCCGGAACCGCCACCCCCTCCCAGGGCCAGCAGCAAAAACTGTTGCCCTTCGGCGCGAACCCCGGCGACGCATTGTAGATGCGGAGCCCCGACCCGATCATGACCACCAACGCCACCGCGTTGACCCAGTGCGTCACTCGCACGATCGCATGATGGCGGTGCACGATTTTCGGCGTACCTTCGGTTTCAGTATCTCCCCCAGACGCCGGGGAAGCCGCGGTCATCGAGGCCGCACCAGGATTGCTCATTCCATCCGCCTCACTCATCTGCGCCTCGAAAGGGGATCGCCTGCTCCATGCGAGCCTATCTAGCCAGATCATGTCGTTCAGTTCCCGTATCCGCTGATTCTCTGTAACATCATGCTATTGAACAACTTATAGGTTTATCCACAGACCATGCCGTTTTGGCCGAATCACGACAATTTCGGCTGAGCACTTCCACCGCGCCCCGGCTGTCCCCAACATTCACCCCATGCCGATCATCCCGCTTTTCGGACACACCGGTCTTCGCGACCGGCTCGCCGAGAGTGCCCTCAGGGGCACCCTCCCGTCGAGCCTGCTCGTGCATGGACCGAGCGGGGTTGGCAAACAACGGCTTGCGCTCTGGCTCGGCTCGGTGCTCCTCTGTGGCAGCGGCGACGCGCCTTGCGGAGACTGCGCTAACTGCAAGCTCTCGATGGAGTTGGCCCACCCCGATCTGACCTGGGTCTTTCCGCGAACGCGCGACGATGACGGCAACGATGACTCGCCCGACGAGGTCATGGGTAACATCGGTGATGCGGTCACGGCGCGACGCGAGGCGCACGGTCTCTACGCCGCCCCTCCGGGCAACGCGGGCATCTTTATCGGGGCCACGCGGGCGCTCGTCCGCGAGGGCGGCCGCCGCCCGGCCATGGCCAAGCGGCGCGTGCTGGTCGTCGGCGGCGCCGACCGGATGACGCAAGGCGGACACGAGGAGTCGGCCAACGCCTTCCTCAAGCTGCTTGAGGAGCCGCCCGCCTTCACGACGCTCATCCTGACCTCGTCCGAACCCGGGGCGCTGCTCCCGACCATCCGCTCGCGCGTGGTGTCGGTGGCGGCGCGTCCACTCAAGGACGCCGACGTGCAGCGCTTTGCGGAGCACCCCCTGGTCGCAGCCAAGCTCGATGCCGCTGGCACGGAGTCGGTCGCCGCGCGCGTGCGCCGAGCGCACGGGGCGCCGGGCGCCTTGCTCAACGCCGCCGACGTCGCCGCTGCCCGCGAGAATGCCGAGCGCATTCTGGCGGCTGCGGGGGGCGACCGGGCCGAACGCTATCGGGCGGCCTTCGTGCAGGGGGCCACCGGCGCACGCGGCGCCTACTCCGACACACTCGACGCGTTGGTCGTGCTGCTGCGCGACCGGATGGAGGGCGCGCTCGCACGCGGGGACGCGCGCCGAGCCAATGCTGCGGCCCGGGCGATTCCAGCCGTGCTCGAGACGGCCGTGCGCGCTGGCGGCAATGCTCAGCCGTCGCTGCTCACGGCACAGTTGATGGACGCGCTGCAGGAGGTGTCAGCGTGAGTCAGGCGCTGACGCACCTCAACGCGCGCGGCGAGGCCCACATGGTGGACGTCTCGGGCAAAGAAGCGACGGTGCGACAGGCCGTTGCCGAGGGGTTCATTCGCATGTCCCCCGAAGCCCGCGAGGCGGTACGCGCGCAGGCGGTCAAGAAGGGCGATGTGTTGGCGGTCGCGCGGGTCGCGGGGATCATGGCGGCCAAGCAGGTGGCGTCGCTGATCCCGCTGTGTCACCCGGTACCGCTGTCGCACGTGGAGGTGGCCTTCGACGACGATGACGTTGGCGGAGGCATCCGGGCGCTGGCCACGACCCGGACGACGGCCCAGACAGGCGTCGAAATGGAGGCCATGACGGCCGTGTCGGTGGGGCTGTTGACCATCTATGACATGGTGAAATCACTGGATCGCGGCATGACCATCACCGGCGTGCGTCTGCTCGAGAAGAGCGGCGGACGATCGGGCACGTGGACGGCCCGCTGACCCTCTAGGAGGTATCGCACATGTTGCGTGCAGGCATGAAGGTTTCATCGTACGTGCGTCGCGGCGATCGCGAGCGACGAGTCCGGCGCATTCGCGCCGCGCTCTTGCTCACCGGTTTCGTGAGCGCGTTGACATTGCTGGTCTGGGAACCCGCCACCAACACGGCGCAGGCCGAGGAACGCCGGTCGCTGCTCCCCTGGGTGGAGCTCGGTCGGTTGCGTACCGAACTGGACAACACCAAGGGCGACTTGGCGCTCGTCCGGAACGACCTCTCGCGCTACGAGCGGATGTTCCGCCTGAGTGCGCGGTATGACGTGCCCGCGCGGCTCTCGCAGGACATCTACGAGGCCGCGGTGCGCGAAAAGATCGATCCGGAGCTCGCCTTCCGCGTGGTCAAGATCGAGAGCGACTTCAAGGAGAACGCGCTGAGCCCGGTGGGCGCAGTCGGACTCACGCAGTTGATGCTTCCCACGGCGCGGCACTACGAGCCGAATATCACGCGCGAGGAGCTGTATCAGCGGGACCGTAATCTGCGCATCGGCTTCCGCTACCTGCGCGGGCTGATCACGCAGTACCGCGACGTCAGCCTGGCGCTGCTCGTGTACAATCGCGGGCCGGCGGCGGTCGACTTGGCGCGTGCCAACGGCATGGATCCGAGCAACGGGTACGAGCACGTGGTGATGCGCGGCTACAAGGGGCGGGGCGTCACCGAGTAGGCGCCGGCTCAGCCCTGGCACGGAGCGTTACAAGAAGGCCGCGTCGAGCGAGAGCTACGGCGCGGCCTTCTTTTTTCCGGCCTTCGCGCCGCGCTTCGCGCCCGAAGCCGACGACGTTGACTTCCCCTTCGTTGTGCCCTTCCGAACGCCCTTCGCCTTCGACGCGCTCGTCTTGCCCTTCGCCCCCTTGGCCTTCGACTTGCCACTCGGGGCGGTCCCCGCGCGAATCACGAGGCGCTGCCCCGGTACAACCAGCGAGCTGCGCATCCGGTTGCGCTGCTGCAACGCCGGCGCCGTAGTGCCGAACTTCCTGGCGATCGCGGCGAGCGTCTCGCCTTCCTTCACCACGTGCGTCACCGCGCGTGAGCCTCGGGAGGCGCGCCCGTAGATCTCGATCTTCGGGTCCGGCACATCGCGCGCGGCGGCAACTGTCGCGGCAGTCGGAATGCGCATCGACTGACCTGCGACCAGTGCGCCGGTCTTCTTGCGACGCTCCACCTTGGGGTTGTACCACGCGAGTTGCTGCGCCGAGAGGCCGTGCGCCTTGGCCACGCTCGCCATGGTCTGCCCCTTCTTGCTCGTCGCCGTGGTCCACGCGCGACGGTCGTCGTCGCCGAGCGCCGCGAGCGCAGAGTCGAAGGCGGCCACGGGACTGCCGACCGGCACGCGCACGCGCCAGGCGGCGTCGGGAGGCGTCGTGCCGCGCAGCAGCCCGGGATTCAGCGCGCGCACCTGATCGAGCTCCACGTGCAGCGCGCGTGCGACCGCGGCCAGCGGCGTCCCGGCCGGAGCCGTCACCGAGTCGTACACGAACTGCGGCTGCGAATCCACGCGCACGCCGTATCGCGTCGGCTCCTTGCCGACGAGCGCGGCGGCCACGAGCTGCGGCACGTAGTCCTTGGTCTCGCGGCGCAACGCATCGGTCTCGGCGAGCGCAAAGAAGAGCGAATCGCCGGTGGTGCCTTCGAGATCGTCCGCGTAGCGCGTGAGGCCGCGCGCGATGCGCCCCGGCCCGCCGTTGTACGCGGCCGCAGCGAGATACAGCGAGCCGAACTGCTGCTTCAAGTAGTTGAGGAAGCGCACCGCAGCGTCGGTGGCGCGCACCGGATCGCGCCGCTCATCCACCCACCAGTCGACCCGCAGCCCGAGTCCGCGCGCCGTGCTCGACATGAACTGCCACATGCCCACGGCGGCAGCGCGCGAATAGGCGTCGGGATCGTAGCCGCTCTCTATGAGCGCGAGGTAGGTCATGTCTTCGGGAATCTTTCCGGCACGCAGCTTGGCGCGGATCATCGCGTCGTAGCGCGTCCCGCGCGACAGGCGCCGCGTGAACCGCTCGCGGGCCTCGCCGGCGAACAGCCCGACGAAGTGCGCGACGCGCTCCTGCCCCGCAAACGATCGCACATCGATGTCCCACGTGGTCGTGCTCCCACCCGGCACGTCAGTCAGCGTCGGCGGCGCGGAGTCGCCGAACACCTTCGCCGCTTCGCGCGCGACCTCGGCCGCGCTCACGATCACCGAGTCGCGCGCGGACGGGGCTGTGCTCGCCGGAGCGACGCGCGCCGCACGCGCGGCCGAGTCGGTGGTCTCGTCGACGGCGTGCGCGGGCTCGGGGGCGGCGGCGAGGGGCGCGGCACCGCGTGTGGGGGCGCAGCCCGCGACGCCCAGTGTGACGATGGCCAGGCCGACCAGCACGTGTGAAGGTGCAGCGCAGAGGCGCCGCACACGCTCGACAACAGACACGGAGGCGGTCACCGCGTGGCGATCGTGTTGCCGATCAGGCGATTGGTGGCGTTGAGCACGGCGAGCGCCGCACCCTTGATGGGGTCCGATTCCGCGAGCACACAGCCGAGCAGCTTGGCCACCTCGCCCTGCTTGTGCGCGTGGATCGACACGATCACCACGTTGGCATCAAAGGCCTTGATCGCCTTCACGCCGACCAGATCGAAACGCAGCACGCCGGTCACGAAGCCGTCGATGGCGTTCATGGCCGCCTCGGCAGCGATCCGGTAGTCCCCGAGCGGTGACGACTGCCCCGCGGCACGGCCCGTGACCGTGCGTCCGTCGGTCCAGGCGAGCGTCACCTCGGCTTCGCACGCCCCGGCACGGGAACGCGCGAAGGTGAAGCCGGTGAATCGCAACCGACCGCGATCCGGGGCAGGCGACTCCTCGACGTTGATGAAGGCTGGGCTCATGCGATGGCCGGTAGACCGGTCTGGCACCCCGCCGTCATCGGCGGAGCGCCCCGGTCATCGCACAACGATTGAGGCGCCCCCAACGCAACGCGCCGCGTGCGGCGGCGGGACCGCTCCCCTACTGCCAGAGCCGGATCGTGATGAATCCCGAGAGGAGTGCAATCGCCTGCCCGGCGAGCACGTCGCCCGGATAGTGCACGCCGAGGCGGACGCGCGAGAGCCCCACGGCGCTCGAGAGAATGAGGAGCGGCAGGGCGAACGCCGGAAAGTTCACCGCGTAGCTGAACGCCACCGCCATGATGGCCGTTGCATGTCCCGAGGGGAACGAGAAGCGATCCGGCACGACGACGAGCGCTTCCTCATGCGTGGCCGTGGGGCGCGTCCGGAGGATGTTGCGCTTCATGACCTGCACCATGAGCGTGCTGAGCAGGACGCACATCGCGGGCTGCCATCCCATGGCGGCCAGCGGCCCACCGACGAACAGGGGAAGCAGTGCCGCGCTGATGCAGAACGTCGCGCCGCCCAAGTGGGTCAGGACGACCCAGATACGCCAGTCGGCAGACCGTTCATCGCCATCGAGGCGCCAGCGGCGATAGAGCGCCGTGTCGCGCCGATGCAGTCGCTCGAGCAAG
This sequence comes from Gemmatimonadota bacterium, assembly GCA_031372565.1. Lineage (GTDB taxonomy): Bacteria > Gemmatimonadota > Gemmatimonadetes > Gemmatimonadales > Gemmatimonadaceae > JACPPC01. Next base: position 6,658 of record JANMLN010000064.1, on the reverse strand, counting down.
GGTGTTGCCATGCGGGGACGCTCCAGTTGTAGTCCTCGCACCGTGTGCGAGGGTGACGAACCGAGGGGGCCATCCCGTACGGAGGAAGATTCAAGGGATCGTGCCACGAGCAGGCGACGTGAACGTCGCGTCGCGGTAACGACGGCGAGCGCAGATCGCGTTGCGCTCCCAAGTTAGCGCTGTCAGCGGTGCCTGTCAGCGGCGCTCACCTTGCGCGGGCACCGAGTAGGTTCCCCGCGTGTCACTTCGACTAATTCAGATCACGCTGCTGTGGGCCTTCTGTGGCGTCACGATCGCGCACGCTCAGGTGGCAGCTGGAGCGCCGACCGGTACGCTGGCTCCGTCGCCGCGCGCCTTGGTCGCATCCGGCGCACTGCAGCTCGACGGTTCGGTGTCCGAGCTCGCGTGGGCACGCGCCGACTCGATCGACGACTTCACGCAATCCGACCCGGCCGAGGGGACCCCGGGAAGCGAACGAACGGTCGTTCGCTTCTTGCGCACGAGAGAGGGACTCTGGATCGGCATCGTGGCATACGACCGCGAGCCCGATCGGATCAGCCGGGCACAGCTGCGCCGCGACGCCGAGTTCGACTCGGATGATCACGTGCGCATCATGCTGTCGCCCATGCGCGATCGGCGCACGGGGGTGCTGCTCACGGTCAACGCGAACGGCTTCCAGCACGATGCCGACATCGTGAACTTCGAGAACGAGAACGCCGGGTGGGACGGCGTCTGGGATGTGCGCGCGCAGGTGACCGCGCGTGGATGGGAAGCCGAGCTGTTCATTCCGTGGCAGACGTTGCGGTACCCGGGCGACGGCACGGCCTGGGACGTGAACGTCGAGCGGTTCATTCGCCGCAAGAACGAGACGCAGCGGTGGCGCAGTTGGAAGCGGACGCAGGGGATCCGGCTGCTCGAGAACGCCGGCGAGCTGGCAGGGCTCGGCGCTCTGCCGCGCCGGGCACTCGCGGAATTGCGTCCGTATCTCGCGAGCACGCTGAGTCCGGCCGAACGCGACTACGACGTGTCGCCGGTGGCCATCGTGCGCGAACCCTCGCTCCATGGCGATATCGGGCTCGATGCCAAGCTCGCGCCGACGCCGACGCTCACCCTGGACCTGACCGTCAACGCCGACTTCGCCCAGGCCGACATCGACAATCAGGTCATCAACACCACACGCTTTCCGCTCTTCTTTCCCGAGCGACGCGGCTTCTTCACCGAGAATGCGGGGATCTTCGACTTCGGTCGCCGTGGGCAGACGCAGCTGTTCTACAGCCGACGGATCGGCTTGACCCCCGACGGTTTTCCGGTGCCGCTGGTCGCGGGGGCGCGACTGACCGGACGCGCGCTGGGACAGCAGGTCGGACTGATCGCCGCGCGTACCGGTGGTGCACGCAACGCGACGTCGGGCGTGGCTCGCGTGAAGCACGACGTGCTGGACCGGGGATGGATTGGCGCGATGACGACCTTCGAAGCGGAAGATCGCCGCCCGGCGAGCCTCGCAGCCGGCGTCGATTTCAACTTTCCATACGTGGTGCGCGGGCAGAATCTCGTGGTGCTCGGCCTCGCGGCGTTCACGCGCGATTCGGCGGGGGCGGCGCCCCGCGGCTTCGGCCGCTTCGTCGTTGATTTCCCCAACGACCTGGCCGATATCGTGATGCGCTTCGATCATGTCGCGCCGGGCTTCAATCCGTCACTCGGCTTTGTGCAGCAACAGGGGATCAACCGGATCGCGGGACAGGTCAACCTGACGCCGCGCCCCGATCGCTGGGGCATTCGCAAGCTCTCGTTCGTGCTGCCGGAGTACGATGTGGTGCTCAATCCCGACGGCTCGCTCAACAACGCGACCGTCACGGTCAGTCCGTTCGGCCTGCGCATGGAGTCGGGCGACGAGTTCGAGATTGGCGTCGAGCGCGGGTGGGACCGCCCCACGAGCGCGTTCGATCTCTTCAACGGCTCGGTGGTTCCGGCCGGTTCGTACGAGTGGACGCAGTCGTTCGTTGGCTTCACCGCCTCGCGCGCACGCACCCTCTCGGGAGAGTTCTTCGTGGCGCATGGCGGTTACTACGACGGCACCGGATCACTCCTCGAGGTCAAGCTCGATGCGCGCCTCGAGCCGCACCTGCTGTTCAGCGCAACGTTCGAACGCACGGCACTCGACCGCCCCCTCGGCAGTTTCGTGGCGAACACCGGTCGTCTGCGCGTGGACTGGGCCACCAACGCGCGGCTCAACACCACGCTCTTTGCCCAGTACGACAACGAGAGCCGCCGCTTCTCGAGCAATGTGCGCCTGCGCTGGATTCCGAGCCCGGGCAGTGATCTGTTCGTCGTCTGGACCAACGCGTGGCCGGTCCTCGCGGATCGTGTGGTGCCCTGGGCGCGGCCGGAGCGGGGCGCGCTCAGGTTGAAGTAGGTGCTGTACCGGGGGCTGTGAGTGCCCCGGGCTCGGGTGCGCCGCAGGTGGCGCTTGCGCGCCGGCGTCCGGTCTGGCATGGTGTGACACGGGAGTTGCTTGACAACGCCGCGAAGGCGTTCTAACATCTTCAGCACAATCGATTGTTCGTGGTCATTTGCCGCCTATTGCCGCCACGTAAAACAAGGAGCTAAAACGCGAGAGCCCCGGCGGACTTTCTCCCCCGGGGGTTTCTGTTTCTGACAGGAGCGTCTGCTCCTGATCCGAAGCGCGTTCGTGCGGCGTCGTCTCCCGCATGGCGCGCATGGCTGCGCGTCGTGCGTCACTCTCCCCATCGGAGGACGCGCCAATGACTGCCACCATCGCTCCAGAACCCACCCTCGGCCTCGGCACGCGCGCCGTGCACGCCGGCCAGGAAACCGCCGATCCCGCGACCAACAGCCGGGCGGTGCCCATCTACGCTACCACATCGTACGTCTTCGACTCGTCGGAGCACGCTGCCGACCTGTTCGCGCTGCGCGCATTCGGCAACATCTACACGCGGATCATGAACCCGACCGCGGACGTCTTCGAGAAGCGCATCGCCGCGCTCGAAGGGGGCGTGGCCGCGGTGGCCACCAGCTCGGGGCAGGCCGCGCAGACGCTCGCACTGCTCAACCTCGCGCAGGCCGGCGACTCGATCGTCGCCTCGAGCTCGCTCTACGGCGGCACCTACACCCTGCTCCGCTACACGCTGCAGCGCCTGGGCATCACGACTCGCTTCGTCGACGTCAATGATCCGCAGGCGTTCGCACGGGCGATCGACGGCACCACCAAGGCGGTGTACGTCGAGACGATCGGCAACCCCCGGCTGGACGTGCCCGACTTCCGCGCCATCGCCGACGCGGCGCATGCGGCCGGCGTTCCGCTCGTCGTGGACAACACGTTCGGCACGCCGATCCTCTGCCGCCCGATCGAGCATGGTGCCGACATCGTGGTCCACTCCGCGACCAAGTGGATCGGCGGGCATGGCACGTCTATCGGCGGCGTCGTGATCGACAGCGGCAACTTCGACTACGGCACGGCGCCACGCTTCAAGAGCCTTTACAAGGACCCGGAACCGGCCTACCACGGACTCAGCTTCGCGGACGCGTTCGGGAACGTCGGCGGTGCCAACATCGCCTTCGCCATTCGCCTGCGCGTGGCGCTGCTTCGCGATGTGGGCGCGACCGTGTCGCCGTTCAACGCCTTTCTGTTCCTGCAGGGACTCGAGACGCTGCACCTGCGGCTCGAACGCCACTGCCAGAACGCGCTGACAGTCGCGCGCTACCTCGAGGCGCATCCGGCGGTCACCTGGGTGAGCTATCCGGGGCTAGCCTCGCACCCGTCGCACGACACCGCCAGGCGCTATCTCACCGGCGGCTTCGGCGGCGTACTCACCTTCGGCGTGCTCGGCGGCGAGCCGGCCGCGCGCAAGGTGGCGAGCAGCACGAAGCTGTTTTCGCTGCTGGCCAACGTGGGGGACGCCAAGTCGCTGATCATCCACCCGTGGAGCACCACGCACGAGCAGTTGAGCCCCGACGAGCGCAACGCGGCCGGCGTCACCGAGGAGTTGGTGCGCATTTCGGTCGGCATCGAGGATGTGGCTGACCTCATCGCCGATCTCGACCGGGCGCTGCGCGCGGCGGTGGGCCTGTGAGCACCCCCGTACGGGAGAAGCGGTCCGACGTCCTCGCGCCCGCGCGCCTGCGTGTGGGCAGCCTCGTGCTCGAGGGTGGCGACACGCTCGACGAACTCGACATTGCCTATCACGCGGGCGGCGCGCCGATCGGAGAGCACACCGTGGTGGTGGTGCTCCATGCCCTCACGGGCACCAGTCACGTCGGCACCGACTGGTGGACCGAGGTCGTTGGTCCCGGAAAGGGGATCGACACGCGACACTACCACGTGATCGCACCGGTGCTGCCCGGGTCGTGCTACGGCACGACCTGGCGTGGGTACGGCGACGACGACCGTCCCGCGCTCACGACGCGCGACCTGGCCGCTGCCGTCTGGGTGCTCCTCGACCGCCTGGGCGTGCATGCGCCCGCCCTTGTCACGGGCGGATCGCTCGGTGGCATGGTCGCACTCGAAGTGAGCGCGAGCCGTCCAACGGCGGTCCGGCGCACCGTGGTGTTCGCGGCGCCGGCTGCGCACGGCGCGTGGGCCATCGGCTGGCATCACGTGCAACGCGAGATCATCGAGGCGCTGGGCGACGAGCGCGGCCTCGCGCTCGCCCGGTCGATCGCCACGCTGTCGTTCCGCTCGGAGCGCGAGTTCAACGGGCGGTTCGGGCGCACGCAACCCACCGAGGGGCGCTTCTCGGTCCAGGACTACCTCGATCATCACGGACGGAAGCTCGTTGCCCGGTTCGATGCGCGCGCGTGGCGGACGCTCTCCGCCGCGATGGATGCGCACGACGTCGGGCGTGGGCGCGGTGGCGTGTCCACGGCGCTGCGGGCGATCCGCGGTGCGCTCGTGGGCGTCGGCATCACCGACGATTCGCTGTACAGCGAGCGCGAAGTGCGGGCGTGGACGGATGCAGCGGGCGTCCGGTACCATCGCATCGTTTCGTCGCACGGACATGATGCGTTCCTGCTCGAGCAGCGGCAGGTCGGCCGCCTGCTGCGCGACACCCTCGAAGGTACGGCGCGTGTACCCGATCACGACGCCGCCTCCGGGAGGGCCGCATGAGCGCCGTCCTTCTGTCCGCACGCTCACCAGAGCCGACCCATGGTGCGCCGACACTCGGCCTGCACGACGCGGCTCGTCCGCTGCCGCGCCAGCAAACGGTCAGGGTCGCACTCGCCGGATGCGGCACCGTGGGCGGCGCACTCGCGGAGCAGCTGCTGGCCACGCCCCTCGATGGCAATCGGCATGTCGAGATCGTGAAGGTGCTGGTCCGCGACACCGTCAAGGCGCGACGTGTCGCCTTCCGGCCGGGGGTCGTCACCGATTCGTTGGCCGCCTTCCTCTCGACGCATTGCGATGTCGTCATCGAGACCATTGGCGGCGTGGAGCCTGCACGGACGCTGGTGGCTGCGGCGCTCGTGCAGGGACGGCGCGTCGTCACCGCCAACAAGGCGTTGATCGCCGCCGAGGGGGCGGCGCTCTCGCAGCTTGCCGCGCGCTTCGGTGGTCAACTCGACTTCGAGGGCGCCGTGGGTGGCTGCATTCCGGTCGTGCGCGCGCTGCGCTCAGGCGCCGCCGGTGTTGGCGTCACCGGCATTCGTGGCGTGCTCAATGGCACGTCGAACTTCGTGCTCGATCGTGTCGCGCGCGGCGCAGCGCCCACGGACGCGGTGCGCGAGGCACAGGCGAAGGGCTTCGCGGAAGCCGACCCGAGCCGCGATCTCGACGGCCTCGATGCCGCGGACAAGATCGCGATTCTCGCATGGCTCACCTTCGGTGTGGCGCCGCACATGCTGCCCGTTGCGTCACGCCCGCTCACGGACGCACTCGCATTGGCACAGCGCGCTGCCGCCCTGGGTGGACGCGCGGTGCAGTTGGCCGAGTGCGAGGTCACGGCGCACGGGCTCGTTGCCCGCGTGGAGCCGGCCGTAATTGGCGCCGCGCACGACCTCGCCCGCGCGACCGCCGAGTGGAACGCGGTGACGGTCGAGAGCACGTCGGCGGGGACGATCCTGTTTGCGGGCCGAGGGGCGGGGGGCGACCCGACCGCGGGGGCGCTCTACGGCGATCTCGGCGCCTCGAGTGCGACGCTCCCGGCGCCGCGCGTGGTGCAGGTGGCTGGGCACGACGAGCGCGCGTTGCGATGGATCGTCTGGTCGCGCGCCGATGAATCGGCGGTGCGGAGTGCCGTGGTTGAGGTCGCCGACGTGCAGCTGACGCGCGTTGCGGATGATGCGTGCGTCGTCACGTTCACCGGCACGGTGGATCGGGCTGCGGCTATTCGTGCGGAGCTGGCGGAGAGCGGTCGGGAGGTTGCGCTCGCGCGCCACTTGCCGGAGTGAGCGGCCCCGCCGTCGGGGGGAGCGCAGCGAGCCCATTGTCATCCTGAGCGCAGCGAGGCCATTGTCATCCTGAGCGCAGCGAAGGATCTGCTTTTCTCGAACCACACAAGCCGGGGCGGTCTCACATGGTCAGTGCAACACCTTTCGGACAGTCTACAATCGGAGGTGTTGTGATGGGACGATACTGTTCGCGTTTGACGCGGGCCGAGCACGCGGCCGTGTGGGTCCGGTATCGCGCGGGTGAGCCGGTGAG
>JANMLN010000061.1:0-2419 GCA_031372565.1 Gemmatimonadota bacterium | reverse complement strand
GCAGCATCGTCTTCGTCGCATTCTCCGGCGAGGAGTCGGGACTCAACGGTTCGAAGTACTACGTAAGCAACCCAGTGCCCGTCCCGATCGCTGGCATCCGTTCCGTGCTGAACCTCGACACGGTCGGCCGGCTGGGCAACGGCGAAGTCTCCGCGCTCGCCACCGGCACCGCGACCGAGTGGCAGCACGTGTTCCGCGGCATCACGTTCTCAACCGGCATCGCGACCCGCAGCGTACCCGGCGCTTCGCAGTCTTCGGATCAACAGAGCTTCATCGATCGCGGCATTCCCGGAGTGCAGCTGTTCACCGGCGCGCACCTCGACTATCACCGCCCCACGGACACCGCTGACAAGATCGACGTCGCCGGGCTCGTCAAGGTAGCGACGGTGGCGCGCGAGGCGGTGGAGTACCTCGCGCAGCGGCCAGACGCGCTGACGGCCACCATCAGCGCGTCGCCCGCAGCAGCCGGTCCCGAGCGCGGCCGCGCGGACGGCAGTGCCCGACGCGTGTCGTTTGGCCTCGTGCCGGACTACAACCACCAGGGCGTTGGCGTTCGGGCCGAGTCCGTCGTGCCCGATTCCCCGGCGGCGCGCGCCGGCATCCTCGCCGGAGACATCCTGCTCGCGCTCGACGGCGCAGCGCTCGCCGACCTCGGTGCATTCTCCGAGAACCTGAAGCGACACAAGCCCGGCGACAGCGTCGTAGCGAAGCTGCGGCGCGGCGACGTTGAGCTGACGCGGAAGGTCGAACTGCTGGAGCGGTGAGCGCGCGCGGGCGGCAGAGCTCGCGCGACGCCTTCAGGCCCGACAGTTCGCCGGCCGATACTTGGCCGTCAAGGTGCCACCGCCCGACGGTATCGTGGCACCCGACGCAATCGTCAGCCCGGTGATGCCCGTCGTGCCCTTGTCCCCGCACACCCACGACGTGTCACCGTTCGCGCTCGTATAGGGCGTCAGGCTCATCGTGGCGTTGGTGATGCGCGAGTTCGCCTGGCCACCGAACGTCATCGTGATGACACCGCCCGCGCCGACCGCAATGCCCGTGACGTACTTGCCCTTGATGTTCGTGGCGACGTCCATGCCCGCCGCCGAATTCGATGCGGGCCAGATGCCGTTCGCCCCATAGGTCTCAGAAACGCTCGCCTTGGCCGCGCTGGCGAGGTTCAGGCCCTCGGTCACCTGCGCCCTGATCGTGTAGTCCTGATAGGCCGGGATCGCAATCGCCGCCAGGATGCCGATGATCGCCACGACGATCATCAGTTCGATCAGTGTGAAGCCGTGTTGAGCAGGCGAGGTATTCATAGGGAGCGTCCTTTCAGGGTCCGGATCGAGAGCAGGCGATGACAGTGAGGAAGGAGCGAGCGGCAGAACGCCGGCTCGGCGAATGGGGATACAGGGATCCCGGCGCATTGCGTACGGAGACGTGCGGTTCAGCGCCAGACCTTTCATAGCACGTCCGGGGCGCCTCGATCGTCCTGAAGCGCCTTGTCAGCGAATGCCAGCCCGGAAACACCGCGATCACGTCACAAAGCGACGCGCTGCGTCACGCCTGCCGGCGGGCCACGGCGCTGCAGGAGTCACTTCCCTTCGGTTCCCCGATCCGGCGCGGGGAGCGGACCCCTGCGCAATGGGGTGGGCCGGGTTCCCAGCCGTGCCCGAGACACGCGCCGGGCAGACATTCACGTCGCTTTACGCAGTTGTCCACAATGAGCGATATTCTGGAGCCGATTCCGTGCGTTATCGGAACGCTGCAGCAGGGGAATCAGAGAGATGCGCGCTTCCCGTCAGATTATCCGACGTTAATGGCGTAAGGAATGACGTCAATTAGCGCATTGATTAGTAGTTATGCGCCGATAGAAGACGTCTGCGCGAGGGCTGTCTCATGAACACGTGGGTCAACGGATCATTCACCGTCACCTGTGATCCAGCGAAAATGGACCGCGCGGTGATTACAGGTTTCCTCGCCTCGTCTTACTGGTCGAAGGGGATTCCTCCCGCTACGGTCGAGAAGTCGCTCGAGCGCTCTTTGTGCTTTGCACTCCTCGACCGTAATCGGCAGGTGGGCTTTGCGCGGGTGATCTCGGACCACGCCACGATTGCCTATCTTGGCGATGTGTTTGTGCTCCCGGAGTACCGTGGAAGAGGCCTCTCGAAGTGGCTGATGGAGTGCGTTACCAATCATTCTGAGCTTCAGGGTCTTCGGCGCTGGATACTTGCGACGCGCGATGCTCACGGTCTCTACGAGAAGTTCGGCTTCACGCCACTAAAGAGGCCCGAGATATTCATGGAGCGGCACAATCCAGAGGTCTATGGCGCCGGCGCATAACAAGCAGTTGCAGCGGTCCGGCAGGCGTGGTCGCGGCGACGCCGCGCGTGCGCCATTTCATTATGCACGCGCGTCGCGCTTCACGCGGCAGCGC
>JANMLN010000062.1:0-16878 GCA_031372565.1 Gemmatimonadota bacterium | reverse complement strand
CTCACCGGCTCACCCGCGCGATACCGGACCCACACGGCCGCGTGCTCGGCCCGCGTCAAACGCGAACAGTATCGTCCCATCACAACACCTCCGATTGTAGACTGTCCGAAAGGTGTTGCACTGACCATGTGAGACCGCCCCTGCTTGTCCCGTTCCGCTTCGTAAAGGCAGGTCCTTCGCTCCGCTCAGGACGACGCTAGATCTCCCAGTTGCTCAGCAGGACGCCCTGATCCGGATGTGGCTCCGGCGATCCATCCAGCGTCATGCGGAGATCGCTCCAGCGCACCCGCGCTCCCTGCGCCACCAACGCGCGAAAGACGCCGGGATAGCTCCCCTGCACACGCAACGCGACCCGTCGCGCCCCGCTCCGCCGCGCATAGTCGGCGAGCACGAGCCCCATGCGCCCGACGTCCGCTTCATCCGCCAACACGAGCTTCAGCACGCGCAGCTCCTCGCGCGCGCGACCTTCCACCAGTGGCGCGGTGTGGCACAGGGCATAGCCGGCCAGGGCCCCGTCCCTCCACAGGAGCACCGTGTCCCCGGCCGCGAGTTGGTCGGTGAGCTCGATCTCGCGCGTGAAGTCGTAGCCGGGCAGCACGCGCTGCGCGAGCTCGCGACACGCCACGATCATCGCCGCGCGATCGGTGGGCGTGAGTGCCCCCAACAGCAGCGGTGACCGCTCGGCCGCCTGCGCCTCGAGCGTCAACGTCAGCGTCAAACCTCCCGGGGTGAACCCGAGCCGGGCATAGAAGCCGATGTTGTCGAGCGTGCGCGGCATCGTCTCCAGCCCGATGGTCGTGGCCCCATGCGCCCGGAGCCACTCCACACCGGCGGTCACGATCTGCTTGCCGATGCCGGCGCCCTGCAGATCCGGTCGCGCGGCGAGCGGGCCCATCCACCCTTCGGTGCCGGACATGTGCGCCACGTTGAAGGCGGCAATCTCGCCGCGCTCGTCACGCCAGAGCATCGCGCCGGTCCCCGCGTCCTCGATGGCGTAGCGCCAGATGAGCGGATTCAGGAAGGGCACACGCACCCCGACCATGCCGTCGCGGCGGTAGCGCTCCGTGAAGGCATCGCTGAAGACCTGATTGAGCGGTGCGATATCGGCGATGGTGATCGGATGCGGGCCATCGGCCATCCGGCCGCGGACGGGACGCGTGGCCATCACGCCACCTCCTCCGCGCCGGCCACCACGAGCGCGAGCGCGCCCCCTGACCCTGTCGTCACCGTTGCCGCCCCCTTCTCCTCGTCGAAGCGCACTTCCAGCACGCGGTCGAGCCCGTCGCGCACCGCCTCAATGTGCGTGATCACGATGACCTGCGCGAACCGGTCGTGGAGCCGCCGCAGCAGGCCCAGCACGTGCAACCGCCGGGTATCGTCGAGCGACCCGAACACTTCGTCGAGAATGAGCAGCGAGAAACTCTGGCCCGATCGCTCGGCAATCATCTGCGAGATCGCCAGCCGCAGCACCAGGTTGGCGATGTCTTCCTCGCCGCCGGAGATGACCGGCTTGGGCACCCCTTCCTCGAGCACCGTGACGGCATAATCCTCGTTCAGCTCGAGCTCCGCGTAGCGCCCATCCGTGAGATCCGACAGGAAACCGCTCGCGATCTCGGAGAGTTCCGGGCGCAACTGCGCGTTGAGATCGGTCCGCAGGTCGGAGAAGGCGCGGTCGAGCGCCTCGTGCAGTCGTCGGTCGTGTTGCAGCACGTCGAGCTTCTCCTGCGTCGCAGCCAATTCGGCCAGCGCGGCCGCTGCCCGCTCCGACGCCGCGCGCGCGGTTTCCGCTGCCCCCCGCGCCTGGACCGCCGACATCTCGGCAGCGCGCGTGCTCGCGATCGCGCCGTCGTAGCGCGCCCGCAGCGCCGCGAACTCGACCTCGGGCAACACGGCGGCCGCCTGCCCCGCCACCAGCGACGCGACCGCGATCCGGCCTGCCTCGAGCGGGCCGAGCACCCGCTCGCGCTCGCGCGTGACCTGCGGCTCGCGATCCGTCCTCGCGCCGAGACGCGCTGCGAGTGCATCGAGAGGCGCGAGCCGCTCCTTCTCCGACCGGACCACCGCGTGTCGCTCGGCGTCGTATCCGACCGGAATGGCGGCAAGTTCGGCCTCCAGCTGGCGGCGCCGCTCTGTCTTGGCGGCGACCTCGCGGGTCAGCTGCGCGAGTTCCTGCACGGCGCTCTGCACCTTGGCCAGCCGCTTCTCCAGCGCTCCGGCCTGGTTCGCGAGCGACTTGCGCTGCTCATCGAGCACGCGCACCGCTTCCGGTGGTGCCTCAAGCTGCTCGAGACGCCCGAAATAGTACTTGCCGTCCACGGTGACCGTCTCGAGCTGTCCGTTGAGCAGATCGAGCACCGACCGAAAGTGCGTGCCGAGTGGTCGCTGACAGGTCGGACAGGTGCCTTCCTCACCGAGGTCGATGAGCTGCTCGCGCTGCTCCTTGAGCTCGCGCCACTGCTGCTGCAACGCACTCCGCCGCGTGTCGGCCTCCTGCTTGTCGCGCACCCACGCATCGCGCGCGCGATCGTGCACACCGCGCGCGTCTTCGGCTTCGCGCCGCTTCTGCTCCAGTTGCAGGGTCACCTCTTCCTCGAGCGTGGGCGCGCTCTCGAGCCGGGTCAACCGTTCCTGCATCCGGACCAGTTCGTCGTCGACCGACCGGACCGTCTCGGCGAGCGCCTGACGACGGCCTTCCTCACGCGCCAGTCCTTCGAGCCGATCGAACTCCGCCATCAGATCGCCGAGTGGCGACAACTGCGCCGCGAGCGCGTCGAGCTCCGCGCGCGCGATCGCGATCTCGGCCAGGTCGCGGTCGAGGCGGGTCAGTTCGCGCTCCAACGCGGCCACATCGCCTTGGGCCACCCGCAACTCGGCGGCGAGCTCGGCCACGCGCGTGCGCTCGGACTGTGCGCGTTCCCAGTCGGGCGCGAGGGCCGCCACGTCCTCGGCGAGCCGCGCGTGCTCCATCTCGGCCCGCTGCGCCTGCTGCTCGGCGGCAACCCGTCGCGCGTCCGCGTCCGCCACTTCGGCCTCGATCATGGCGGGATCGGGCATCCCGGAGCGCAGCCCGGCAATCTCGGCCACCACGAGCTTGCGGCGTTCGCGCACGAGTCCCTGTGCGGCACGCAACCGCTCGTAGCCGAGCACGCGCGACAGGAACTGCGCCCGTTCGGTCGGCCCCATGGCCGCCATCACGGCGAGTTCCTTCTGTCCCGTGAAGTACGTGTTGAAGAACTCGGCCCGCGTCATCCCGAGTCGCCGCTGGATGATCTCGTTGACCGTGGTGATGGAGTTCGCGATCGGGATCTCGGCGCCGTCGAGAAAGAGCTCGGCGCTCGTCAGGCCACGGGCCACCCGATAGCGCTGCCCCGCGAGATCGAAGTCGAGTTCAACGCGTACGGGCTGGCGTGGCGCCGCGCGCGAGAAGCGGATCGAGTCGCGCGTGCCGCGCGCAGCCGCGTTGCCGTAGAGCGCCCAGGCGATGGCCTCGAGAATCGTGCTCTTGCCCGCGCCATTGGGGCCAATGATGCCCGTGAGCCCGTCGTCGAAGTCGAGGGTGGAGTCCGCATGCTGGCGGAAGTTCTGGAGGCGGAGCCGCGAGAGTCTCATCCCACCTCCTCGCCATCCACTGCGGTCGGCGTCGCGATCTCGTCGGCCTGCCGCAGGTACTCGAGACCGAGGGCCACGAGTCGTTCGCGATCGGTGCCGACTTCGAGCGAGCGCGCGAGCAGCCGGTCACGCAGCGTTTCGGCGAGCGAGGGTCGACGTCCCGGCGCGCCAGAACTGGCCTCGCCGGTACGCAGCAGTTCCGGGCGACGCGCGTCGAGCTGGAAGTGGAGCGCGCGCCGACTGAAGTCCCGGATCTGCTTGTAGTCGAGTTCGCGCGCCACGTGGCGTGGCAGGTCCTGCACCACGAGACGGACCACCTTGTCGTCGATGCCGCCGGGCGCGCGGTCGATGGCCTGCCGGACGAGCGTGTCGACGGCCTCGGCGTTCTGCCCGCGCGCCGAGACGGGCTCGAGATCGATCACGCGCCGGGGCGGCTCGATCGGATGGAACTTGTGCTTGCCCGTGGCGAGATCATGCTCGACGATCCCCTTGCCGGGCAGCTTCTGCCGCCGTTCCTCGCGGAGCTCGCCCCACGCATTCGGGCTCGTGTACTCGAGCGCGCCGGCGTAGTACGCCTTGTCCGCGACGCGCGTGTACACGTGGTAGTGCCCGAGCGCGACGTAATCCCAGGCCGCGCTGAAGTCGCCCGCCTCATACACCTCGGTCGCGCGATCCGTCCCGTCGCCGTGCCCGGGCATGACGCCGCGCACTTCGCCGTGCAGCAGCAACACGTTGAAGCGCGCGTCAGGATCGGGCTCGAGCCGCACCCGCTCCGCCTGCGGCACATCCGGCACGCAGAGCACCGACAGCCCGTGTTCGGGAAAGGCGACCCGCTCGGTGCCGCGATGCACGACCGTCACGCCGAACTGCGCCAGCAGCGTGAGGATGCACACCGTGTCGCTCGACCGTGGCGCATCGTGATTGCCGGCGATCATCACGACAGGCGCGTGCGGCAGCGCCTGCACCAGCCGCTGCACCTGCCGTACCGTGTGCAGGATGGCGGTGTTGGTCGGGCGCACGGTGTGAAAGACATCGCCGGCCACGAGCACGAGGTCGGGAGCGAGCGCGATGGTCTTGTCGATCGCGCGCGTGAAGGCCAGCGCCACGTCGGCTTCGCGCTGGTTGACGCCCGTCGGCGTGACGCGCTGGAACTGACGAAAGCCGAGGTGCAGATCGGCCAGGTGAACGAGACGCATCAGCCGCCGTACGGGTCGTCGTCGGGCACGAGCCGCACCGGGCGCGGCCCCTTGGGCTTCGCGGACGCATCGCGCACGGGCGCCGCTCGGCGGAGGCGCGCCGCAAAGAAGGCGGCGACATCAGGGGTCCGGTCGCGCAGCGCGGCGTCGCGAATCGCCAGCAGCTCCTTCTCGTCGTGCAGCGCGGCGAGATCCTGTGCCCACTGGAGGCTCACGCGTGCATCGAGCCGCCGCAGCGTGCGCACGAGCGCTTCCTCGAGGCCGGCATCGGCCACCGGCGGGAAGGCGGCGATGCCGTCGCGCCCGCGCATCACGGCCGGCCGCGGGAAGCGGACGAACACCGGCTGCGCGAAGTGCGGATGCCGCACCATGAGCTGCCCCTTGTCGAGCGTGCTGAGGCGCGTCTTGATGGCCGGGGCCAGCACCTGATAGCCCGGCGTCGCCAGCTCTTCACCGTCCATCCGCCCGTACAGCGACGTGGCCGCGTTGCCCACGATCCGGCGGTGCACCTGCGAACGGAACTGCTGCGCGCTGGCCAGCACGAGGCCGAGGTAGCGCCCGCGCTCGGCAATGTCGAGGAGCATGCGCCGCACATACGTGTCCGGCCCGTCAGCGGCGGCGTAGCGATTGAGCTCGTCCACGAACACCACCACCTGCTTGACCCCCAGCTCACCGCGCTCCAACTGTTCGCGCAGCTTGCTGATGACGCGCGCGAAGATCAGGTCCTGCGCGTCGTCCTCGAGATTGGCCACGTCGACCACGTACACGTGCCGATCACCAAAGGCATTCCACGGCAGGTCGGCTGCCTCGCCCTCGTCCGCAACCAGTCCGGCGCAGCGCAGCGCGATGTTCCCCAGCCGATTGCGGATCTTGCGGATCGTCGCAATGTGATGCGTGCGCCAGCTGTCCTGGTTCGCCGCCTCCAACCCCTTGAGCAGATCCTTGAACCACGCCTCGAGGTCGGCGAACGAGCGCACCGTGTGCGGCCGCGAGAGCGCGCGGTCTTCCATCACCTGCTCGACGACGCGCTCGCGAATGAAGTCGATGAGCGCGTCCGCCTTCGCGTCCACGTCGTCGCGATTGAGCAGCACCTCCGCGAACTGCAGCACCTCCTTGAGCCCCCACGACAGCGGCTGCACGTTGTCCTGCAGTGCCTCGTTGGTGCGCAGCGTGGCGAGCGCGGTGCGCTTGGGGCCGTACGGCGCGAAGTACGTCACGTGCTGGAACGGTTCGGCCGGCACGCCCAGCTCGGCGTACATCGCGCGGTCGTCGTCGCCCAGTTCCCCTGGTTGGTCGAGGAAGAGCAGGTCGGGACCCTTCACGTTGAAGCAGACCGCCGCGATCCCGCCCTTGTCCTGCGGGAAGTGCGCGAACAACGAACCCATCAACCACTCGACCGCACTCGTCTTGGTTGCGAGCCCCGAAATGCCCGTCAGGTTCACGTGTGCCGCTTCGGGGCCTACGAGGAAATCCGCGTCGAGCCACACCGGGGCGCGCGTGCCGCCCGCACGGTACACGCCGATCGGAATGCCCGTGCGCGCGCCCTCGCGCAGATACCCGTCCATGCGCAGCGCGATCGACACGTCGTCGGCCGTGGCCTCGAAGACCTCGCCGAGCGAGACGGGCTGCAGCGGCTCTTCGGGCAGCTGTCGCAACACGGCAGCGGTATACAGCCGGATCTCGGCACGCCGCGTCGGCGCCTGCGCGACCGCGCCTGGTACGCCATCGAAGCCGAGCACGTCGTCGAGGGGCGACGCCATGTCGCTCCACGCCAGCGCGCCGGTGACCACGCCGTAGACCACCGGCAGTTGGCCGCTGACCGCATGGGTCGCGGCGACGCGCACGATCGTCCCGATCCCGACCGGCGCGTCGAGCGCGGTCCAGAAGTGGAACTCGTGCGGGGTGCTTGGCCGCTTCTCGGTCGCGACCACGCGACCCAGCGGTCCCATCGCCTCGGCGGGGGCGCTCATTCCGGAAAATCTAGCGCCCCACCACGAGGGGAGACGCCCTACAGGAGGGCCTTGAGCACGACCTCGGCGTCACGAATCGGGTAGGCCATCACATCCCAGCGAGGGTCGGGCCGGGCCAGCGGTTGCCGCTCGGCGAGGACGAGGCCCGAGATCTGGTCGGCACGGGTACCCACTGCCTCCGCGGTGATCGCGGCCTCGATGCGCACCAGCCCGTAGAGCGGCCCCTGCCCCACGTTGTCGCGGAGCCGCAGGTACCAGCTCGCCACCCGCACCCGTGTGGCCGCTTCGAGGGCGAAGACGCGGGACCGCTCGCCCGCACGAAGGGCAAACAGGGGCTCGAGCCGATCGCCGTCGGCGTAGAGGGTGCGGTGACTCTTGACCACGCCAAAGAGGTGCTCGGCACGACTGGCATCGTCGCCGGGCAGCGGACCGTCGATCCAGAGCCACCCGTCTCCCTCGCGCGTCCATCGGTCGGCCAGGGCCCGCTCCAGCTGGGCCCGATCGGTGCGGACCTGGTCCAGTGCGGCGCGATCGAGCGAGAGTGGGTGGAGCGCCGCGCGGCCCGCGTCTGGCATCGTGTCGCGCACGTCGAACCCGGTCGCTTCGAGGGCGGCGATTGCCTCGTTGGACAAGAGCGCGCGCGGCGCGTAGTACGCATCACGCCGCACCATCCCCTGCGGCCACGTGTGGAGGCGGCCGTCGCCGTCGCGCACGCGCACCACCGCCGCGCAGCTGGCCAGCACGATCGGCACGGCGGCGCCGAGGTACCCGGCGCGATCCGTGCGCTGTACGCCGTCGAGGAAGGCGCGCGTGAGGAAACCACGCAGTGGCGGAACGGTGCGTGGTGCGTCGTCACCGCCCTCGAGGATCGGCGCGCGATCGAGGCGTGGCGCGTCACCGGCGTCTCGTGGCAGGTCGAGCGGCGCTCCGCCCGCCTGAGCGGCCACTGCCCCCGGAACGGCACCCAGCGCACGCCTGGCGGCCGCCAACGCGGCCGAGTGGTTCACGCGCGCCCCCGGACGGCGCTCACGCGAGGCGAGCGCCGCTCACCGATCGCGTGGCTACTCGAGCCCGATGTCCCACGCCTGCTCGAGATCAGTCTTGCTGTAGGCGCGGAAGGCGGTGAGCGTCTGCGTGCGCTCGATCCCGGGCACGTTGGGAAACTCCTCGGTCACGACACGCGCGATGTCTTCGTACTGCGCCACGCGCACGATCACGACCAGGTCCCACGGACCACTCACCGAGTAGACCTCGCGCACGCCGTCGATGCCGGCGAGCGCACGCGCACAGTCGGGCACCTTGCGTGGGTGCGCCTTCACGAGAACGATGGTGGTGATCATTTCGCACCCGGGAAGGGGGGGACGTTGCACAGCCAGACGCCGGTCACGGCGCCCTGCTCGGAGAGATCGAAGAGCACGGAATCGGCGACACGCACGGTGCGCGTTCGTCTGGGATGCAGCACGAAGTGGATGACCTGCTCCTTCGCGTCGGCCTCGGCGCGCACACTCGCGGACACCTCCAGCGAGGCGATGCCCGGCTGCGAGGGACGTGCCGGTATGGTGATCGTGACCTCGTCACACCCGGCTGGCGGCGTCAGCGACGGGTTGGTGCGCACCTCGGGCCATACGGCGACTTCGATCGAGCGGAGATTGCCTGCCTCCGCGTCGAGCAGGAGCCAGGAGCCGTCCTGTCCTTCGAGTTCGACGCCGCCGGTGAGCCCGCCGAGCGCGGCCCCCTTGCCAATGTCGACCGCGAGGATCTCCGTGTCAGCATCCCAGTGGTACTTCGCCTTGGGGGCCGCCTTGGTACGCGGCTCGACGTGCACCACGAGCGCCATCGACTATGCCTGACCGGTGCCCGCTCGCCAGAGCGCGATGATGCGACGCAGTCCTTCCGTCACGTCCTTGAGCGGTGCCGCGGTGGACATGCGGAGGTAGTCCGGCGCCCCGAAGGCGTTCCCTCCCACGCACGACACGTGATGTTCCTCGAGCAGACGGGAGGCGAAGGCCGCACCGGCGCCATCGGGGCCAGTCGCCGCGCCGCTGACGTCGAGGAACAGGTAGAAGGCGCCGGCCGGGTGCACCACGGCGGGCGATGGTCCCTCGGCCAGGATCGCCAGGCAGGCGTCGCGCCGCACCTTGAACTCGGCGATCATGGCGTCGATGGCCGGCTCGGCCAGGTCGTCACGCGTCAGCGCGGCCAGCGCGGCGTGTTGCGACACGGTCGCGGCATTCGAGGTGGTATGCGACTGGAAGCTGGCGATCGCATGTGCCACGGGCCGTGGCGCGATCGCCCAGCCGATACGCCACCCGGTCATGGCGTACGACTTGGCCACGCCATCCACGATGACCAGTCGCTCGCGCGACGGCGCGAGTTCGAGGGCGGACGCCGCCGGGAAATCGTACGACAACCGCCGATAGATCTCGTCGGAAACGACCCACCAGCCGCGCTCGTGCGCGAGCGTGAGGATATCGCGAAAGCGCTCCACGTCGTAGACCGCCGCCGTCGGATTGCACGGCGAGTTGATCATCAACCCCTTGGTCGCAGGGGTCGCGGCCCGGGCCAGCGTCTCGGCGTCGGTGAGCAGGTTGTCCTCGGGCCGACCCATCACCGCCACGGGGTTGGCGCGCGAGAGTGTCACCATCTCGAAGTAGCTCGTCCAGGCCGGCGTCGGCACCAGCACGTCGTCGCCGGGACCGAAGAGGCAAAAGCAGGCGTTGAACAGCGCCTGCTTGGTGCCCGCCCCGACGACGACCTCATTGGCCACGACATCGGCGAGGTCGGCCGCCTTGCGCTTGTTGGCGTGCCGGGCGATCTGCTCCCGAAGCGGCAGGATCCCCTCGGTCGCGGTGTAGCGCGTGGCGCCGTTGTCCAGCGCCGCCTTGGCCGCATCCCGAATGAAGGCGGGGGTGTCGAAATCCGGCTCGCCGACGCCGAGATCGATGATCGGCTTCCCCTGCGCCTTGAGGGCCTTGGCGCGGGCCGACGCGGCGATCGTGGCCGATTCCTGCAGCAGGGCGATGTTGGCCGACGGCGTAAACAGGCGGGGCGGGACGACGGTCGTCATCAAGGCGGATGGAGCGAGAGGCGGGACGGCGCTACCTTTCTGGATTGACAAATTACCGTCGCGGCAAAGGCCGCGCCATTTCTCACGTCCGTGCCCTCCGTGACCAGTTTGCCGCTTGATCCGCCGGCCGCCGCGCCCCGCGCGCAGCCCGTGCTCCATATCGCCCCGCTCGACGCCCGCACCGTCGTGGCCGCGCTCTCTCCGGCCCTCCCGCGCGTGCAGGCCGGCACCGCCGGTGTCCAGGCGCTGGTGGTCGTCCCCGATGCGGCGCTCGGCGTCGAGGCAGCGGAGCTGTTGCCGGGGATTCTGTCGGCGTTCACGAGCAGCCACCGCGGCGGTCGCTTGCTGGCACATGCCGCCCCGTCGGTGGTCGCTGCGTCGTTGACCGACGTGGCCACGCTGGTGCGAGGCGCGCAGCTCAAGCTCGACGCCGTCGCCGTTGTCGTGATTGCCGGCGCCGACGTGCTCCTCGAGCGCGACGTCGATTCGCTCGACGCGTTGCTGGCCGAGGTGCCCGCTGAGGCGCTGCGGATCGCGACGGCCGCAACCGAGACGGAGGCGCTGGCGTCGTTTGCCGAGCGCCACCTGCGTCGGGCGCGTCGTGAACAGCCGATCTCCTCTGCCGCCGGGACGGCGGTCCCGGTGTCGGGGCTGACTGTCGGCGCCGGCGCGCGCCCGACCGCGCTCCGCGCCCTGCTCGACGCGTTCGACCCGCCCTCCGCGGCCATCGTGGTCGCCTCGGAGGCCGAGGCGCGCGAGGCGCGCGGCGCGCTCGCGCCGGTTGGACTGAGCGGCGTGGAACCGCTCGCGGCGGTGGTCATGACCGATGCGGTCCCCGACCACGTCGCATTGCTCGTCTGCTGGACCCTGCCGGTCGATGCGGCGCAGCTCGCGACGCTTGCCGCGACCTCGCCGGTACGCCTGGTCGTGCTGCACGAGGCGAGCGAGCGCGTGCGCCTCGCTGCATTGGCCGGCGGCGCCTTGGTGCCGGTCGACCTGCCGACGCCGCTCGAAACGATTCGACGCCGCGATGCGCTGCTGCGCGGCGAGCTCGAACGCGAACTGACCACCGGTGCGCCGCTCCGGGAGGTGCAGGTCATTGCGCCGCTGCTCGGCCAGCATGATGGCATCGCGATTGCCGCGGCCGCCGTCCGCATTCTCGAACGGGAGCGTGCCTTCGTGACCGCGCAGCGATTGGCGGCGAAGGTCGCGGCCGTCGCCGCTCCGGGCGAGGGCGCCGAGCGTGGTGATCGCACCGCGCGTCCGCGCTTCAGTGAACGTTCCGACCGCGCACCGCGCGGCGACGGCCCACCGCGCGGTGATCGGCCCTCGCGCCCCAAGTTCAGCGATCGGCCGGACCGCGCGCCACGAGGCGACGGACCGCCGCGCGGCGATCGACCGGCACGCCCCAAGTTCGGCGAGCGCGACAGCGGTCCGCCGCGCGGTCGGAAGTTCGGCGAGCGCGACAGCGGCCCGCCGCGCGGCGGCAAGTTCGCGGATCGCGGGGAGCGCGGCGCACGACCGGCGCGCGGTGGCAAGTTCGGTGATCGCGACGGTGCGAGCCCGCGTGGGCCCGTGCGCGATGCGCGCGGACCGGCCGAGGGGGGAAGCCGCGGAGAGTGGGCCGATCGTGGCGAGGCCATGCGCCGAGCCAAGAAGCCGCCACGCGGAGAGTAGCGCATGTCGGGCAGCTTCCAGATCACCGGCGGTTGGATCGAGGTCGTGGCCGGCGTGATGTTCAGCGGCAAGAGCGAGGAGATGTTGCGCCGCGTGCGGCGCGCCACGATCGCGCGCAAGCGCGTGCAGCTGTTCAAGTCGCATCTGGACCAGCGGTACGCCGGTCTCTTCGCCGTGTCGAGCCACGACGGGCGCTCGGCGGAGGCGATTCCGGTCGATTCGTCGCTGCAGATCAGTCAGCGCATCGATCCGATGGCGCAGGTCATCGCGATCGACGAGGCGCAGTTCCTCGACGCCGGGATCGTGGCGCTGGCCGCGGACCTGGCCGGGCGTGGGCGCCGGGTGATTCTCGCCGGTACCGACACCGACTTCCGTGGGGAGCCGTTCGGGCCGATGCCGCAGTTGATGGCCACGGCGGAGATCGTCGACAAGTTGCACGCGATCTGCGTGCTGTGCGGCGGTCCTGCCAGCCGGAACCAGCGTCTCATCGAAGGGCGCCCCGCGCACTGGGATTCGCCGACCATCATGGTGGGCGGCCACGAGTCGTACGAAGCCCGCTGCCGCGCGTGTCACGTGGTCCCGCGCCGCGACGAGACGCAGGCCACGCTCCCGTTCGGCATCACGGCGGAGGCCATGAAGTCGTCGTCACGCTGAGGTTGCGCTGGACATGACGACGGCCCGCGCAGCATCTCGCTGTGCGGGCCGTCGCGTATCAGGTATTCAGAGCTCCGATCACGGGCCAGCCGCAAGTCCCGCGAAGTAGCCTCCCACGCCGAGCTGGTTGAACTTGACCGGATCGATCTCGTAGAAGCGGTTGTCCGCAAACCGGCCGGTGGTCGGGAAGTACGGGGGTGGGCGTGAGGCCGCACACCGATCGTAGGCGTAGCGCTTCACGTAGCCCGTGAGTCCGGTGAGCGCCACGATACCGCGGGTGTCCATGAGCAGGCCACCGGTGAGGTTGAGGCACCCGCGCCCGGAGTTGCTGGTATTGCACATGCCCGTGACGCTCTGCACCGCCCCGCCGCGGAACCCTTCGACCTTGAAGGCGTTGTTGAGCGTCATGACGACGGCGTGAAGCGTGACGCCCGTGGTCGTGGCCGACGTCGGTGACGTGCCGGGCGGTCCGGGGTTGAACGAGCGCCAGAGATTGCTGCTGTTGCTGTACGTGCTGCTCGTTCCCATCCATTGCGGATCGAGCAGCGTATTCGCCGCCAGCATAGTGTGTCGTCCCGAAATGATGCCGAGGATGTCGCGCTCGCTGAGGCAATCGGGATTCGCCGGCGCGATGGCGTAGCGCATGTTGTCGAGAACGACCACCTGCCCGGTATCCGCATACAGCGTGATCCGCCCGCGCAGGGTTCCGCTGACGCCGACGGATCCGCGCACGACGATCACACCACGCGACTGGGTGTTGATGCCGCGGAAGATCGGAAAGAGGTTGGCGGCGTCCGGGCGAGCCGCCGCCCCCGACGTCAGGCGTCCATCGACCGTGCCCGGATAGGTGCGCCACCGCCCCCACCGGCCGGTCGGTGTGAAGGTGGTGTCATCACCGCCCTTCTGCCAGGCGGCGGACGAGTACCCGGTCACGCCGTATCGCTCGATGGCGACGAGTTGCGGCGCACCGCCCAGGTAGCAGCGCTGGACCCCCTCATTCATGGCGCCCGCACCACCCACGGCGTTGGTCATCAAGGTGGTGACGTTCGAGGCCAGGTGCGTGGTCGCGTTGGGAGCGCTCATGCCGGCGCCGCCGCCGCCGGAGCTGGTGGTCAGCAGCGTGTTGAGCCACGTGACGGATGGACGGTGCAGCGCGATCGGAAAGAACCTCCGCATGCGCGACGCACCCGTGCCCGTGGTATGCCAGTCGCCGCAGTTGTTGACCATGCGCTTGTTCACGCCGAACCAGTAGGTCGTGTATGAGTTGCCGGTTGGCGCACTGGACATCGGGCCACTCCAGACGACCGGGGGGTCGGCGCGGACCCAGGTGCCGGGATCGGCGTAATTGATGGGCACGAGCGAATCCGGCGTTCCGCCGAGCGCCGCGGTCAGCGGTGCCGCGAGCGTTTCGTACACGCGGAAGAAGCCGTCATCGGGGTCGTTGAGCGAGCCATCGCTGGCGATATCGTGGTTCACGAACTCGATGCGCGTCTGCACCTCGTACGTCGTGTCGGGCGGATTGTAGATCGCCCCGCCCGGCGGCGTGACCTGCGGGAGGGCGGGCCGCGCCGTGAACAGGAAGTTGGCCGGCGTTGCGTAGTTGGCGAGGATTGCGAGCTTGGCGTTCGGGGGCAGCGGGATGGCCTGCATGTTCGTCTGGTACCCGAACGACGAGAAGCTGCCGCAGGTCGCATTGTTCACGATCCGCGTCGTCTGCACCTGGTCGCGGAAACTCACCGTGGGACAGCCGCCCGACGACGAGATGTTGATCGTGTCGTTGGTGAACATCGGCCCGTAGATGATGTCGCCGCCGCCGAAGAAGATGGTGCCCGACGTCGCGGTGTTCTCGTTCACGGAGAAGTACGCGAATTTGGCGAAGGTCTCCTGGGTCAACTCGAGGCGCCGGACGTAGCGTGCGCCGGAACCGTCGGTGGCCTCGGCCACGATCGAGCCGAAGGTGCCATCCTGGCCCGACGTCGAGCCGGTGGGCCCGGCGTACAGGTTGATCAGCACGCGCGACAGCGGCAGCCCATCGGCTCCAGTGATCGTCGCGCCACTCATGATGGTCGAGAACTGGCTGTCCGGGAGCACGAACAGGCCACCGTTCAGCTGACTCTTCGCGATCCCGAGGGCGGCCTCGGCGCCGTACCGGTAGTCGCGCTCGCGATCGTACGAGGAACTGATGAGTTGGGCGTTCCCCGTCATGTAGATGGCACCCATCGCCAGCGCGGCGAATGCCACCGTGAGGATGATCGTCAGGATGAGCGCAACGCCACGTCGCGCGCGGACGATCGGGCGAGCAGGCAGAGAGGAGGGCATGGAGGACCTCATGGGACGTTGATCTGGAGGGTCGTGCTGACCGACGAGAGTGCAGGGCTGCAGTCCATGGCCGCCACGCCGTACACCCATTGCTCACCCGACGCCACGTTGGCATCGAAGTAGGTGTAGGTGCCAAGTCCGGCCGCAAGCGACGCGAAGGGCTCGTCGAACGACGTCGCGGACGGCACGCGCCGGAAGATCGCGTACTGCTCGATGTCGCGTTCACCGGCCGTCTCGTCGACCGCCGGCGACCACGTGAGCCTGACGCGAAGGGGGGAGAGCAGCAGCGTCGCCGTCACCGTGCGTCCGAACAGCGGCACGTCGCCGCAGGTGAGCCGGTTGGCCAAGCCGGAGTTGGCGACCCGGATGTTGGCGGTGACCGAGTCCGTCCGCGAGCCGAATCGGGCGTCATCGTACGAGCCCGTGAGCCGGACGTTCACGATGCGCACCGAGTCGATCACCGCGCCGAGCCCGGTGTCGGACGGCGAGCCATGGATGAGGGCCGTATGGTAGCGCGGCAGCAGCGAGGAGGAGATCGTGCTGATGTTGCCACCGGTGTCCGACTTCACGTAACTGAAGACGGCGGTGCCCGCCGGAATGATGATGCCCTTCACCACGATGGTGGGGTTCGCCGTGTTCTCGCGGCGCCACATGATGAAGTCGTTGGTGCGCGCGGTGCTCGAATCGGCGGAGAACCAGTACGAGATGGTCTCGGCCGGGCTCCGCACGCCACCGATGACGTAGTTCGTGTCCGGGTAGGTCTTCGTTCCCGACGTTGGCAGCACGACCTTGGTACCGGTCGTGAGCGAGGTCTGCGTGAGCGGATCCGCGTCGGGGTCCCAGTACACCGCGCGCACGTCGGCGGAGTCGGGGCTCGAGGAGTTGACGTTGAACGAGATGGCCAAGGGTGCGAGCTGCACCAGCATGGGCTGTTGCGCGTAGGTCCCCGCACCCGCCATGCGCAAGTCGCGGTCGAGCTGTGCGATCGCGAACTGGAGGCCGCGGACCATGTCGCCCTGGCCACTCGCACGCGAGACCGCGCGCGACTGGGAATTGAAGAACGGCAGGCTGAAGCTCAGGATGACGAGGAAGATCGTCATCGCGACCACGAGCTCGAGCAGCGTGAAGCCGCGCCGGAGACGCAATCGAGGTTCGCGTGGCATCATCATCAGAATCGGGGAATGGCGATCGTGTTCTTGATCGTGTCCGGAATCGCCTTGCCGTACACGGCGACCGTCACGAGGATGTGGTCCTGCTTCGAGCCTGAATTGCCACCGACTTGCAGGGTGTACGTGCGTCGGTCGTATCCGGGCCGGACCTGCGACTCCGTGATCGTGAACTGGCTGATCAGGGTGTAATAGTTGTTCCAACTCTTGATCTGCTCGAGGCGGCTCGACACCAGCTGCCCCGCCATCGCCCGCGAGTTCGTCGAGCGCGTGGCCCGCGTGTAGTTCGTCACGAACATGCCCATCGAGAGCAACGCCCCGCCGAGGATGAGCACCGCGACCACGACTTCGATCATCGACATGCCGCGCCGCGCCCGTGGAGCCGGCGTCACTTGTACATCACGGTCCATGTGTTCCCTCCATACGTGAACATCTCGACGCGCCCCGTTGGCTGCGCGACCACCATCGACCGGAAGTCGGCATTGCCACCGCGCAACGACGTGATGAAGACCTGCATGTCGGTGGACAGCGCCCCCGACCGGCGCGCAATCACCGTGGGCATCCCGTCGATCGTTCGCAGGTTGCCGCCGATCACCGGGGCGGGCGCGTAGCTGCCGCTGACCACCGCTGGCGGCGCGGCGAACCGCATGTCGTTCTCGAGCGGCTTCCACAGGATCCGCTCCCCCACATCCGCCACGTTGTTGTTGTTCACGTCCTCCACGTAGCGGAGCCGGTTGCCGCCCACATCGAAGGACACCATGATGTTGTATTGGCGCTGCACCGAGTTGCGCATCGCTTGCTCCATCACCGTGCGCATCACCTGTGCCGCCGCATCGGCCTGATTCCGCCGTGGGTCGAGCCGGATGAAGGCGACGCCCATCATGATGCTCACGAGCGCCATCGTCACCAGGATCTCGAGCAGCGTGAAGCCACCCCGTCGGGAGGGGGCGGCGTGTGCCGCTGCGGTCGCTCGCGCGTCTTGGGCTTGGGCAGGCATGGCGGAATCAGGGGAAAGCGATCGTCCGATGGTATACGGATAACTTGGCTTCAGCGTAACCGCGGCGCTGTCACGCCATCGGTGGGGCCTATCACAACTAACGTTATCTTACCCTGTGACCAACGTCACTCGGCTCCCACCGGACCCCGCCAGATGGGTGTGATTGCCGCCCTCCTCACCGAGCCCGCCTGGCAGCAGCGCGTGCACGCAGCCGTTCGTGACC
>JANMLN010000039.1:0-4549 GCA_031372565.1 Gemmatimonadota bacterium | reverse complement strand
GCTGCTGGGGTTGCTGCGCGAGGAGAAGGGGATCGCGGCCCAGGTGCTGACCGACGCGCAGGTGACGCTGGAGCAGGCGCGCAGCGAGACGCTGCGGCTGCTCGGCAACGACGTGCCGCAGGCGCAGCAGGGCAAGGAGCCGGGGGCCACGCCGCCCCAGCCCACCGCGCCCGCGAAGGGGGAGAAGAAGTCGAAGACGCCGGCCCTCGACCATTTCTGCCGCGACCTGACGCAGTTGGCGGGCGAGGGATCGCTCGATCCGACGATCGGGCGCGCCAAGGAGATCGAGCGCGTCATGGAAGTGCTGTCGCGCCGGAAGAAGAACAACCCCGTGCTCATCGGAGAGCCGGGCGTGGGCAAGACGGCCATTGTCGAGGGGCTGGCGCAGCTCATCTCGAACGGCGACTGCCCGGATTCGCTGCGCGACCATCGCGTGCTGTCGCTCGACATGGCGGCGGTGATCGCGGGCACCAAGTATCGCGGCCAGTTCGAGGAGCGGCTCAAGGCGGTCATGAACGAGATCGCGCAGAACCGGAACATCGTGCTCTTCATCGACGAGTTGCACACGCTCGTGGGCGCGGGCGCGGCCGAGGGCGCGATCGACGCCAGCAACATGCTCAAGCCGGCGCTCGCGCGCGGCGAGCTGCAGTGCGTCGGGGCGTCGACACTCAACGAGTATCGCAAGTACATCGAGAAGGACGGCGCCCTGGAGCGCCGCTTCCAGACCGTGGTCGTGGAGCCGCCCTCGGTGGACGAGACGGTCGAGATCCTCAAGGGGTTGCGCAAGAAGTACGAGGATCACCACAAGGTGACGATTCCGGACTCGACGCTGCTGTCGGCGGCGAAGCTGTCGGAGCGCTACATCACCGACCGGTTCCTGCCGGACAAGGCGATCGACGTGATCGACGAGGCCGGAGCACGGGCCCGCATGGCGGCGCAGGTGCCACCGCCCGAGGTGGCGGCGCTCAAGGAGCAGCTCGAGAAGGTGAACACCGACAAGGAGGCCGCGGTCCGCGACCAGAACTTCGAGCGGGCGGCGTCGCTTCGCGACTCGGAGCGCGAGCTGCAGGCCGAGATCCGGCGCAAGCAGGAGGAGTGGGAGAAGCAGCGGCAGTCGCATCGTCCCGTGCTCGGCGAGGACGAGATTTCGTTCATCGTCAGCCGCTGGACCGGGATTCCGGTGCAGCGGTTGCGGGAAGCGGAGACGGCCCGCCTGCTGCGCATGGAGGAGGAACTGCACGCGCAGGTCATCGGGCAGGACGACGCGATCAAGGCGCTGGCCCGGTCGATCCGGCGCTCGCGCGCGGGACTCAAGGATCCGGCGCGTCCGATCGGTTCGTTCATTTTCTGCGGACCGACCGGCGTGGGCAAGACGGAAGTGGCGCGGCAGCTTGCGAAGTTCCTGTTCGCGGATGCCTCGGCGCTGGTGCGCGTGGACATGAGCGAGTACATGGAGAAGTTCTCCATCTCGCGGTTGATCGGCGCGCCCCCGGGGTACGTGGGGTACGAGGACTCGGGCACGCTGACGAAGGCCGTGCGCCGCAAGCCGTACTCGGTCATCCTGCTCGACGAGATCGAGAAGGCGCATCCGGACGTCTTCAACATCCTGCTCCAGGTACTCGATGAGGGACACCTCACCGACAATTATGGCCGGATGATCGATTTCAAGAATACGGTGGTGATCATGACGTCGAACGTGGGCGCCAAGGACATCATGAAGGGGAAGTCGCTCGGCTTCACCTCGTCGGATTCGTCGTCGGCGTCGTTCGCGCGGATCTCCGAGAAGGTGAAGGAGGAGTTGAACCACGTCTTCAACCCCGAGTTCCTGAACCGCCTGGATGACGTGATCGTGTTCCACCCGCTGTCGCGCGAGCACATCGCGCAGATCGTATCGGTGATGCTGATCGAGGTACAGAAGCGGCTGGTGGACGAGGAACTGACGCTCAAGCTGACGGACGGCGCCGTGGACTATCTCGTCAAGCGTGGGTACGACGAGAAGTACGGGGCACGCCCGCTACGCCGGGCGATCCAGCGCGGTATCGAGGATCCGCTGTCGGAGAAGATCCTGATGGGCGAGTTCAGCAAGGGGGACGAGATCGAGGTGGACGGGTCCGCGGACGCCGAGCAGCTGGCGTTTCGGGTCCTGACACCGGGGGCCCCCAAGGTCTGACCCTTTCCCCCGGGTGGGGGTATACGGGCGGCCTCGCCGGTCCATTGGGGACCGGGCGAGGCCGCCCTCGTGTATATTGTGTGGATGTTTCGGGTAATCCTTGTCAGGCTGGTCCTCCTTGCCGGCGTCCTGTTCGCTCCGCGTGCTGTCGCGGCGCAGGACGCCCGGTGTTCGGTGCCGGACACCGTCGTGATCGTCGGCAACAAGCGGGTGACCGAGAGCACGATTCTCGGCGACCTCGGCTTCGAGCCTGGTGTCGCGCTGTCGGCGCGCGCGGTCCAGCTCGCGGTCAAGGCGTTGTATTCATCCGGGCAGTTCGATGACATCAAGGTGGCCTGCCGACTGAGCGAGGACGGGCTCAAGGCGTCGCTCACGGTCTCGGTGCGCGAGCGACCGATTCTGGGCGAGGTCACGGTGGCCGGGCCGCAACGTGTGAGTCAGGGGACCATCAAGGACCAGATCGAGCTGCTGGTTGGCCGTCCCGTGGACCCGTCGCTGGTGGCACGGGCCATCGCGCGGATGGACTCGGTCTACCAGGGGGAGGGGTATTTCCTCGCCCGCATCAAGGTGGACACGACCGCGGGGTTGAACGATCGGGTCACGCTGACCTTCCGTGTCGATGAGGGGCGGCGGTTGGCGATCTCCGGGATCAAGGTGATGGGGAATCGCGGGGTGCGCATCGACCAGATCGCGGGTGAACTGAAGTCGAAGCCCGAAGGGTTCTGGTGGTGGCAGAAGGGCGAGTTCAGCGAAGAGGCGTGGGCCGGCGATCTGGGCGACCGACTCCCGAAGTTCTATGCGAATCGCGGCTACATCGACATGCAGGTCGCGAAGGACACGATGCGCATCGACCGGGAGCGCGGCAAGGCGTACCTCGACCTGGTGGTTGACGAGGGCAAGCCGTACAAGGTTGGGCGGCTGACGGTCGAGGGGAACGCGCGCTTCTCGACGCAGGACGTCATGAAGTTCTATCCGTTCGTGGATCAGACGCCCACGCTGCAGGATCGCGTCACGGCGCTGTTGGGCAACGCGAAGCCGAAGGGTCTCTTCGACAAGGATCAGTGGGAAGAGGCGACGACCAAGCTGCGGACGGCCTACAGCAACGAGGGCTACATCTACGCCCGCGTTGTCCCGTCGCTGGAGCGCCGCATCGGGCCCGATTCGCAGCCGGTGGTCGACCTCCGCTGGGCCGTCGAGGAGCGCTCGCCGGCGGTGATCAACCGGATCGAGATCGTCGGCAACGACTACACACAGGAGCCCTGCATTCGCGACCAGTTGAACCTGGTCCCGGGCGACGTGTTCAATCAGGATCGGTTGATCCGCTCGTATCAGAACATCTCGAATCTCGGTTTCTTCGAGCAGCCGATGCCGTTCCCGGACACCCGGCAGGCCAACGACCAAGGCGACGTGGACGTCATCTTCCGCGTGAAGGAGAAGAAGACCGGCAACATCAACTTTGGCGCGAGCGTGGGGCAGGCGATCGGCGTGGGCGGGTTCATCGGTCTCGACCAGCCCAACCTGTTCGGGAAGTGCAAGCGCGGGTCGCTCAACTGGCAGTTCGGCGCGTTCATCAACGACTTCAACCTGACCTACACCGATCCGGCGATCCGGCTCTCGCGCGTATCGGGCACGCTGTCGGCCTACCGCTCGCAGAACCGCTACCAGATCGCGGACCTCGGTTCCTTCACGCGCATCGGCAGCTCGCTGCAGCTGGGATTCCCGGTGCCGGGCTCGTACTACTCGCGCGTCTTCCTGTCGTACGGCGCCGAGGTACAGAGTTTTGGTGGGGGTGGCCTCACGGGCACCCTGCAAAACCAGTGCAACAACTGCTTCCGGTCGACCATCGGCCTCACGGTGCAGCGCGACACGCGCATCGATCAACCGTTTCCGACCGCGGGCGGGCTGCAGACGATCACGGCCCAGTTTTCGGGCGGGATTCTCGGCGGCACCGCGGCGTTCCAGCGCATCAACACGGAGCTTCGCGCATACGCCCCGCTCTTCCAGGTGGGCGGTGACAAGCCGGGGGAGAGCCCGGTCAAGTTCCTGTTGGGACTGACGACCAAGGGGGGCGCGCTGTTCGGTGATCCCGGGGCGTTCTTCGTGTCGCAGAGCTTCGCGCTGGGCGGTGTGCAGTTCGGCGAGTCGTTGCGCGGCTATCCCGAGTTCTCGATCACACCGAGCGGGTACATCGCGAACACGTCGACCTTCTCGGCGCAGCGCCAGTCGTTCGGTCAGGCATTCCTCACGACGACCGTGGAGTTCGGCATCCGCTTCAACCAGCAGTTCTACTTCAATCTCTTCCATGACGCGGGGAACGTGTGGCGGCGCCCCGCAGACTTCGATCCGACGCGGCTGTTTCGCGGCGCCGGAGCGGGGGTC
>JANMLN010000037.1:0-26198 GCA_031372565.1 Gemmatimonadota bacterium | reverse complement strand
TTCGTACTATATCCTGTTTATGTATTTTATGTTTTGGGTGTTTTTTTTGTTGGGGGTGAATTATTTGTTTTAATAGCCGTTTGCGATGTTTGTGGTTTGAGCTGTTGGGAGGGGTTTTTTTTTGGGGTGTGGGGCGGGGTTGGGAGACACAGAGCACATAGAGGGTCACAGAGAGAGGCGGGTGATGCCGTCTTTCAGAATGGGGACATTGAAGTTCAATAGCAGGCCGACGGGGAATTGGCCTAGCCGCATGTAAGTGAGCGTCTGTTGGACGTGGATGCGGTGGATGGCTTCGACGCTCTTGATCTCGACCACCACCGCCTCGAACGCCAGGACGTCGAGGCGATACGACACGTGCAGCGCTTGGCCGCGATACACGACCGGCAGCGCGACCTCGCGCCGAAACGGGATCTCGCGCGCGGCGAGTTCCACCGCGAGCGCCCCCACATACGCCGACTCAAGCAACCCGGGCCCCAACCCCCGGTGCACCGCAATCGCCGCCCCGATGATCCGATCCGTACGCGCATCCAACATGGCAGTCCCTCTGTGATTCTCTGTGTGCTCTGTGTCTCCCCCCCCGCCCCTCTCCCAATCTCCATACCCCTCCAGAGAACCACACAACCAATCTCACGCAGCCCCGGCTAGATTCACGCCATGCCTGACGCCAACCTGACCCCCGATCTCCTCATCATCGGCGGCGGCCCTGGTGGCTACGTCGCCGCCATCCGCGCGGCCCAACTCGGACTCGCCACGGTCTGCGTCGAGCTCGACAAGACGCTCGGCGGCACCTGCGTGAACGTCGGCTGCATCCCCAGCAAGGCGCTCCTGCAGAGTTCGGAGCACTTCGAGTTCGCGCGCCTCCACGCCGCCGAGCATGGCGTCAAGGTCAGCCCCGAGCTCGACCTCCCCACCATGATGAAGCGGAAGGACGACGTCGTCGCCGCGAACACCAAGGGGGTCGAGTTCCTGTTCAAGAAGAACAAGATCACGTGGGCCAAGGGGCGCGGCACGCTCAAGGCGAATCGTGTGGTGGACGTCACCGCCGCCGACGGTACCGTCACGACGTACACACCCAAGCACGTGATCCTCGCCACCGGCTCGGTGCCGGTCGAGCTGCCTTTCCTGAAGTTCGATGAGCAGCGCGTCCTCTCGAACGTCGGCGCGCTCAAGATCCCCGAGGTCCCCAAGCATCTGGTCGTCATCGGCGGCGGTGTGATCGGTCTCGAGCTCGGCTCCGTCTGGCGCCGGTTGGGCGCCAAGGTCACCGTCGTCGAGTTCATGCCGACCATTCTCCCCGGCAACGACGAGGATGTGATCAAGGAAGCGACGAAGATCTTCACGAAGCAGGGCCTCGCGCTCATGACCGGCACCAAAGTGACCGGCGCCGACGTCTCATCCAGCGGCGTGCAGGTGCACGTCGACACCAACGGCACCGCGCAATCGATCGACGCCGATTACGTGCTCGTGTCGGTGGGCCGCAAGCCCGCGCTCAACGGCATCGATGCCGCTGCGCTGGGTCTCGCACTCGGCAAGCGTGGCGAGATCGTGGTCGATCACCAGATGCGCACCAACCTCGACGGTGTGTTCGCCATTGGTGACGCGGTCGGCGGCAAGCTGCTCGCGCACAAGGCGGAGGAAGAGGGCGTGGTGGCGGCCGAGGTGATTGCCGGCCACCACAGCGAGATGCACTACCGTACGATGCCGAGCGTCGTGTACACGTGGCCCGAGATCGCGAGCTGCGGCATGGCCGAACACGAGGTCAAGGCCGAAGGGCGCGCGTACAAGGTTGGCAAGTTCCCGTTCAGCGCCAACGGCCGCGCGCGCACCATGGCCGAAACGCAGGGCTTCGTGAAGTTCATCGCTGATGCCACCACCGACGAACTGCTGGGCTGCCACATCATCGGCGCGAACGCGGCGGACCTGCTCACCGAGGCCGTGCTCGCGATGGAGTGGCGCGGGTCGAGCGAGGACATCGGGATCACGGTGCACTCGCATCCGACGCTCAACGAAGCCGTCAAGGAAGCCGCGCTCGCCGTGATGGGGCGCAGCATTCACATCTAGCCCTTGTGCGCCCCTCGCGGATTCGTCATCTCCCGCGCGTTGTCCTCACCGCTCTCCCACCGCAGTCACTCGCCTCCACATGAGCGCCGTTCCGCTGACCCCCGCCCAAGTCCTCGCCCGCCTCGCCGAGGCGCGCGCCGAGGTGCGCGCCGCTTTCGAGCCGCTGTCAGATGCGCAATGGACATGGGCGCCCGACGACGTGACCTGGAGCGCGGCGCACATCGCCGAGCATCTGGCGGTCGTCGATCGCGGTACCGCGCGGCTCATCACCGAGAAGTTCCCGTCGCTCGAACCGGCGAACTTCACCGCGGAGCAGCGTGCCAAGAAGGACGCGATGATCCCCGTGCACGTGGCCAATCGCGGGGTCAAAATCGAAGCGCCCGAGACGGTGCGCCCCAAAGGCCGCTTCGGCACGCGCGCCGAATGCATGGAGACGCTGCTCGGCGCGCGCGACGCGATTGCCGGCGCCGTCGAAACGAAGGGCGACGCGCTCCGTGAGCGCTCCGCACCGCACCCGGTGCTCGGCACCTGTGACGGCTTGCAGTGGGCGCTGTTCAGCGCCGAGCACGGCGCGCGCCACCTGGTACAGATGGCGGAGCTGCGCGCGCTGCCCGGCTTTCCCTCGGCCTAGCGTCCGAGCCGCCGGTCGGCGCTTCGCAGGGTGCCAAACACGAAGGCGGGCCGACACCCGTGTGTCGGCCCGCCTTTCTGCACCGCGTGTGCGCTGCGAACGCGCGCGTGTGGTTACGCGCTGCGGGTCTCGCGGATCTTGGACATCACGATGGCTTCGACACTCTTGGGCGTCGTCATGTGGCGGAGCTTCTCGGCGTCGCTGCCGAGGGCCTTCCACATGGCGATCACCTGCGGGCGCTCGCTGACCGCGAGCGACGCGTCGGTGATCTCGCCGTCGAGCCAGGCGTGCAGCGCAGGGCTCGTCAGGCGCGGCTCGAGTGCGTCGCCGTCGGCCAGCTGGGCGCGCGGGGTGGTCTCCGTGGTCGGGCGCGTCGCCGGACGAGCGCCCTCGGTCAGGTCACGATTCGTGTTCACGCGTATTTCTCCTCCAACAGGGCCTGCAGCGCTTCCCGTGCCCGATGCACGCGCATCTTCAGCGCTCCGACCGTCGTGTGCAGCAGCTCCGCCATCTCCTCGTACGACCGCCCTTCGACGTGCTTCATGACGAAGGCTTCCCGCAAACTCGGCGCGAGGTGCGCCAGGGCCCGATCGAGATCGGTCCGGAGCTCTGTCCGGTCGAGATCTTCTTCGGGGGTCGCAAAAGAAGACGGTTGATCGTCCTCATCGTAACTGAGGTGGGTACGCCGGATGTTCTTGAGCCAGTCCTTGCAGCCATTGGCCACGATCCGGAACACCCAGGCGTCAAACCGGCCGCGCACTTCCGCGAGGTGGTTGAACGCCTTGATGAAGGACGACTGGAGGATATCCTCGGCAACGTCAGGCGACCCGGTCATGCCCAGCGCATGACGGTAGAGGGGATCGCTGTACCGGCGGATGAGAGTGGAGAAGAGCTCGGACTCTCCGGCGAGAATCCGATTGATGAGCTCCTGATCCGCCTCGGCCGGGTCTGTCATTACGGGCTGGGCCGTCGTCATCCGCGATTAGTGTAACGTCGCGAACGCGCACGGGACAGCCCCGCACGACGATTCGTCGCCCGGTTCCGGTCACGAATGGACGCAGCGCGCGCCGAGTGCGTCACGCGAAGACCTCCCAGCCGAGCGCGCGAATGGCGGCGCCGTGCTCGTCGAGCTTGGGCGGCGGAAGGCGCACGGAGCCGGGCACGGAAGGCGGCATGCCGGTGCGCGGCGACCCCCCCGCGGTCGTCAACGCCTCGCGCACCGAATGCACGCGACCGCACGGCACATGCGCCGCGTCGAGCACGGCAATCCAGGCGTCGGCGTCGCGCGCCGCGAGTACCGCGGTGAGTTCGGCGATGAGCGCCTCGCGGTGCATCACGCGCGCGGCGTTGGTGGCGAAGCGCGCGTCGGTCGCGAGCGCTGCAACACCGAGGGCCGCCGCGCAGGCCGCGAACTGGTGATCGTTGCCCACAGCGAGGATGAAGGGACGGTCGCGCGCGTCGATCAGCTGGTACGGGACGAGATTCGGGTTGCCGTTGCCGGCGCGCGCGGCATCGCGCCCGCTCACCATCACGTTCTGCATGGCATACGACATGGCCGCGAGCGCCGTTTCCATGAGGGTGATGTGAATACGCCGCTCGGCGGCTGGGCGCGGTCCGCGCGCGCGCGCCGCCAGTGCCGCACAGATGGCCGTCGCCGCGTCTTTGCCGGCCAGGATGTCGACGATGGCGATGCCGTGCTTCATCGGCGTTCCCTGCGGCTCACCCGTCACCGCCATCATGCCCGACTCGGCCTGCGCCACGAGATCGTAGCCCGGTCGTTGTGGATCACGGGCGAAGCCACCGATCGTGCACCACACGAGCGCCGGGTGCGCCTCCACGAGCGCGTCGGGATCGATGCCGCGCCGCGCGAGGGCACCCGGCAGGAAGTTGTCGACGACCACATCCGCCGTCGCGAGCAGCGTGTGCACCACCGCAACGTCGTCGTCGCGGGTGAAGTCGAGTGCGATGCCCTTCTTGTTCCGGTTGATCGACAGGTAGTAGGCGCTCTCGCCGTCCGCATCGAACGGCGGCCCCCACGCACGCGTATCATCGCCTGCGCCGGCCCTCTCGACCTTGATCACGTGTGCGCCCAAATCGCCGAGCGTCATGGCGCAGATGGGCCCTGCCAGCACTCGTGAAAGATCGAGTACACGAATTCCTTCGAGCATAGTATGGCTATTGTGGTTCGTTGATGGCTCGCTGGTGTCTCTAAAAGCGAACTTTCTGTTCGTGGTTAGCTATATTTGTCGCAAGATGCACCTTTTGGTTGCTTTGGTGTCACACCTTGCGTACGTGACTGAAAATCATATAGTTACCCCCCGACTGACACGATGCGCGAAGTGAAAATCGCGCAAATCCAAGCCGCACAACGTTCTAGCTCGTTCTTCGTCTCGCGCCCTTCAGTGGGCAGGGAGTTTACACGTATGACGCCCGACAATGATGCTCCGCCCGCCGCTCCGCCTGCGCCGCGTCGCGGTCCCGGCCACCGCGGCCAAGACCTGCGCGATGCCGTAGCCGAAATGACGGCGAAGGCGCACGAGATCTCGCTGGAGGCAGGCTCCAAGATGTCGGCCGCCATGCGCGAGGTCATTCACGCCGCTGCCGGCATCTCGCAGTTCGCCGCCGAGAGCGCGCGCGATCTCGCGCAGTTCATGGTGCGCCGTGGCCAGATGACGCAGGAAGAGGCCGACAAGCTCATCAGGGAAGCTGAGGAGCACGCTGCGAAGCACAAGCGCCCCATCAAGGCGCTGCCCGCGTCCAAGGACGAGGCACCCAAGAAGGCAGTCGCCAAGCCTGCGGCTCCGACAGCGCCCAAGGCAGCGGCCGCCCCCAAGGCCAAGCCAGCGAAGCCCGCAGCCAAGCCAGCTGCGAAGCCCGCCGCGAAGCCCGCGGCCAAGCCGGCCAAGAAGAAGTAGCCGCCATGCAGCGTCCGCGCGCCGCCGTTGGCGCGCGTGTCGCTGCGTCGGTACCATGCGCGTAATCGCCCGCGCGCCCACCCGCCTCGATCTCGGCGGGGGCTGGACCGATGTCCCGCCCGTCTGTCTCGAGTCGTTCGGGGCCGTGACCTCGATCGCCATTGCGCGCCACGCGACCGTCACGCTCGAGGAGCGCGACGGGACGAGTGCCCCCCTCGCGATGGACCCCCTCGCGCGCGCCGCGTTGCGCCGCGCCGGACTGCATACCGTCCACGCCACGATCAACTCGAACTTCCCCGTCTCCGCCGGACTCGGCGGTTCCGCAGCGGCCGGCGTGGCGCTGCAAGGTGCCATCGCCGCGTGGCGCGGCGAGTTCATTGACCCGATGGAGCTTGTCGCCCGCGCGCGCGTGGTCGAGACGGAGGACCTCAAGGTCGCCGGCGGGTGGCAGGACTACTGCGCGGCCGCTTACGGCGGCGTGCTCGGCATGCGTTTCGGCGCGGGACATCCGACCGTGCGCCCCCTCGCGGTCTCCGACGAGACCATCGCGAGCTTCGAGCGGCGCGCCGTGATCGTCTACACCGGCGAATCGCGCCTCTCGGCCCGCACCATCACCGGTGTCCTTGACGCGTGGCGCGAAGGGCGCGCCGACGTGCGTGCGCACCTCGCGCACATGCGCGACCTGGCGGAACTCATGGAAGCGGCACTCGAACGGGGCGCCCTCGACACGCTGTCCGACCTGGTCCGGTCGCACTGGGAACGGCAACGCGCCCTGCACGAGGACATCACCACCGAGCGCATCGATGCCCTCATGGCCGCAACCGCATCCGTGGGCGCCCTCGGCTTCAAGGCCCTCGGCGCATCTGGCGGCGGCTGTGTGCTGTTGCTGGCCGCCGAGGACGACGTCGACGCCGTGCGTCGCACCGCCGCTACCATGGGCGAAGTGCTGCCGTTCACGGTCGCGCGCACCGGCGTGCAGATTACCGTCGCGCGCTAGGCGCGCCGCGCGTCTCCCGCTCCCGATCCATGACGGACCTTCCCTTCGCCGACGCGCGCGCATTGACCGCGATGCTCGTCGCGATCGACTCCCGCAACCCATCGCTCGCCCCGGGCGCCCCGGGCGAAGCGATCGCGGCGCGGCAGCTCGCCACCGTGTTGTCGGCGTGGGGCTTCGTCACGGAGTTGGTCGACGCACTGCCCGGTCGACCCTCCCTCATGGCGACGGCCGGCGATGCCGCACGTGGAACGCTCATTCTCAACGGACACCTCGACACGGTCGGTGTGGAGGGGATGTCGCACCCGCCACATGATCCCGCCGAGCGGCATGGTCGCCTGTACGGTCGCGGCAGCTGCGACATGAAGGCCGGCGTGGCCGCGATGTGCGCCGCTGCGGCACGGGCGCTCGCCGCTGGCGATGCGCCGCGGGTCGTCATCACGGCCGTGGCCGACGAGGAGTTCGCGAGCGCGGGCACGCGATCACTGCTCGAGCGCGGACTCACGGGTGACGCGGCCATCGTCACCGAGCCGACGGCGCTCGCCATCATGCCCGCCCACCGCGGCTTCGCCTGGATCACCGTGACGGTCACGGGGCGTGCGGCCCACGGCTCACGCTATGACATCGGCATCGACGCGATCACGGGTGCCGCGCACATCCTCGCCGCGCTCGATCAGTTCGAGGCCACCGTCCTCGTGACCCGCACGCACCCGCTCCTCGGGCACGCGTCGCTCCACGCCGCCACCATCGAGGGCGGCTCCGGGTGGAGCACCTATCCCGACCGCTGCGTGCTGCGCCTCGAACGGCGCACGCTGCCCGGCGAACACCCGGCCGACGCACTTGCCGAGGTCGAGGCGGCGTGCGCCGAGGTCGTGCGCGCCACGCCGGGGCTGATCGCGACCGCGACGCTCGACCTCTCACAATCGCCGAGCGACGTGCGCACCGACGCGCCGCTGGTCAGGTCGCTCGCGCGCGCGATCGAGCAGCGCGGCGAAACGGTGCGCATCGGCGGCATGTCCGCCTGGACCGACGCCGCGCTGTTCAACGACGCCGGCATTCCCGCCATCTGCTACGGACCTGGTGACATCATGCTCGCGCACGCTGCGGAAGAGTACGTGCCCCTCGACGAGATCGACCGTGCCACGAACGTGCTCGAGACGCTCGTGCGCGGATGGGGCCGCCGATGAGCTTCTCACCCGGCGACTATGACCGGCTCGAGGGGGCCATCGAGCGCGGTCGCCGCGTCGCCATCCGGCGTCGTGGCACGGAGTATCTCGTCGTCCCCTCGGCCATTCGGTTGGTCGGCGGACGCGAAGCGCTCGACGCCACGCACCCCACCACGGGCGACGGCATCAGGTTCTGGATCGACGAACTCGACCGCTGGGATGTGGTCTCGTGAGCGACGAGCGCGCCCACGTGGCGATCTACGCCGATGAGTCATGCCTTGGTAACGGCCGCGAGGGAGACAACCCCGGCGGCGCTGGCGCGTTGCTCGAGTTCCGCCGCGACGACGGAGTGCTGGTGCGTCGCGACCTGTGGGTGGGCGCGCCGGGCACGACCAACAACCGGATGGCGCTCACATCGGTCATCGCGAGCTTCGGTGCGCTCCACGCGAAGGGCAGCCGCTTCCGGGTCACCTTTACCAGCGACTCGCGCTACCTGATCGACGGCATGCGGGAGTGGGTGCACGGGTGGGCGCGCCGCGGGTGGACGCGCGCGGCGGGCCCGATCGAGAATCTCGAACTCTGGTTCGAGGCGATCCGCGCGGTCGAGGGCAGCGCGGTGGACTGGCGGTGGGTCCGCGGCCACAACGGCCACGCGCAGAACGAGTACGTGAACGACCTCGCCGTCCGGGCCGCCAAGGAGCAGCACGCGAGCGACGGCTGGCTCTCGAGCGGGTTCGACGCATGGATGTCGGCACGCACGGGCGCGCGCGTGGCGCCCCCCGAAGGGTTCCCGAGCGATTTTCGCGCGGCCAAGGCGTTACCTGCGCCGCCGCCGAGCCGTCCCTGATCACGGACCCTTTCGCTCCTCAGGGGAGAATCTCGCATGCGCTTCATCTTCGCTCTCGCGATCGGTCTCGGCGCCGGCTATTTCATCGGCTGGAATGACGCCAAGATCAACAAGAAGCATATCGTCGAGCGGTTCGTCGATCGCGCCGGCGGCGTGGCGCGCGACAAGCTCAAGAACGACGCGGATTCGCTGGCCAGCGCCACCTCCGATCCCGCGACCAAGCGCTGATCCGTGGCTCCGACTGCCGACGATCTCGATCGCATGCTCGTGCGCCTCGTGCGGGCGCTCCGCGCCCGTGGCGCGGATGAACCCGCACGCCCGTGCGAGGTGCTCGCACTCGCACAGGACGTGATTCCGTATCGGGTGCTGCGCCGGGAAGGCGGCTTCGATACCAACGAGGATTACGAGCACGCGCTCACGCGCTTGCTGAGCGGTGAACGTGGCTATGTTCACGGCGACAACCGCATGCAGCAGGTGCTGCGCGAGGAACTCGCCTCGAAGAACCCGGATACCGCGCTGTTCCGCGAGTTTGCGCGGAACCACGTGGTGCTCACCGAGGTCGGCATCGCGGCCGCCGACGGCTTCGACGAGGGCACCACGGCCGTGGCACGTCCCGATGACGTGCAGGTGGCGCAGCCCACCATTCCGATCGGTCCGACCGACGCGCCTCCGCGGCGCGTCTCGGCCGTCTCCATGGCATTCGCGGACGTGGATCCGCCCACTGACACCGAGGCCGACATGGCTGCCGTACCCATCCGTTCCGTCACGGCGCAGTCGCTGGGCGGCAAGTGCCGCTACTGTGCCTCGACCCTTCCCGACGGTCGCAAGCTTGTCTTCTGTCCCTTCTGCGGACACGACCTGACGATGACGCAGTGCCCGGCGTGCTCAACCGAGCTGGAGCTGGGCTGGAAGTTCTGCGTCACCTGCGGCCGCACCATGGCGGGGCGGTCACCAACGGGGAACACGCCGAGCGACACTCCCACCCAGTCCAGCTCGTAGGGACCGGGGCTGGACCTGCCGGCACCGCGCCGGGGTACGCCAACGCCCTGCCACAGGCCCCGTGCACCGTGGGCCTGACTGCGTGAACCACTTCCTCATCAAACCGCGCGCCGTGCGCTTCGTTCGTCTGTCCTGCCTCTGCCTGTTCCCGGCCCTCTCGGCCTGTGGACCGGTGCGCCCTGCCACGCCGCCCGTGCCGGTTCCGGCCGCCGCGAACAGCGCCGCGACGCGCGCCTGGCCCATCAAGACCCGCGAGCACGTGGACCTCTGGCTGCATGGCTTCGCCATGGTGACCGAGGACAATGCGCCCGTGCCGCTCTTCGAGCGCGGCTATCGCGACGCCATGACGGTCACCAAGAACTCGCGCGGGCTGCTCACCAGGCTCGACGAGGGGCGCGCCGAGCTGTCGCGTCGCTACAAGGCGAATCCCGCCTATCAGGGCGCACAGTTCGCGGCACTCTATTTCGGCTCGTTGCCGGAGCTCATGACCGCAGCACAGCTCGCGGTCACCATGGACGGCGACCCGCGCAAGGCGACGTCGCGTGAAGCGCAGGCGATCTTCACCCTGTTCAACGCCTTCTTTCCCAACAAGGCGGATCGCGAGTGGTTCAAGCTCTTTCTGGACGCCCTCACCGACGAGCAGCAGAAGTTCTACCACGACTGGTGGATGGTGCAGCAGCGCGAGCGCGCCGCCGCCCTGACCGCCGCCGACCAGCAGTGGATGGCGCTCCGACCCAAGCTGCAACCGTTCCTCTCGGGCACCAAGCAGCCCACCGGTGACCTGCTGCTCTCGCTCCCGCTCTCCGGCGAGGGTCGCACGGTCAGGGAGAACGGGCAGCAGGTGATCGCGGTCGGGCTGCCATCCACCGCCGCGAACGCGAGCGACGCGCTCTTCTGCTTCGTGCACGAGGCGGTGGCCACACTCGCAGACGGACAGGTGGGCGACCAGACCACGCCGGCCGAGAAGCGCAGCGGTGTGGCCGAGAAGCTGCTTGCCATGGCCACGGTGCGCGGCGGCGCACTGCTGCTCGCGGCCGCGGCCCCGGAACTGATGCCCGCCTTTCAGCGGTTCTACCTGCGGGTCGCCGGCGTCGTCGCACCGGCTGGCAATCCCGGTGCGCTCTTCAATGCGACGTTTCCCGTGCCCGACGCCGTGCTCGACGGCATGAAGAAGCAGGTGGACATCTTGCTGGGTGGCATCTGAGCATGGCTGACGTACCTGTTCCATCCGGGCAGCCGCTGGACCGTTCGGCCATGGAGCGCGTGCTCGCGCGCGCGTCGGAGTTGCAGGCGAGCGTGGGCGAGACCCCGGACCAGCTGAGCGAGTCGGAGTTGATCGCGCTCGGCGCCGAGGTGGGTTTGTCAGCGGACCATCTGCGGTTGGCCATCGCCGAAGAGCGGACGCGGTCGCTGGTGCCAGCCGACACGGGTTGGGCCGCACGCCTGCTCGGTTCGGCGACGGTCAGCGCCTCACGCACGGTGAATCGCAAACCCGCCGATGTGCTCACCGCGCTCGACGGCTGGTTCACGCGCGAGGAGGCGCTCACGGTGCAGCGCCGGACTCCCACGCGATTGGTGTGGGAGCCGCGACAGGATTTCTTCGGCGCGATGCAACGCACGTTCCAGTTGGGTGGGCGTGGCTATGCGCTCGGTCGCGCTGGCGAGGTATCGGCCACGGTCCAACCGCTGTCCGACGATCGCACGCTGGTACGGCTCGACGCGAACCTGGCGGGCCTGCGCACCGAGCGATTGGGCGGCGCTGGCGGCACCATCGGTACCGGGGTGGTGCTGAGCGGCATCCTGGTGCTGGTGGGCGTGCTTCCGCCGCTCTGGGTGATTCCGGCGGCGATTTCGCCCGTCGCCGCATGGGCGGTGGCGCGCAGCTTTCGCGCGCCGGTGGCGCGTGCGCAGGTAATGCTCGATCACTACCTCGATCGGCTGGAGCACGGCGATCCGAAGCGTGGACCCAGCTTGCTGGACATGCTGGGCGCGGGCAAGCTGCCGCGATAGCGCAGCGGCGCTGCGCGCGCGTTACGGGACGGGGTCGATCGCGTCGCGGAACAACGCCGCGACGTCGATCACGAGCGGATGCGTCGCTGCGCTCACGGATTGCCGCGGTGATCTCCGCCGGGACTTCACCGGGGAATGGCGGCTGACCGGTTCCCGCGCGGAGAGGAGGCCATGGGTGTAATGCATTGTCTGTCAACCACTTATGGTATGTTCCACAAATTGGCAATTCGATTGACAATTTGTTTAGGGGAGTGTAACGTCCACTCGTGATCACCCGAGACGCCGCCAGCCGGCTCGCCGAACTCGCCCGCTACTACCCCGTGGTGAGCGTCACGGGCCCCCGTCAGTCGGGAAAGACCACGCTCTGCCGATCCACCTTCCCCGCACTGCCGTATGTCAGCCTGGAGCCGCTCGACGTGCGCGAGTTCGCACGGTCCGACCCGCGCGGGTTCCTTGCCTCGCTCCCCAATGGCGCCATCATCGACGAAGTGCAGCGCGCGCCCGACCTGTTCAGCTACCTCCAGGCCGACGTGGACGAGCACCCGGCGCCCGGGCGTTTCATCCTCACCGGGTCACAGCAGCTCGCGCTGACGGCGTCGGTCACGCAGTCGCTCGCGGGGCGCACGGGGTTGCTCGAACTCTATCCCCCGAGCTGGGCCGAGCTCCAGCGCTTCCCGTCCGCACCGAGCGATCTGTTCGAGGTGCTCTGGACCGGTGCGTATCCGCGCATCT
The DNA here is from genome assembly GCA_031372565.1 of Gemmatimonadota bacterium. Classification (GTDB taxonomy): domain Bacteria; phylum Gemmatimonadota; class Gemmatimonadetes; order Gemmatimonadales; family Gemmatimonadaceae; genus JACPPC01. Next base: position 13,843 of record JANMLN010000037.1, on the reverse strand, counting down.
TCGATCGACAGATTCCACCGCATCAGTGGCTGGCCGACTACGTGGCGACGTACGTGCAGCGCGATGTCCGCCAACTGCTCAACGTCGGCGACCTGCGCGCCTTCACCACCTTCCTGCAGCTCTGCGCCGGGAGCACCGCCGGTGAAACGCATCTCTCGCGGCTGGGCGCCGACGCCGGCATCTCGCACAACACCGCCAAGGCGTGGCTCTCGGTGCTAGAAGCCAGCTACCTCGTGTTCCGGTTGCCAGGCTGGCATCCGACCTTTCGCAAGCAAGTCGTGAAGTCCGCCAAGCTGCACTTCGTGGACACGGGGGTGGTCGCCTACTTGCTCGGCATTCGCGAGCCCGAGCAACTGCGCACGCACCCCCTGCGCGGCGCCCTGTTCGAGAGTTGGGTGGCATCGGAGCTCGTCAAGCAGCGCGCGCATCGCGGCACGCGGAGCGACCTCTTTCACTATCGCGACGCCGCTGGCTTCGAGGTGGACCTGATCGCGACCGACGCGAGCACCGTGACGCTCATCGAAGCGAAATCGGGCGCGACGATCGCCAGCGACTTCACGCACGCGGTGGACCGACTGGCTCAGGGCATTCACCAGCGCGCCCCGCAGCTCGCCGTGGAGACACGGGTGATCTACGGTGGAATTGCCCCGCAGACACGCGGCACCACGCAGCTGCTTCCGTGGCGTGAGGTGGAGCACCTGCTCGCACCCGACGGAGGCGCGTCCAGATGAGTGGCCGGCCACTGCAGATTGAACGGCATGAACCTACGCGCGCTCGGGTGGTCCGTCGGGCGCTTCCGGGGCGAGGGCGCTCAGGCGGGCGCGAACCCAGCCAAATCCGACCCGTTCCTGTTCCAGGCGCAGTCCACGCTGAAGGCGATCCAATCTGAGATCGTCGTACACCTCCGCCTCTTCAGTCGTCAGCCGACTCAAGTCGTGGCGAGCGGGCTCGGGCTCCTCACCCCACTGCGCACGATGCGCCAGCAGCGTCTCCCGATCCATCAGGAACGACGCCGCGTGCGGAAGGTAGGCTCGTAGCTGGTCAAGGATGGCGAATCCGTGTGTGTCAACGTCGCCCCAGTAGTACACTCGACAGCGATCGAGCCAAGCGGCGCCTGCCAAGCTCTCGAACCCGTAGCCGGAACCAAAGACGACGATAGCCCGCGCCACCGCCGGGAAGGCGAGGAAGTTGGTCTCGTTCTCGGTGATGAACAGCCGCTCGATCGGTAGCACGAGGGCCGCAAAGCTGGCCGCGTCGACCGTGATGTCGGGCAACCCCTCGCAGCCAGGCAAGCTGGGCATCGCGCGATCGAGCAATCGAAACCGAAGCCGCCCCGGCTTGTCTCGGAAGCCATAGCGCCGGGCGAAGTGCGACGCCCCTTTCGCGCTCGAGTCGATTGCCTCGGGCGGCAGCACCAGGTCCAGTAGCTCGGCCAGCACGCCTCGGTGGGCCTCGATGAACTTGCTGTCCACTCCCGGCGCATCCACCTGTCGCAGGTACACCCCCGGACGGGGGTTAGCCTGCAGCCACGAGACGACGGCCAGCAGCCGGTCCCACCGATCGGCCAGGGCGAGGCCCTGAAGCGGGTGTCTCGACATCCACGTCAGCAGCGCTGGGTGTACCGCAGCCGTCCGCTGCCACAGCACTTCGAAGCGCTCGACGTCGCGCTCCATGCCGATGAAGGCCAGGGCCGCCGGCAACGTGTCAACCCAGATAGCCGCTGGAAGGCGTTGCTTCCCCTGAACCCGATGGTTCCGGTCCCGCCACTCGATCCGCACATGCGGGGTGTCGGCCACGGCACTCACCCATTGGCGCACCGCCTCGAACCGGTCGGACAGATCGGCTGCGATTGGTGACTTGAGGGTCAGGCGGACGGGCCAACCGACGGCATCCGAAACCGCGGCGCGCAACAGCTCGCCGTTGTCCCACAAGCGCTGAACCTGCGAACGCAGGTCCGCCGCCGTCGTCCAGCTCATGCTGTGACTCCGCCCACCGCATCCTTCTGTGCCCGGTACTCCTCGATCGTCAGGCAGCGCAGTCGCGAATCACGCCCTCCCTCGTTGTGAACGAAGCCGACACTGGCCACGAAGGGCTCGATGATGTGAATCTTCTGCAGCGGCGTGACGATCAACAGCTGCAGATTGAGTCGCTGGAACAGGCTCAGCCCGTACTGCGCCGACTCGTCCGAACCGCGTCCGAAGGCTTCGTCAATCACCACGAAGCGGAATGACCGCGAGCGCACGGCGCCCCATTCCAGCCCGAAGCGGTACGCCAGGCTCGCCGCCAGCACGGTATACGCGAGCTTCTCCTTCTGGCCCCCCGACTTGCCGCCCGAGTCCGAGTAGTGCTCGAACTCGGCACCATCGGCGTGCCAGCGTTCACTGGCCGAGAAGAGGAACCAGTTGCGCACATCGGTGACTTTGGCAGTCCACCGCCGGTCGGCGTCCGACAGTCCTTCGCGTCCGCGGAACTTGTCAATGATGGCCTTGACCTGCAGGAACTTGCCTTCCGAGTACTGATCATCGGCGGCACCGGTCGCGCCCTCGGTGCACGAGCGCAGCTCCTGCTGAAAATCGCGGATCTCGGGATCCAGGCTATTCGATGCCACCAGCTTGATGTAGCGGCCCGGGTTGTAGTCGATGGCCTCGAGCGACTGGTTGATGCGCTCGACGCGCTCCCGGATGGTCTCCCGCTCGCGGGCGAGCTGGGCGTTGAAGCCTGCAATCTCGTTGATGGTGTTGACGTTGAGCAGTTCCTTGAAACGCGCCTCGAAGCGAGGCAGGTCATCGCCCTTTAGGGAGCCCAGCATCCGTTCATACTCTGACCGTGCCGCAAGGCTGACGTCCATCTCGACAGTCTCGGCCTTGAACTCCTCCTTGAATCCTCGCATGGCATTGATGATCCGCTCCGCCAGGCGGGCCAGCCGTCGGTCCTCCGCGTCGATCCGATCCTGCAGCCACTTCCGCATCTCCTTCTCGCGGTTTTCGCATGATTCCACCGAAAGCTGGTGCTCGCCCAGCGCCTCTGCACGCCAGCCATCCAGTCGCGCGAGCTGCGCGTCGTCCAACGGAGTGGCATTCCAGGTATCAGCGGCCCGGTCTCGCATCTCCTGCGCATCCGTCCGTTTGGCCCGGACCTGGCCGCGCTTGTCCACTGCGTCGGTCCGCCTGCGATCGGCCTCGCCCATCCGCTCCTGCACCTCCTTCAGTTGGCGGCCAAGCTCCTGGAGGGTGTTCGACGCGGTCTCGAGTCGCGTGCGCTCTTCGGTGAGCGCGGCGATCTCGCGCGTCAGGCTCATCCAGTCCATCTCCGCGAAGCGCGTGAACTCCTCCAGCCGGGCGAGGGTGATCAGGCGACCGTCCACCTCCCCACGTTCCTGCTGTGCCTCGCCGATTCGCTGCCCCAGCGCGGCCAGCGTCCCCTCAAGACGCTCCCGATGGTCGCGGAGTGCCCGCAGCTTCTCGGCATTGCTCCAACCGAGCACGTAGCGGCTGCGATCGTCGATGCGGCTGCGGTCGTCCTTCTCGTGCCGGCCAGACGGCTCCTTGATCTGACCGGCGCGTGTGATGGCGCGGGGCTCGCGGCTGAACTGCTCGCCCGTGTCGCAGCAGGCAACGTCAAAGCGATGCCTGATCTCCTGCTCCAACCACCCGGAGTGTAGCGAATCCGGCTTGATCTCGAGCTTTCGCACGAGAGAGTGCACGTGCAGGCTGGTGCCCTGTCCAGGCTTCCGCTGCCGGACATGGAAGTACACCAGTCGCGCACCCAGATGCTGCCGGTCGACCCATGCCGCGACGGTCCGATAGTGCGCGTCGGGCACCAGCAGCGCGAGGCCGAATCCGCGCAGCAGACGCTCGGCGGCACCTTCCCAATCACGTTCGTCCTCGCGCACTCGAATGAGCTCGCCGGCGAATGGCAGTGCATCCTCCCCGATACCGAGCGCCGAGCACAGCGTGTCGCGGATGCGGACCTGGGCGGCGTCCACGTTGCTTCGGCGTCGCTGCAGGCTCTCGATCTCCTCGGTCAAGGCGGCGTGCTCTTCGCGCTCCTTTCCGAACGTGAACTCCAGTTCGCGCTTGCGGTTGTCCACGTCAGCGATGCGCTCGCGCAACCCGTCCGCACGTTGGCCGATGGCGGCCTGCTGCCGGAGAAAGCCCTCTTCATCCGCAGGTACCGCCTCGTCGATGCGAGCGAGAAGCTCGCTGAATCGATCGGCCCTCGTCTGACGCTGCGCCTTCTCGCCTTCCCGATGACGAATCTCTGCGGCCAGCTCCTCAAGTCGGTCACCACCGTTGTCCCGCAAGGCACGCTCCAGCCGGCCGACTTCGGTGCGCTGAGCGTCGCACTGCGCATCGAGGCGCTCGATTTGCGTGTGGAGTCGGGTCGCCTCGTCCGCGAGCGACGCGAGCCGCAGCTCCAGCAGCTCACCCTTGAGGCGGGCGAAGTAGGGCTGCAACGCGTCGCGACCATCGCGCCAGCGCTGGATGTCCGTCATCAGCGCCGTGTGGCGGTGTCCATCCTCCACCAGCGGCGACAGCAGCTCCACCTGGCGCTTGGCCTTCAGCACCGCAAGATGCGCACGATCCAGATCCTCGAAGTGGTGAATCAGGGCGGTGATTCGGTCGCCCACGTCGAAGGGCTCCAGCATGTGGCTGCGCACGAAGTCCGTGAGGTTGCCCACCGACTTCATCGAGACCGTCTGGTGAAACAGCTCGAGCGCGTGCTCGTGCTCAATGCCGAACCGCCTGCGGAACCACGTCCCGTACTGTGGGAAGCTGTCGAACAGATCGGCGCCCGAAGTGCGCAGCTTCTTTCGCAGGGTGGTCACGTCACTACCGAAGCCGCTGAAGTCATCGGCAATCGACAGCGCCCGCTCAGTCGCCACGAAGAGGCGGGCCGGCTGTCCCTGCGGATCCTTCAGCCAGAACAGCTGCGCGAGGGTGACTACTTGGCCGTAGCTCTCGTTGCGAAAGACGCCGAGGATGACCGCGTAGCTGGAGGCATCGCGCAGAGCGACCGGGCGGGCGCTCCCGGTCACTTCGTTGCGCTCGCTCTTGTAGTGGCCTAGCACATACGAGCGCAGGCTGCGCTCGCGGGCTTCGGCCCCAGCCGCCTTGTTGTAGGCCACCCGATGGGACGGAACCAGCAGCGTGGTGATGGCGTCTACCAGCGTGGACTTCCCCGAACCAATATCGCCCGTGAGCAGGCCGTTGCGACCGTCCAGATCGTAGCGCCAGACACGCTTGTCGAAGGTGCCCCAGTTGAGCACTTCCAGACGATGCAGGCGAAAGCCCGCGCGGCTGTCGTCGCTCACGAAGTCGAGGGCCAGCGGCGGTGCCTCAGCCATCGACGGCCCCCCGGTTCGTCGCCTTGCCGGTCGCGTCGACCGGAGCAGTGGACAGCGCCGTCCGGTAGCCTTCCAGACGCGCGTCGAACTCGGCCAGCCACTCGGCATCGACGAACGTCTTGAGGATGCGCCGCACCTCGAAGTGACTCCGTTCCTGTCCGTTGCCAGCGACGGTCTTGAGCCGGCGCAGAAAGCCCAGCTCAACCACCTTGGAGATCGTCGCGTCGATCTGGTCCATGATCCGCGCCTCATTCGTGGCATCGGGCAGGAACACCCGCACCAGCTCAGCGATCTCATCACGCGCGAGCACCAGCCGAGTGTCCCCACCACCAGCGTCGAACTCGGCCATGCGCTTTCGGAGCAGCGCCAGCATCAGGCTCACGGGATACGACAGCGGGCGACGTGCGACGAGTCGCGGCAGGCGTGGGGCATCCTCTGAATCGTCCTGGTCCGGACGGCTCTTCAGGAAGGCGTGGCCCTCGGCTTCGTCCAGCATCAGATCGAGCAGCAGCACGGCAGACTGCTCCCTCACGCGCGCTTGCAGGCGCAGCAGGCTGGCCCACAGGCGCTCGTCATCCTCGCGATAGAGCACCCCCTTGAGCAGGCGCACCAGCAGCTGCGACAGCTCAGGCACCGGTGGCAGGGCGCTGGGCGAGGCCTCGGCGGGATCGTTCCCGTGTCGCCCGTCGTCCATGCGCGTCTCTCCCTGTCTGGCCATGATCTCAGCGCGTGAAGATCACGCGGGGCAGTCGAGCCTCGCGCGTCACAGGTTCGCCCGCTGCGTCGCGAGCCTGCCAGCGGATCGGTTCCTCCACGGCCTCGTCCACGACGGCGCGCAGGTCGTCGGGAGCGCCGCGGCCGTCACCGGCGTGGGCCAGCTCCAGGTAGGTGACCAGTTCAGCCAGCCCCTGCCGCAGCGGCTCGGCATCGAGCAGTTCGTGCAGCGTGATCTGCGGTTGACGGCGCAAGGCGTGTTGGACGTTCGAGCGGAGGCGTGTCTTGTCCACGACGACCTGGTCGAACAATCGAGCGGTGTCCGTGCCGTCGTCGCCCATGAGGAGCGTCAATTCCGCCAGGCGCGGCTTCGTGCTCGGAGCAAAGAGGGGTCGCTCCAGCGGTAAGTCGACGTCCGCGCCCATCTCGGCGATTGCCATCAGGGACGTCGAAGGCGGCGACTCGCGCAACGCGAGCGCCTTGCTTTCGATGCCGTGCAACAGGTCCAGGATGCGCCGATTCTCCAGGAAGGCCCGGTCGTCGAGGAAGCGGCGCAGCTGCTGCGATAGCTGTGCCACGGTGCGCTGCGTGTGTTCGCCGGCCTCCAGCCAGTCGTGATGCACACGACGAGTCCGCGGCTCGGGCTTGAGCGCCACGACGGCGGGCAGCGCGAGGACCTGAGCCAACCGCTCGGAGAGTTCTTCCTGCCGGCGGCTGGACATGAGGAAGTCCCAGAACGCGCGGAAGCTGCGGCCCTGGTCGGAGTCGCCGATGGCCTCGCGCTCGCCCATGATCTCGTCGAGCAACGCTCCCTTGGTACCTTCCCACAGCGCAATCTTCTCGCGCACCTTGCGGTCGAGCTGTCGGAAGTTGTGCTCCACCTCGCGAAAGTCGGCCAGCAGTTCGCGCGCCAGCTGCTGGAACTGCTGGAAGCGGTCCTTGACCGCGGTGTCGTCAAGCCGCGGCACATCGCCGGCCAGCACGCGCGCGATCATTGCGTCCAGTTCGTCACGTTTCCTGCGCAAGTCGTCAACGCGCTTGATCGGGTCGGCCTCGGTGCCGGCAGCAATCTGTTCCAGCAGCGTAAACAGCGTCAGCAGCCGCGACTCGGTACCCACGAAGGGTCGCTCGGTCAGCGACAACAGCCAGGCGAGGGCCTTCTCCGTGGCTGGCGTGAGGTCAAACTGCGGCTCGTCCGTGCCCGGCTTGTAGAACTTGCGCAGCCAGCCCTTGTCGGGCGCGGCCCAGTCGTTGAGATACTCGGTCGCACCCTGAGGGTAGGCGTCGGCCCCGATCTGCTCGCGCAGGGCGAAGAGGGCGTCGTCGAGCGCAGCCGCGAGGTCCGCTTCGCTCATCACGCGCACGTTCGGTGCTACGAAAACCTGGTGCAGGAAGCTGGCCACCAGTGGTGCGTGCGGCGAGGCAAGCAGCCGCCAGGCGGGGTGCCGGTCGCGCTGGGATGAGAGGCTGGCGTAGTTCACGGCGGCGAGTTCGCGGGCTCAGTGGCGTGGAGCATCGGGGTGGCGCATCGTCGACTCGATCCACGTCTCAACGCTTCTCCTTGGACATCACGAACCGGTAGCGTCCTATTGCCGGGCGCGGAGCCGAATCGGGGTCCGCTTAGTATGGCGCTTGCGGGCCCTTGCGGCGAGGGTGCTGGATCCTCCGCGTCGCGGGCGCTGCGTGCCTCCACCGGGATCAGCTGTTCCCGTCGTGACGAGCTCGCGTACCTTGTTCCAGCCTTCACTCCACACCCGTGACGCCCACCGAGCTCCTGCGGCGCGTCACCGTCCCTCCCGAGCAGCGCGGGGGGTGCCCGTGTCTTCGCGGGATGCGCATCCGCGTGATCGACGTGCTGGAGGTGCTGGCGGCCGGCGAGACGTCAGCGCACTTCCCCGGCGACTATCCGAACCACGAGGCAGACGACATTGCGGCCTGTCGGCTGTATGCGACGCGCTCAGCCACTGAGGCCCTGCCGTCGCGATCACGATCACGGCACGCTTCGGGGGCGCGGCGGCGCACGCCCTCCCCTCACGGCTTGAGCCAGAGGACGACGATCGCCGGCGGATTCGCCGCGCACGAGCACTGCGAGACGAGCGGAAACCTGCGGCACGCCGTGCGGGACCTTTCGTGGCCGGACGCGTAGATCTCCACCGCGTCCACCTGCTCCGCGGTCAGCTTCTTCATCAGCGTGTAGCGCTCGGCAGGTGGAAGCGCAAAGTCGATCTTGCTGAGGCGGCGGAAGGTGGCGTCGTCTTCGAGCGGTTCAACGCCGTTCACGAGCACGCAAGAATACGATCCTCCACCCTTCACCCATGAAACCGCCTGCTCACGGATGGCGAAATCGAGCCGATCCTTGCCTGCCTTGGCGAGCTCCGCGCCGGTGAGGAGGTCCGACTCGTGTCCCTTGGCCGCCAGCCGCTCCTCGAACTCGACGCGGGCAAGGCTGTCGGCAGGGCTGAAGCCGCTCAGCGCGGTGACCTCGACCGGAGGGAGCCCCTGCGCCAGCGCGCGCAGCCGCACGGTGATCTCCCGCTCAAGCTGTCGCTCCATCGCAACCGACAGCCGCTGGGGGCGATACCCGATCTTTCGCGCCGTCAGCAGATAGCGCCCCGGGGGGATGTCCACGAAGAGGAAGGCACCATCGGTGCGGGTGCGCGCGACGAATCGCGCGCCGAGCATGGAGACTTCCACGTCCTCGATCGGGGCGCCTGCAGAGTCCACGATGATGCCCCTAACTTCATTGAAGACCTGCGCCATCACGATCACCCCTTCGAGCTCGCGCACGGCGGGACCAAGCGTGACGCGCAGGGCGACGTCACCGCCAGCCGGCACGGACACCCGGAAGCGCGCCGGTTCGTACCCGGGCTTCCTGAAGAGGAACTCCGTGTCGCTCGCGGGCAGATTCCGGAGCGCGAAGCGGCCGTCGGCCGCGGACCGCGTGCGACGCGCCGACCCGAGCACGACGATGTCCGCATCCGCCACGGGACGCCCTGCCGTGTCCAGCACGACGCCGCTCACGGCGCCATTCGGGCGAGCGGCACCCCCGGCCGGCGGCACTTGAGCGAGCAGAGTTCGCGGAAGTCCGGCGAGCGCGCACCACACAAGGGCTGCGATCCGCATGAACATCCTGAGCCGCTAGCGATCCATCGCGTCCCCTCGGTGGGAGGTCCAAGTCGGCGCTAAAGATTACGACGCGCACCCGTGGTCGCGCAACGACTCCATTGCTCGGGTTCGATGCACCGGAGACTCCGGGGCCCTATTCCGGCGTCCTCAGCGTGTACGGCGTGTTCGTGTTAGCGCCTACGCACTGGTTGGATTTGATCGGTCGTCGAAACACCTTCCGAGTCGGAGGGTTTCGATGACCAAGGCAGCATGCCGGAGATCCGCGAAGCGCACGCGTAAGCTTCTGCGCTCACCGGGTGAACCCGCCGCACCCTTCCTTCGTTTGCGACTCTGCAACAGACAGGCGCTCGCCGCGCGTTCAGCCGACCGTCACGCCCACCCGCTTGGGCATGGTACGGCATCCCGCATTCGAGCAGCCGGGGCACTTGAGCGCGTAGCGCACGCTGCTCCGCTCGCCGGAGCACAGGTGCTCGGCGACGATGTCGCCCAGCGCATCAAGAAAATCCGGACGATCGTTGAGCGCGGCCGCACGCACGTAGTGCCGATAGCCCGCATGCCGTGCCACTTCGCCGTACTCGAGATCGAGTTCGCTCAACGTCTCGATGTGGTCGCTCGTGAATGCGATGGGCACGACGATCACGTCGCGCACCCCTTGCAGCGGCAACTCGCGAATGACGCGTTCCGTGCTCGGCCCCAACCACTTGACCGGTCCAACCTCGGACTGGTAGGAGAGCAGGTACGGGTTCTTGAGCTTGAGCTCCGCGATCACGGCGGCCACGGTCGCCCCCATCTCCTGCGGGTAGTGATCGCCCTTGTCGATCACCGAGAGCGGCAGCGAATGAGCGCTGAACAGGATCGTCGCGGTGTCGCGATGCGCCTCGGGAAGCGAGGCAATCGCATCGCGCACCGTGTTGGCCATCGCCTTCACGAAGCCGGGATGCGTCGGCCAGCGATCGATGATCGACCAGTCGAACCGCCCCTCGAGCCCGAGCCGCTTCTCGGCGCGCCAGAGTTCGTTGAGCGAGGACCCGGTCGTCGTGCACGAAAACTGCGGATACTGCGAGAAGGCGACCGCGCGTCGCACGCCGTCGGCCGCCATCTGCTTCAGCGCGTCGTCGGCGGTCGGGGTCACGTACCGGAACGCGACGTAGGCTTTGTGGGGCGCGTTGTTCGGGAAGCGCGCATCGAGACGCTCGATCAACCCTGCCGCCTGGGCGCGCGTGTGCCGCAGAATGGGCGATCCGCCGCCGATCTTTCGATAGTTCTCGCGCACCATCGGCGCACGGCGACGCGCGATCAGGGGACCGAGAATCGACTGGACCGGCAGCTTGATGATCTCGCGGTCATCGAACAGCGCCAGCAGGAACGGCTCGACCTGATCGAGCGTCTCGGGTCCGCCGAGGTTCAGGAAGACGATCCCGGTCGGGGCTCGGCCGGCGGCCGTCTTGGTGGGCGGGGAGTGCGTGACGGGAACCACGGGAGGCTTGATGGCTGTTTGCTGCGGGAAGAGGCTCGGGGCGCTGTCCCGCGCCGCGTGTGTGTCGTGTAAGTTCGTAACATACGCCTGAGTTCGTCAGGCGTTCCCGGATCGTACGCTCCGCTTCTCTGGCATGTCGAGTCCACTCCGCCCCGCGAACGACCGATCGCGACTGAAAGAGGCCGGCCGCTTCTCGACGGCCATCCTCCCGCGCGTCTCGCGCACCTTCGCGATTTCGATCAAGTGGCTGCCGGGGCCGCTCGGGCGCTCGGTGCTCGCGGCGTACCTCCTCTGCCGCATCGCGGATACCGTCGAAGACGACGGTTCTGCGGATGTCTCGCGCAAGGCCCACCTCCTCGACCGCCTCCTCGAGAGCTTCGACGATCCGCATGTCGCGGACGGATACGACGCCGAGGCCGTCGATATCCAGGGCGAGGCGGCGCACGTCGAACTGCTGCGCAACACGAGCCGCGTCTTCGTGCTCTTCCGGTCCCTGCCCGCCGCATCGCAACAGCATGTGCGTCGCTGGGTCACCGAGATGGTCGTGGGCATGAAGAAGTTCGTGCAGCTCTACCCGCGCGGTATCCGCATCGAGACGCTGGCCGAGTACAAGGAGTACTGCTACTACGTGGCGGGGACGGTCGGGCTCATGCTCACCGATCTCTGGCATGAGCACCGCCCCGTGACGATCGGGCGCGCGCGCTACGAGGCGCTGCGCGCCAAGTGCCGCGAGTTCGGCGAGGCGCTGCAGACGGTGAACATCCTCAAGGACATCGCCTGGGACGCGGAGCACGAGAACGCCATCTACATCCCGGGACAGGCGTTGCGTGCGCTCGGCTCCAGTCACGACGAGATCCTCTCGCCGGCACCGGAGCGGCAGGCGGCCAATCACGCAGTGATCGCGGACTTCATCGCGATGGCCGGCCGCGATCTCGACGAAGCCCTCGAGTACACGCTGACCATTCCGCGACGCGCGCTCGCCATCCGCGCCTTCTGCATCCTCCCGCTGCTCTTCGCGCATGCGACCCTGCGCGACCTCATGGCAAGCCGCGCGATGCTGCGGCGCGGCGGGCAGGTCAAGATCTCGCGCGCCGAGGTGAAGGTGCTGTTGGTCGTGGGGCCCATGCTCATCTGGTCGAACGCCGGGCTGCGATGGCTCGTGGCCAAGGTGCGCGAGGCGCCGTTCACGCTTGGCGTGTCCGTCCCGGTCGCGCAGCCTGTCGGCGCCACGTAGCACGACCGCGGCCGCGAGCGCACCTGTATGCGCACCTCTGAGCGCGGCGTCGGGTAAGTTGCGAGATGCCATCCACAACACTCAGGGCCCGTCGCGCCGCCGCCTTCGCGCTCGCGCTCATGCCGCTCACCGCCTGTAGCGGCTCGCTCGGCCAGGTGGTCGCGCCGGGACAGCCGCTCGCGCCCTGCCCGGCGTCGCCCAACTGCGTGGCCAGCGACGCGCTGCCCTCCGACGCGAAGCATGCCATGCCAGCCATTCCGTTCACGGACGAACCGGTCGCCGCACAGGGACGTGCCAAGGCGGCGCTGCTCGCCGAGCCGCGCACCGCCGTCACACTCGAAGCGGCCGGGTACCTGCGCGCGGAGGCGACGAGCCTCCTGTTCCGCTTCGTCGATGACGTGGAGATCGTGATCGACGCCCAAGCGAAGCAGTTCCGGTTCCGCTCCGCCTCGCGCATCGGCGAGAGCGATCTGGGAGTGAATCGCGCGCGGATGACGCGCGTGGCGGATCGGCTTCGCGCAGCGGCGCCGTGAGGGGTGCGGCGCAGCACGCGGTCAGGGGCGCGGTGCGCTCCATGACGTACGGGCTGACCCTCGCGGCCATCACGCTCACGCCGCAGCAGGCGCGGGCGCAGAACCCCGTGCCACTCGACACCGGCATCGCGCCGTGGGTGCCGGCCCCGGGCGCCCCGGGCCGCGCCAGTCAGAAGCTGCTCGGTGACAAGCGCAACGCGGGCCTCTTCATCGAACGGGTCCTGTTCCCGAAGGGGTTCAGCGCTCCGCCGCACACGCACACGATCGATGGCTATGTCACGATCATCAAGGGGACGTTCACGGTCGGCTTCGGCACGACGGTGGACTCGAGTGCGGTCATCCGTGTGCGCGCCGGCGGCTACATCGTGCTTCCCGCCGGGGTCCCGCATTACGAGTGGTTCGACGAGGACACCATCGAGCACGTGGTCGGCGTGGGCCCGATGTCGACGACGATGGTGGACACGCTGGGTCGAGCGCTGCCCCCGCCGCCCGCTCCGGCGCGAGCGAAGCCGTCCGCGACCGGGCGCTGAAGGCGGGATGACGGTCCACGCCGCCCCGGTCGGCGCGCCGATCGCCGCACCGCGCGACTTCCGCGGGGTGTTCCGCACGGACGACGACGCACGGGCCGCGTACAGCGAAGCCGCCGGCGTGGCGCAGGCGTGGCCGCGAGCGGTCGCCGTGCCGGCCGACGCGGAGGCCGTGGTCACGCTCGTGCACTGGGCGGCCGCCACCGGCCAGCCGCTGATTGCGCGCGGGTCGGGAAGCTCCATGGGCGGCGGCGCGGTGGGAGATGGCGTGATCGTCGACCTCTCGCGACTCGCGAGCGTGGGCGACATCGCCCCGCGTGGCGCCGGCGTCCCCGCGGGACTGGCGCCGTCGGCCACGCACACGATCGTCGTGGGACCGGGCGCGTTGCGGGGCGCGGTGGACGTGGCCGCCGCCGCCCATGGCCTGCGCTTCCCGGTGGACCCGAGCTCGGGCGCCTACTGCACGGTTGGCGGCATGGCGGCCACGAACGCGGCCGGCCCGCACACCCTCTCGTGCGGCGCGATGCGCCAGTGGGTGACGGGACTCGAGTGCGTGTTCGCCGACGGAACGCGCGGGTGGATCCGGCGCGGCCAGCCGCTGCCGCCGCTGGGCGCCGTCGAGCGCCTGGTGCGCTGGGGCCGCGCCCACGGCGAGGGGGCGGCCCGCCTTGCCGAGCGCGGGCTCCGCAAGGACTCGAGCGGGTATGCCGTGGCCGCGTGGCAATCGTCGGGCGAGCTGGTGGACCTGCTCGTGGGCAGCGAGGGAACGCTGACCCTGTTCAGCGCCCTCGAACTCGCGCTCGAGCCGCGACCACTCGAGAGTGCCACCCTTCTGGCGGCCTTCGCCACGCTCGAAGGCGCAGCCGTCGGTGCCGGGGCGGCACG
>JANMLN010000036.1:0-1919 GCA_031372565.1 Gemmatimonadota bacterium | reverse complement strand
CGGCGATCTCGCCAGGCACATCGACAAACACCGTGCGGGCGAGCCCGCCCCGGAGTGTCAGGGCGAGAATCAACCGGTCGGTCGACACGCGCAGCACGTCGAGCCGCTCGAGGACCGTCTGGTCGAGCCGAGGGCCAAGGGCGACACCCAGTTCCTGCGTGAGGATGCCGAGCGTTTGCGCAGCGCGGCGCAGGATCGCCTCGATCGCGTTATCACCATCCCGCAGCGCCCGTTCCAACTGCTGCGCGGCCGGGACCGTTGGCGGCACGACCTCCGTCAGCGATTCCACGTACGCGCGATACGCCTGATCGGTCGGAATGCGCCCCGCGGAGGTGTGCGGGTGGAAGAGGAACCCCTTCTCCTCCAAGTCGCTCATCGTGTTGCGGATCGTCGCCGGCGACACCCCGAGCCCGAACTTGCGCGCGATGGCGCGCGAGCCCGCCGGTTCGGCAGTCTCGACATAGCTCTGGATTACCGCCGCGAGTACGCGGCGCTCCCGTTCGTTGAGCTCGGCGAATGACATAAGTTGAATCCTACAAACGACTTCCGATGAGCGTCAAGGCAAGTCCGTCCATGCGAAGCCACCCAGAAGGCGTCAGGACCAACCGGTCGCCGCGCCGCTCCGCCCAGCCTGCCTCAAGCCAAGGATCGGCCGCCTTCCACTCGGCCGACTCCAACACCAGACCGTCGCTGGTGCGTAGTCCAAGATACACCTGTTCCGACACCAACTCCGATTCGCCAAGGAACTCGTCGTCGTCCATCGGGTCGGTGCCAGCCGCGAGGGCGGCGGTCCAGGCCGCAAAGGGCGCCACGTTCCAGCGGCGCGTGCTCCCGTCGTACTCATGCGCCGATGGCCCCAGCCCGGCGTAGGGCACCCCGCGCCAGTAGGCGCTGTTGTGCCGGCCCCGCGCGGTGCCCAGCCCGAAGTTGGACACCTCGTAGTGCGTGAACCCGGCCGCCGTGGTCACACGGTGCGCGTGCAGGAACTCATCTGCGTAGCGCTCCTCCGGGGCCTCCACGACCTCTCGACGCGCCGCCCAGCGGCCCAGCGGAGTCGACGGTTCGATCGTGAGCCCGTAGAGCGACACGTGCTCCGGAGCGAGCGCCAGGGCGGCGTCGAGGTCGCGTGACCAGTCGCGCTGGAGCGAGTCGGGGACCGAGAAGATGAGGTCGAGCGAGAGGTCGTTGATGCCGCCATCGCGCAGGGTGCGCACCGCCGTGACCGTGGCGGCCGCGTCGTGTACACGGTGCATCCAGCGCAGCACGCCGTCGTCGAACGACTGGGCGCCAAGGGAAACGCGGGTGATGCCGGCGTCGCGCCAAGCGCGGACCGCGTCGGCGGTGACGTCTTCGGGATTGGCCTCGAGCGTGACTTCCGCGTCGGGGAGGAGCGTGACGCGGCTACGGAGCACGTCCATGAGGCGAGCAACGCCCGTGGCGCCCAGGTGCGAGGGGGTGCCGCCGCCGAAGTAGAGGGTGTCGGCGAGCCAGGGCGAGGGACCGGGAGGGAAACGGAGGTCGAGCTCGGTGGCGATGCTCGCGGCGTACTCGGCCGCCGGGACGATGCGGCGGACGGCGATGGAGAAGTCGCAGTAGGAGCAGCGCCGGGCGCAGAAGGGGACGTGCACGTAGATGTGGCGCG
This sequence comes from Gemmatimonadota bacterium, assembly GCA_031372565.1. GTDB lineage: Bacteria > Gemmatimonadota > Gemmatimonadetes > Gemmatimonadales > Gemmatimonadaceae > JACPPC01. The sequence goes on along the minus strand of JANMLN010000036.1, from coordinate 277 downwards.
GGCGCATGTGGGAATGTAGCAAGCGAGGTGACCCTGAGCGCAGATGTCACGCAGCGATGTCATCCTGAGCGTAGCGATGTCATCCTGAGCGTAGCGAAGGATATGCTTCTTGCATTACTGCAAAAGCAGGCCCTTCGGGCCTATCAGAAATTCTGTGTACGCGCCATAACTCAGGAGTCTGGAGGTGGTTATGGCTCGACGAAAGGAGGCCGTGGCGGCCGATGCGCGGAGCGTCCCGCCCGAGGTGTTGGACCAGTTGTTGGCCGAGGTTGAAACG
>JANMLN010000034.1:0-46619 GCA_031372565.1 Gemmatimonadota bacterium | reverse complement strand
CGGCCCGCCGCCTTGGCGCGTGCCGGACGCTTGGTGGCCTTGGAGGCTGGACGCGACTTCAGCTTTGGACGGCTGGCCTTCGTCTTCGACTTTGCGGTCGCTTTGGGCTTCGACTTCGCCTTGGGCTTCGACTTCGCCTTGACCGTCGACGTCCGGCGTCCGCGAATCTCCTTCACGGGCCCGAGTTCCACCTGCGTACCGGTGATCTCGCCCGCGCGCCACGCGGACGCGCGCCGCCAGGTGGCGCCGAGGCGGTCGAGGTCACCCGCTTCGAGCGCGGTGCGCATGGCGGCCAACTCGGCTTCGAGCAGCCGAATCGGATACGCGCTGGCCGAGGGCGACATGGCCAGCAACGCATGCCAGAGCCGCCACGGGCTGCGCGCGAGGCGCGTCGTGTCGCGGCCACCGGGCCCCATCGCACTGGCGGGAACCCCCGCGTCGGACAACGCTGCGGCGAGTGCCGTCGCGGCCAGCTGCGGCAGATGGCTCACCCACCGCATGCGCGCATCATGCTGATCGGCGGGGCAGCTCGTGATCTCGCGTGCACCCACGGCTTTCCAGAGCGCAACCGCCGCGCGTCGGGCGGCGAGCGTCGCCGGGACCGCCACGCTCACGAGGCAGTTCGCAAAGAGGTCTTCGCGTGCGGCCGCAAAGCCATGGCCCGCCGAGCCGGCCAGCGGGTGCGTGGCCGTGAGCCGTGCCGCGAGCGCGTTCGAGAGGCCGAGTGGCTTGGCCGCTTGCAGGGAGCAGGTGTGGAAGATCGGCACGGAGGCTGGCACGATCGCCGCGATCTCGGCCGCGACGCTTGCGAGTTCACCGGGGGGCACGCAGATGACGACCGCCTCGACCCCCTTCACGAGGTTCTCGATGCGCGTCTTGCCAGCGCCCGGTGCGATGTGGATGCCGCGTCGGTAGGCGGCCACACGATCGCGGGCGTTGATGGCATCGCCGCGCACCGTCCATCCGGCGCGCATGAGAGCGAGGGCGAGAGAGCCACCGATGGTGCCGAGGCCCATCACGGCGGCGGAGCGCGGAGTCAGCGGAGCCATGTTTCCAATGCGGTTGCGAGGTCAGTCTTGTCGTCGCGGTACTTGACGATAACAGGCGTCTGCACGGAAAGCCCCTCCCCCGTGCCCCATGCGGACTTTACTGCGCGTGCCCCCGGGACGACCACTGCCCCCGCCGGAATCTCCAACGGGCGGTCGGCGGATGCGCGGTGCACCGTCTCGCGCACGAGGTCGTACACGGGCGTGCCCCGCGTGAGCACCACGCCCGCGGCCAGCACGGCACGCGCTCGAACGACGGTGCCCTCGTAGACGCCGCAGTTGCCGCCGACGATCGCGTCGTCCTCGATGATCACGGGCGATGCGTTCACGGGTTCAAGCACGCCCCCGATCTGGGCGGCCGCCGAGAGGTGCACCCGCTCGCCGACCTGCGCGCAGGAACCCACCAGCGCGTGCGAGTCGACCATCGTCCCGGCGCCAACGTACGCGCCCACGTTGATGAACATGGGCGGCATGCAGACGACGCCCGGGGCCACGAAGGCACCTCGGCGCACGGTCGAACCGCCCGGCACCATGCGCACGTTGTCGGCCAGGGTGAACTGTCGTGTCGGAATCGTGTGCTTGTCGAAGAACGAGAACGGCGACGACGCGTTCTCGCGGCGTGGCGACAGGTCGACGATGCGACCGGCACGGAAGCCGACGAGAATGCCGCGCTTCACCCAGGGGACCGCGTGCCAGACGCCCTGCGCATCCTGTTGCGCAGCGCGAATCGTGCCGGCTTCGAGTTGCTCAAGCAGTTCGGCGACGGTCGCTTCGGCATCTGCGGCGAGCGGAGTCCCGGCCGGCGTTGCCGCGAGCGCCTCGATCCGGTCGGCGAGCGTCATGCGGGGCTCCCCGCGGCCACGAGGGCCGCGCGAACGAGGGCCACCTTGTCGTCGGCCAACGGCACGAGCGGGAGGCGCAACACGTTCTGGATCTTGCCGAGCATCGCGAGGGCGGCCTTGGCGGGCATCGGGTTGGGCTCACAGAAGGCAGCCTCCATCCACGGAAGCAGCGCGTGGTGGAGCGTGCGGGCAGCAGCGAGATCACCAGCGGCGATGTGTTCGCAGAGGGCGGCCATCGCCTTGGGCGTCGCGTTCGACGTCACCGAAATGAGCCCGTCGGCGCCCGCCGCCATCATCGCCAGCGTGAGGGAATCGTCGCCGCTCAGGACCGTGAAGCCAGCTGGGCGGTGCAACAGGATCTCGTGGACCTGCGACAGATTGCCCGACGCCTCCTTGATGGCGACGATGCCGGGCACCTGGGCGAGCGCAAGCGTTGTGCGCGCCTCGATATTGCTGCCGGTCCGTCCGGGCACGTTGTACAAGACGATCGGCAGCCCGGCGTCGGCCGCAATGGCGGAGAAGTGCGCCACGATCCCCCGCTGCGGTGGCTTGTTGTACATCGGGGAGACGTGCAGCAGGTGCGTGGCACCCGCCTGGCGCATCATCTGCGAGTTGGCAATGGCGCGTCGCGTGTCGTTCGAGCCGGCCCCCGCGACGACCGGTACGCGCCCACGCACCTGATCGACGGTGATCTCGACGACGCGACGGTGCTCGTCGGGCGTGAGCGTCACGGCCTCGCCCGTCGATCCGCACGGGACGAGGAAATGGATCCCCTCGGTCACCTGCCACTCGACGAGACCACGCAGCGCGGCTTCGTCCAGGTCGCCGGTCGGCGTGAACGGGGTGACGAGCGCGGTGCCGCAGCCGCGAAGTGGTGGCGTCATGGGAGCAGGTCTGTCATGGTGTACACGCCCGTGCGGCCGACCAACCAGTCGGCAGCAATGAGTGCGCCCTCCGCGAAGACGCGGCGGTCGCGGGCCTCGTGGCGCAGGGTGAGCTGCTCGAACGCGCCGTCGATGATCACGGTGTGCTCGCCAGGCACGGCGCCGACGCGAATGCTCGAGATCGGCGTCGGCTTGCCGAGCCCGTCGCGCAGGCTCTGTTCGAGTACGATGGCCGTGCCGCTGGGCGCGTCCCGCTTGAGCGCATGATGCACGTCGACGATGTGCGTGGCGAAGCCGGGATGGTCACGCAGTCGGCGGCCGGCCTCGCGCGCGATGGCGCTGAGGAGACTGGCGCCGACGGAAAAGTTCGCCGCCCAGAACAGGCTGCCGTTCGCGGAGGCGACCGCGGCGCGCACGGCGGGCAGTGCGTCGTACCAGCCGGAGGTGCCGCAGACGATGGGAATGCCGGCCGCGATGGCGGCGAGCATGTTCGGCACGGCGGACGACGGCTCGGTAAACTCGACGATCGCGTCCGGATGGTCCAGACGTGCACGCGTGATGCCGGCTCCGTGCGGGTTGTCGAGGCGCGAGAGCTGCGCGGTGATCGTCCAGCCGCGCGCGGTCGCAAGGTCGGCGGCCGCGCGTCCCATGCGTCCGTCGCCGATGATGGCGATGCGGCGCGGGGGAGGCGTGGCTTCGGTGGTGGGCTGGGGCTGAACGGCAGAAGCGGGTTCTTCGCTGCGCTGGGGCGGAAGAGAAGAAGCAGGTTCTTCGCTGCGCTCAGAACGACTTGGGGGGGTGCTCATGCGGCCACCTGGCGTCCGAAGAACGCGGCGTGCAGGCGCCGCATGCCCGTGTCGACCTGATCGCCATCGACGATGAGGGTCAGGTTGATGCCGCTCGCCGACAGCGAGACCATGTGCACGCGGGCGCCATCAAGGGCGGCGAGCGCGCGCGCCATCGCCAGCGAGTCGGTGCTCATGCCCGATCCCACCAACGCGAGGATGCCCCGGTTGCGCTCGACGCTCACGTCGCCGAGCGGTTGCAGATCGTTGAGCAGCGCTTCGAGGTGCGTGGTGTCGTCGATGGTCACGGACACCGAGACTTCCGACGTCGCGACCACATCCACCGATGTCCGATGCCGCTCGAACACCTCGAAGATGCGGCGCAGCACGCCGTGCTGCATGAGCATGCGCGACGACTTGACCTTGATCACGGTCACCTGCTTCTTGCCCGCGATGGCCGTGACCGCGCGCATGGGCGCCTCGAAGGTGATGCGCGTGCCCGTCCCCGTTGGATGCCGGGAATTGAAGACGAAGACCGGGATGCCGAGCTTGACCGCCGGTGCAATGGTGCTCGGGTGCAGCACCTTGGCCCCGAACGACGCCAGTTCACTCGCTTCGTCGAAACGAATGTCGGCGATCAGCCGCGCGTCGGCGACGATCCGTGGATCGGCGGTGAGCATGCCGTCGACATCGGTCCAGATCTCGATCGCCTCGGCACGGAGCGCAGCGCCGAGCAGCGAGGCCGAGTAGTCGGAGCCCCCGCGGCCGAGCGTCGTCGTGACGTGTTGCGCGGTCGCACCCACGAAGCCACCCATGACGGGCAGTTCGCCGGCGCGCAGCATCGGACTGATGATCCGGCGCGCCGCATCACTGATGGCGTCGAGTTGTGGCTCGGCCTTCCCGAAGTGATCGTCGGTGCGCATCACCTCGCGCGCATCCACGTGACGCGCCGCGAGTCCCAGCTTGCGAAAGGCCGCCGCTGCCACGAGCGACGAGAGCTGCTCGCCGAGTGCGGCGATCTTGTCCATCGCGCGCGGTGTGCCATGCCCGAGCACGGACAGCGCCTCGGTGAGCGCCGCGAGCTCGTCGATCATCGCCGAGAGCTCGCCGGCCAGCTCGAACCCCTCGGCGGAATCGCCCACGAGGGCATGCGCTTCGTTGAGGTGACGCTCGCGCAGCGCCTGCACGGTGGCCATGGCCGGCACGAGCTGCCCGTCGACGGCTTGAGCGCCGACCTGGAGCAGTTGGTTGGTCACACCGGCGAACGCGCTGACCACGACGATCGGGTGGCGTGCGACCCGCGATTGCACGATGGCGCCCGCGCGCGTGATAGCCGAGGCATCGGCCATCGAGGTGCCGCCGAACTTGACGACGATCACGCGGACAGGAGACCGCGCGCCGCCAACCACTCAGCGTTGAGAATCGACGCGCCCGCGGCACCGACCACCGTGTTGTGCCCGAGCACCACCAGCCGCAGGTGCAGGAGCGGATCCTCCCGCAATCGACCAACGGTCACGGACATGCCGCGCCCCGCCTGCACGTCACGCCGTGGTTGCGGGCGATCCGGCGCATCGCTGAGGATGATCGGACGCTCCGGCGCGCTGGGCAACCCGCGCACGCCGTCCGGACCGCGCCACGCGGCGAGCACGGCGCGGGCGTCATCGACGGACGGCTTGCGGGCGAACTCCATCGTGAGGCAGGCGGTGTGGCCGTGCTCGACCGGCACGCGATTGGCCTGGGCGCTCACACCGCAGGTGGCGAAGGTGACACCGCCCTGGCCATCGAGCGATCCGAGGATCTTGGGCAGTTCGGCCTCGATCTTTGGTTCTTCGTCGCCGATGAACGGGATGACATTTCCGAGGATGTCGAGCGACGGGACGCCGGGGTACCCCGCACCGGAGACCGCCTGCATCGTGGTCACGAAGACCCGCGTCAGGCCGAAGGCGCGATGCAACGGCGCGAGCGCCATGGCGGCGACGGTCGCCGCACAGTTCGCATTGGTGACCAAGCCGCCGCTCCAGCCGCGCGCCGACCGCTGCGCCGCGAGGAGCAGCATGTGGTCCGCGTTGACATCCGGCACCACCAGGGGCACGTCAAGCGCCATGCGATAGTTCTTCGCATTGCTCAGCACGAGCCGCCCGGCGCGGGCGAAGGCGGGCTCCACGTCGCCCGCGGCCACGGCATCGAGCGCCGAGAAGACGATCGGTGAGAGCACGTCGTCGGGAGTGCAGGCGCGCACGGGCAGCTCCGCGATGTCCGCGGGCATCGCGCCTTCGAGCCATCGCGTGGCGTCCCGATACGACTTGCCCGCGGAGCGCGACGAGGCGGCCACTTCGGCGACGCGGAACCACGGATGCTCGTGCAGCAGGCGGATGAAGGTCTGCCCCACGGCACCGGTCGCGCCGAGCACCGCGACGGGCCAATGCCGACCATGCGGAGGCAGCACGGATGGCGTGCTCACGCGAGCAGTGCCTTGACGATGCGCATGTACGCGTCGACCGAGGCACGCAGCTCGGCGCCGTCGACATGCTCCTCGGTGGTGTGCGCCACGTGAATCGAACCGGGTCCGAAGAGCAGCGGGGTTCCCCAGCGCGACAGCAGGGGAATGTCGGAGGTGTACGCCACCGGCCCCGTCTCGAAACCCGGAATCGTGTGGAAATGCTGCGCCGGGATGTACGAGCCCCACTCCAACTCAGCGCGCCCTGCCGCCCACTGTTCGATCAGCGCGCGCACCTGCTGCACATCACCCACCAAGCGGAACATCACCTCGCACTCGGCCAACCCGGGAATCACGTTGGCCTCGGTCCCGCCGCGCAGCACGCCGACGTTGTACGTCGTGTCGCCGAGCACGGCGTCCCTGGGCCACTCGATCGGGCGGAGCTCACGGAGGAGATCGAGCATCGGTTCGATCGCCGATTGGCCGAGATGCGGGTACGCAGAATGGGCCTCGCGCCCGCGGATCCGGACCATCACGCGCTGCGAGCCCTTGCAGCCGCTCGCCAGACGACTCTCTGTCGGTTCGCCGTTCACGAGCCACTGGCTGGTGGCGGGTAGGTGGTTGGCCGCGCGGGCGCCGTCGCTTCCCTTCTCCTCGCCGACGACAAAGAGCAGATCGACGCGCTCTTCACCCGATGCCACGAGGCGGTCGGCGGCTGCCAACATCGCCGCGGCAATCCCCTTGGCGTCGCAGGCACCGCGCCCGTAGAGGCGATCGCCGCTCAGCGATGGCGGGATGTACGGGGGCACCGTGTCGAGATGCGTGGAGAGCGTGACCGCACCGCGACCGCGCGACGCCCAGATGTTGCCGCGCCCCGGCGTCACTTCCTGCACCGTCACGTTCCAGCCTCGGGCCACGAGCCAACGGGAGACGAACTCCACGGCCTTGCCCTCACGGCCCGTCGGCGACTCGATGGCGAGTAGTTCTGCGGCGAGCGAGATCACGTCGGTCATGTCGGGAAAAGTAAGGTGGGTGGCGGGGTGGTGGCAGCGCGGCGTGCAGCACGATATCGTCCGGCATGCTGCTCGCCGAGCGCCGTTGGGCGCCTTTGTCGCCTCGCGTGTTGCGGTCCTGTGGGGCCATGGTGCTGAGCGTTGCGCTGTCGACCGGGTGCAAGATCCAGGATGACGCCTCGTTCCGGCGCGCGACCGCCGATCGCGTGCCTGCGGCCGCGTCCGGCAGTGCGCGGGTCGAGATCGACACCGCCGATGGGACCATTCCCGAAACGCCGATCGGTGCGTCGATCCGTCGAGGGCGCGCGCTCGTGCTGGCCACCCGCGACTCGCTGCCGCGGTACGTCGGCAACGGGCTCCGGTGCGTCAGCTGCCATCTGGATGAGGGGCGCCGAGCGTACGCGATGCCCTGGACCGGCGTGATGGCGCGCTATCCGCAGTATCGGGGCCGATCGGACGCGGTGGAGCGCATCGAGAACCGGATCAACGACTGTTTTCGCCGGTCACTGGCCGGCAGTCCGTTGCCGCTCGAGTCGAGTGCCATGCGGGACATCGTGTCGTATTTCGCGCATCTCTCGCGCGGCGTGCCGGTGGGGACCCGAGTGACCGGTCAGGGGATCGACTCGGTGAAGGCGGTTGCCCGCGGCGACACCGCCCGCGGCCGCACCGTGTACGCGGCGCAGTGCGCGCGCTGCCACGGCGCCAACGGCGAGGGCGCTCTCGGTACACCGCCCGTGTGGGGGGCCAAGTCGTTCACCGTCGGGGCCGGCATGGCGCGGTGGCGCGTGAGCGCGGCGTTCATCCGGCACAACATGCCGAACGATCGTCGCGAGTCGTTGACCGACCAGGAAGCGGTCGATGTCGCCACGTATCTGGTCGCGCGGCCGCGCCCGGATTTTCGCGGCAAGGAGCGTGACTGGCCTCGCGGCAACGCGCCCGATGACGCCGCGTACCGCACGAGTTCCCTGAAAGCGGGTCGCGCCACGGGCGGCCGCTGACCACTTTCCGCACATGGCCATGACCACCCGCGATCACTCCCCCTCGCCGCGCCGCGGCTTCCTCTCGCGCCTCTCTGCGGCCATCGTGGCGCTCGGGGCCGCACCGGCGCTGGCCGCCTCAGAACAGCTGGCGGGCCCGTCGCCGATTGCGAACGATGTCGACGAGGGCTGGATGGATCGGCTCACGGGCAAGTACCGGCAGTTCTTCGACTGCAAGGCACACCTCGATGGCGCGGTGATCACCCCGGTACGCAACTTTCTCAATACCTACCGCGATGCGTACGGCACCGCGGACGCCGAGGTGAACGCGATCATCGGCTTCCACGGCAGTGCCGCACCGATGGCGTTCAACGATGCCGCCTGGGCGCGCTACCGCCTCGGGCAGTCGATCGGCCTCGCGGACTCAGCCACCAAGATGCCGGCCGTGCGCAATCCGGCGCTGCACGCGGGGGTGATCCCCGCGGACGGCGTGATCCCGGTGCTCCAGCAGCGCGGGGTGATCGTGCTGCTGTGCAACAATTCCCTGATGCGCATCGTGCGCACGCTGGCAGCCGAAGGATACGGTGCGGAGGCGGTCCTTCGCGCCGACCTCACGGGACCCGCCCTGCTGCCCGGCGTGATCGTGGTGCCATCGATGGTCGTGACCGCGAACCGTCTGCAAATGCGCGGCGTCACCTACGTCGGCACATGAGCGTCTTTCTTCCGAACGCCGCTGTTGGCAGCGGCCTCACCTCAACCAGGGTATCGCGATGAACGAGAAGCAGATCCAGGCGCTGATCAAGAAGATCCAGTCCAAGCCCAAGAAGCAGGACGTTCGTCCGTCGTACGATCCGACGCTCGAAGCCACCAAGCGCGAAGCCCCGACGGAAGAGACCGAACAGCGCAAGCAGTTCTTCAGCGAGATGAAGCGCCGCGAGTTCTAGCCCCCGTCGGCCTGAGCGAAGCGAAGGACCCCCCGGTTCGTCCCCCGCGCACGCGTCGCGAGGGACTGGCGGACCCTCCGCTACACCGTGATCGCCAGCCCCCGGTAGATCCGCGCCCGGTAGCGGCTGTCGTCGGCATCGGGCAACGGCGCCGAGGCGAGCAGCACCGCCCGTGCGAACCGGTCGATCTCTTCCTCCTGCTCCCCGGCGTCGCGCGGCTCTTCGCTCCGCACTCGACGCGTCAGGTTGATCTGGTTGACCGGCACGTGGAAGACGAGCCGCTCGTTCTCGACGCCGAGCGTCGCCGTCAGGGCGTGCAGCGTGGTCTTCACGAAGTTGGCCATGGCGAACTGCGCGTGCGTGGCCCCGATCGGCACCTCCGGGGACGCAAGCACCAGGAGCGCACCCTCCAGCAACGACACCTTCCGCGCCACGCGGAAGTGGTGGGTGAGATTTCCCTCGATCAGCTCGGCGAAGCCGCGCGCGTCGAGGTGATCCACACCGGCGATGCCGAAGAGGGCCTTCGGAATGGGTGTGTACGGCGTGCTGAGCACCGCCGCCGGGCGCCCGTACGCGCGCAGCGCGTCGTCCATGCCACCCTCGAGATCGTCACCCACGACCTGCAGGCGCACCACGTCGGCATCGGGTCGCCCCTCCAACCGTCGCATGATGGCCTGGCCGGCTTCGGCCGTGCGCGTCAACAACACGATGCGTCCGACGTGGCACGGATCCAGATACAGCTCGATCGCGCGCAGGATGTGGTCGTGCAGGTGTTCGCCAAGGATCCACACGGTCTGGCCCTGCATCTTCACGATGCGCTCCGGCTTGGCCCGTCCGAACAGTTCGCGCTCCGTGATCGTGCGCTCCTGATGCAGACCGCCTGACGGCTGGAAGGTCTCGCCGCTGACGGCCCGATCGGCCATGAAATACACGGTCGCGAGGGCGACCTCGGTTTCGGTCGGCATGTTGCGCAAGTGCAGCATGCCGAGGACGCCCTTGGAGATCTTCTGCGCTTCGCTGCTGATCTCGACCCCCGACAAGAACGGCTGCTCAGGGACGGGCAGCGCCGCCACCCATTCCGCGTCGTCCGCCGTGGTGGAGCCGTCGTCGAGTCGCAGGCCGGCAAGCCGCAATCGCGAGAGCAGCTTGGCGCCGATTCGCGGATCCATCAGGTATCGACCGCAGGTCGGCTCGTCGCTCGCGTGTGCGGCCTCCGCCTGTGCCTTGACGGCAAACTCGCGCAGCGCCGCCGGGGCGTCTTCCAGCGTGAGTCGGTGCGAGACATTGCCCGCCAGCATCGCGAGCACGTCCGGCAGCGACACCCCCGCGCGGAGCGCGCGCACGACCGCCGCGTGCAGCTGGTTGAGACGCTTGTTCTCGAGAATCAAGCGGCCGCGTCGCTCGAAGAGGCCCGGCTTGCCGCCCGTGCCACGCAACCGGTCGCCCGCGACCGGACCAGGCGCGATGGCGTTGATCTGGATCTCGGGCCCGACGAAGCGCGCCAGGTTTTCCGTGAGCGCGCGCTGCCCCGCCTTCGACACCGCATAGTCGGCCCGGTTGGGATAGGGCACCGCGATGTACTTCTCACCGCCGAAGTACGAGCTGACGTTTAGGATGTAGCCCGACCCGCGCTGCTTCATGAGCGGCACGATCTTCTCGATCAGCGAGTAATTGGACACGAGATTCGCGTCGAGCGTGTACCGCCACTCGTCCGGGGTCATGTCGACGACCATCTGCTCGGCCCCGGCCACGCCCGCGTTGTTGATCAGGTAGTCGATCTGACCGAAGGCCTCGAGCGTCGCATCCACGCATCGCTTGAGTCCCTCCTCCTTCGCCACGTCCACGTCGGGCAGGATGCGGACGCGGTTCGAGGCGCCGTCGTAGCCCACGTCCTGCAGCTCGCGCACGATGCTGTCGCGCATCTCGTTGAGCTGGTCGGCCCGGCGGGCCGCGAGCATCACGCGAGCGCCGCCCAGCGCGAGCAGGCGACCCAGCTGACCGCCGATACCGGCGGACCCGCCGGTGATCAATGCCACCTTGCCGAGGTGGAGACCATGCAAGTTCTCCATCCAGCCGAACAGTGCCTTGCGCGATCCGGTGGCGTCGACGATCGATGCGGGCAGGTACAGGTTGACCTGATTGATCTTGCGCTGGGTGAAGAGCAAGCGTGCCGCCTGCCCCGCGGCGAACGGCAATCCCTCCTCCTCGGTATTGGTCCAGCGGATGATCTGGTTCGACCACTCGACGGCTCGCCGCTCGCCCGCCTTCACCTGCACTTCGGTTTCGTCGCGCCAGACCCGGCACAGCTCTTCCATGGCCGCGCGCAGCATGTCCGCGTAGTGGTTCCCCAGGCCGTCGTCGCCGTTGGACATGAAGAGCACGTGCAGCTGATGGGCCGAGTCGGCGTGCGTCTTCCAGAAGCGGGTCAGTTCACGGGCGATGGCAATCGCGCCGCAGAGCTCATCGCGCAGGAAGGCCGCCACGTCGGCATCGCGCGCCTCGGCCAGCGGATCACGGAAGCGCCAGGCACCGTAGGCGGGCAGGATGATCGCCCCACGCAGCGTGGTGCCTTCGGCCCGCCATCCCTCGAGCGACGCCGAGAGCGTGTCCGGCCGTCCCCGATCGAAAAGCACGGGCCGAATCCGGTCGTCCCGCTCATTGTCCTCGAGGGCTTCGCGTGCGGCGCGCACGGCTTCTTCGGAGCCCAGGCCGAGCACGACGTGCGCGCCGCAGCCCGCTTGCACGCGCGCGATCGTGATCGCATCGGCGACCTGATCGCCGGCCGCCACCAACACGGCGAGCCCGGTGCCGTCGACGGTGCGCAATTCGGGACGCGAGATCCAGGTCGAGCGCGACTCCTGACGCACCGCCATGCCGTGCGTGATCTCGAAGTTGTGGCCGCTGATGGCGGCCGACTCGTCGGATCCGAGGAAGACGATCGCGTTGGCAACGTCGTCGACGGTGGGGAACGACCGCTCGGGAGGCCCGCCGTCCTTGGCGCGGGCGAGGGCCATGAGGCCGAAGAACTCGTCGCGCGTCGTGCCGTCATCGGCGTGGCGCAGCTTGTCCATGGCCGCGAACACGGTGCGAATCCGCTCGCTCTCGATGGGACCGGGGAACACCGTGTTCACCCGGATCCCGCGATCGCCGACCTGCGTGGCCAGTTGCCGGGAGAACGCATTGAGCGCCGCCTTCGGGACGACATACGCGGTCCGACCGTAGTACTGTGTCCGCGAGAAGATGGTGGAGATGTTCACGATGCTCGCGCCGGGCAACAGGTGCGGCAGGGCGGCCCGCACGACGTTCCACGACAGGCCGAGCAGGTTCCCGGCGGCGGCGACCGCCGTCTCGGTGTCGGTACTTCCCTGCGCTCGCAACACCTCCAGCTCATCGGCCGTGAGCGGCACGTCCTCGAGCTTCTGCTTGGGTCCCGCCGAGCCGGCGTTGTTCACCAGCACGTCGATCCGACCGCACTGCGCGATCGCCTCGGCGAGACCGGCGCGCACCTGACCGGGATCGCTCGCGTCGAACGGCACGAGGATCATCCGCGCGGTGCGCACCCGCGTGAGCTTCACGAGGCGCGACCGCGCCTCCTCGAGCTTGGTGCGGTTGCGACCGACCATGATGATGGTGGCGCCCTCTTCGAGATACCGCCGACAGAGCGTCTCGCCGATGTTGCCCGCCGCACCGGTGATGAGGGCGATCTTGCCGTCGAGGCGCCCACGTCCGCGCCGCGCGCGCGTGACAACGGCGGCGGCGGCCGCTCGCACGACCGTGCCAGCCGTGCTCGTCTTCTTCTCGCGTGCCATGTCCGTTCTCCTCGGGTGCCGCCGTCAGTGGGCCGTGGAGCCCGGGGTGGCGCCCTCATGCGCCGCCGCGGCCCACGCCTGGAACAGTTCGTCGCGCGTGCGCAGCCCCAACGCGGGCAACGCATGATTCACCACGTAGGTGGCCGCCGTATGGCGATTCTCCCACATCGCCTGATGCGCCTCGGGGAGGCCGGCCCACGGCACCACGGCGGGTGGCGTGACCTCGAGGAGGCCAGCCGCCAGCATGTCGTTCATGCGCACGACTTCGTACGCGTTGCAGAGGTGCGTGCCGTAGATGCTCGCGGTCGGACAGAGGATGCGGCGTTGGCGCGTCCAGACCTGCGGGGCATAGAAGGTATACCTCCTGCCCGCCATCTCCTCGAAGTAGACCACCCGCCCGGTGCCGGGCTTCACCAGCGTCGTCGACACCGCCAGCGCATCGTGTCCGGCCCGCTCGATCACCAGGTCAGGGTAACCGCGCGGATTGTCCGCCGAGCGCAGGTGGCGCCCGACCGCCGAGCCGAACGCCTTGATCGTGCGCTCCTGGAAGGCACGCACCGCCTCCTTGAACGCGGCGGTCTCGCGGCGCACGTCGGGCAGCGTCGGCAAACAGCGCGGCCATTCGAAGTCGTCGCCTTCCTTGCGCTCGATCTCCTCGATGGCGACCACCCCCTTCACCGCATCGCCGAAGCCGAGCGACTGCACGAACTCGCGCTGGGCAATCGTGCGGGTTGCCACGACGATGCGTGCGCCCGCCGCGCGCGCGGCCTCGATCGCTTCCAGCGCAGGACGATCCACAAGCCCGTCGCCGGCAACCGCGGGGCCGTAGTACAGCAGCACGGCCTCACCGGCCCGCAGCTTGGCGCGACGCAGCATCTCGGCCGGCCGCACCTGGCCCGCCTTTCCGGCGAAGCCGAAGTAGTACCCGCTCGACGCGCCGTAGAAGGTGAGCACGCCGCCATCGGCGAGCGCCTGGAAGGTGCGCGGGAAGGCCGTCTCGCCTGCGTGCGAGACCGCGTAGTCGGCCAGACGGCCGCCGGTTGCGCTGCGGATCGAGTCGAGGAACGGATCGCCCGCACGCTCCCACGCGGCGAGCGCGACGGGATCGGCGGGCGGAACGGTCCAGATGCCGGCGATGTCCGGGGCCTTGCGATTGACGGCGCCGGCCGCGCCCTGCTGCCGCACGAAGGCGGCCCGCTCCTCACTCGAGACGAGACCGACCGCCGCAAGTCCGTTCATCGACGCGCTGCGGAGCGCATCGAGTCCGGTTCCGGTCGCGGCCCCTTCGACGAAAATGGCCTTGCCGGGTTCGACGGCCAGCGTCGTGAAGAGCGCGCGCACCACCGTGCCCAGATTCAGGATGTACGCACCGGCCGCTTCGAGCGGAAGATCCGGCGGCAGCGGGTGGAGCTGCGGTCCCTGTGCCAGCAGGAATTGCTGATGGCTTCCCGTGTCGGTCTCGTAGCCCTGGATCGCAAAGTCCGCGAACATCGGATCGAGTCCCGCCATGGGCGAGAGCAGCTCGGTGGTGCCGGAGTAGATCGCGACGAGATCACCGACGGCGATGCGCCCCTCGCGCCGCAGCTCCTGTCCAAGCTTGGCGACGAGCGCGATGCCACCCGATCCGGTCACGTGCCAGTCGAGCTCGTGGCTGTCGAAGGGCGACACGGGAATGCCCGTGAGCGCCCAGATGTCGTTGAAGTTCACTTCCGACGCGAGCACGTACACGAGCGCCTCGTTGGGGCCCGGCTCATCCACGGGAATGATGATCTCGCGCTCGACCGTCTTGGGCTCGCCGTGCGTCGGCGCTCCCGTGTGTTGGTCGCGCACGAGGCCCTGGCCGTACTGCCACGCCGGCACCGGGGTGAACCCGGGGAAGAACGGCGCGCCCACCGGAAGCAGCTCGCCCCGTTCGACCAGCGCGGGAACTTCGTCGGCCGTCGGCGCGATGGCCCGGCGCGCCGGCAGCGGTGTCGCCCGCTTGTCGATGAAGGCGCGAATGCCGGCCTTGCCGCCAGCCGGATCGACGATGGCCGCCGCAAACAGCTCGGCCTCGCGCGCCAACCCGGCTTCCATGCCCTGCTCCCATCCGTGGCGAATGGCCTCGAAGGCGCGCGCATACGCCGCGGTGCGCCCGGCCGTGGCCGCTTGCGCCTCGAGCCGTGCGAGGTTGGGATCGTGCGCGATCGTCGCGATGGCGGGAGCGCCCGGCCCGTTCCACTCGGCGCGCGCGGCACGCCGCCGCTCGACGACGTCCCGCAGCGCACTGGCCGGCGTCTCCACGAAGTCGCGCGCCAGCTCGGCGGCACGTGCGAGCGCCGAGTCGGTCCCATCGGCGATCTCGTCGATCACCCCCGCCTCGAGCGCCTGCGACGCGTTCATGGGGCGCCCGCCGAGAATCAACTCCATGGCGCGCACGAGCCCCTCCACGCCATCCCGTTCGGCGAGCAGCCGCGGGAGCCGCTGCGTGCCGCCGTATCCGGGCAGCAGATTGAGCCGGATCTCGGGCTGTCCGAACGACGCTGTCGGCTCTGCCACGCGGTAGTGGCAGGCCAAGGCGAACTCCATGCCACCGCCCAGGGCCACGCCATTGATCGCCGCGATGCAGGGCTTGGCCATCGCCTCGATCTTGCGGAAGGCGAGATGCGCATTGTTCGGGAGCGGCATGGCCTCCTCGATCGTGCGCACTTCCTCGAGCATCTGGCGGATGTCGGCGCCGGCCACGAAGGAGCTCGTGCCCTGCCCCGTGAAGATCACCGCCTTCACATCCTCGCGGCGCGCCACGTGCTC
The DNA here is from genome assembly GCA_031372565.1 of Gemmatimonadota bacterium. Lineage (GTDB taxonomy): Bacteria > Gemmatimonadota > Gemmatimonadetes > Gemmatimonadales > Gemmatimonadaceae > JACPPC01. Next base: position 31,092 of record JANMLN010000034.1, on the reverse strand, counting down.
CACGACGATGTTCAGTTCATCGAGTGCGCGCTCGTTGAGCGCATTGACCGGGGCGTTGGTCACCGTGACCGTGGCGATCGTGACGCCGGGCCGCACGCGATTGTACTGCACGCGGAAGTAGCGCCAGTCGCTGAAGAGCTGTTGTTCCTCTTCGCGACGCTGGCGTTCGGTCCAGGTCGCGATGGCGCGCCGGAACTCGTCGAGCGACTCCGGATTGCGGAGCGTGGACGTGTCACCGACGGGCGTGCCGTCCACCAGTGCCTTGACCATGCGGCGCATGTACTTGCCGCTGCGCGTCTCCGGGAACTGCGAGACCTCGATGAAATCGCTCGGGACCGCGAGCGCGCCCTTCTCCTGCCGCACGAGCTCGGTGAGACGGCGTCGATCATCGTTGCTGATGCGACGGTCCGCCGTCGGTCGCACGAACGCCAACGGCGTGAGCCCCTTCACGCTGTCGGGCGCACCGACGACGATGACATTGCCCACCGGTGAATCGGGGTTCACCTGCTTGTCGCGCAGGATGGCGCCTTCGATCTCCTCGGTGCCGAGCCGATGCCCCGACACGTTGATGACGTCGTCGGAGCGACCGTGCAGCGAGAAGCCACCGTCCTCGTACTTCACGGCGAAGTCGCCCTGCGTGTAGGCGAAGGTGCCCTGCCAGCGCGTCCAGTAGGTGCTGGCGTAGCGCGTCAGGTCGCCGCGCCAGGCGCGCGCGACGCGCGGGCCGTCGAGCGTGAACCCGGCTTCGTCGCCCCAGATGGTGCGGCAGAGGTACGGATACGGCTGCGTGATGACGATGTCGCCCTTCTCGCCCGGCTCCGCCACCTTGGGCGCAAACCGACCGTCGACCGCTTCACCGTCGGCGGTCCAGACGTCGCCCATGATCCAGGGAAGCGGGTAGGTATGCGCGTCGGCGCGGAGCGGATAGTCGCCGTTGCCGTAGAAGTGCGTCCACACCATGCCGCCATGCTCGGTGGCCCAATAGGAGTTGATGTACCACGGGGTCATCAGCTCCATGCCGAAAGCCTGCACCGACGGCGACGTCGGCTCGGCGCAGAAGGTCGCGACGCGCAACGACGACATGTCGTACTGCTTCACGTCCTCGACGTTCTGCGCGTCGGTCATGACGCTCTTGAGGAAGGTGACCCCCGCCTTGAAGATCGAGACGCCGTAGCGCTCGATCATCGACGCGAACCGACCCGCGCTCGGGAAGACCGGCGCGCCCTCGCCCAGCACACTCGTGACGCGGGTCAGCAGCGCCGCGGCGATCATGTAACTCTGGCCCGTGATCCAGCCCGGGTCGGCGACCACGTACATGACGTCGCCGGGCACCGCGTCGAAGGCGACCTTCATCGTGTGCGCGATGCCGCTGCTGTAGCCACCGTGCACGTGCACCACGCCCTTCGGCTTGCCGGTCGAGCCCGAGGTGTAGATGATGAAGAGCGGGAACTCCGCGTCGACCGGCTCGGGCGCCGTCGTGGCCCAGAGCGCCTCGACCAGTTCGCGGTCCGGCAGTGCGAGCAAATCCGCTTCGCTGCTGACGAGGACCCCGGCGCGCCGGGCGTTCTCCAGGAGCAGGTCTACGGCGCGTGCTGCCAACTCGTGATGCCACTGATCGCGTTCCGCGCGCCAGAGGATGTCGGCCTGCGCGGTATGGCGCACGACGACCACGGCGCGCACGCGCGCGGGGGTGTTCACCAGCGCGGTGGCGACCGCGGTGCGAATGCGGCTTGCTTCGGCGGCGTCCAGGTGCTGCGCCTCGAGCGCGCGCCCGACACCGCGCATCAGGTCGCTGCGCTCGAGCGTGATCTCGTGCGACGCGGCCTCGGTCACCCCTTGCACGATGGCCGCAGCCAGCGCGGGGGCGAGCCCCAGCGTGCTCACGGCGTCACGCACCGCAGCGACGGCCACTTCGGCGGCCACATAGTTGTCGAGCGCCGGGTCGGTGTAGGCCTCCTTGAAGGCGACCACCTGCGCGTTGCGATAGCCACCGTCGGCCGTGATGACCACCTGCGCGCCGGCATTGTGAATGCGGTCGGAGAGGGTCTTGTCGGAGAAGCCACCGAACACGGGCGTGTACACGATGCCGAGGCGCTTCGCGGCCTCGGTGTAGTACACCTGTTCGGGAATGTTGGGCATGTTGATGGCCACACGGTCGCCGCGCACGAGACCGAGCTGCCGCATCACCACGGCGGCCTTGGCGACTTCGAGGAGCAGCCGCTTCCGCGAAATGGGAAAGGCGACCACGGGGCCACCGCGGCCGCCATCCAGCGACTGGTCCCAGCGGTCCCCTTCGAAGAGGAACGCCGGCTCCGCGCCATGACCCGCCAACACGTGGCGATCGACCTCGTTGAAGCAGGCGTTGGTGAGGCCACCGTCGAACCAGCGATAGAACGGCGCGGCGCTGTCGTCGAACGCCGTGTGCCAGGGGGCGTGCCCCGAGGCGTACTCGGCGCGCACGGCAGCGCCTGTGCGCGCATCGAACCCTGTCCAGCCAGCGGCGTCGTCGCTCCAGGTGATCCAGGCGCCGTGCGTGCCGACGCCAGCGTCGAACCAGTGGAGTTCACGCTTGGCGATCTCGCCGTGGTACGCCCCCGGGTCGCGGCGGCAGGCCTCGCGCGCCGCGAGCCATGCGGCCCGATCCCGAATCGGATTGATGCGCGCGGGGCGCGGCGAAACAGCGTCGGGCTGAGCGGCGTCGCGGGCCGTAGCGTCCATGCGTTCCTCGGGCGGGCGTGAGGGCGTGACCTGAGCGCAGGGAAATCAACGCACCCGTCGGCGCTTCGACTACTTGCCTGAAAAGGCAGGACGTCCTACTCGAAAGTATGGGATGCCGTAACCGACGTGATTACAACAGCTTGGGAGGTCGCGACTGGTTGCGCGAGCGCTCCCGGTGTCAGCGCGGCGCGTCCAGCACGTCGTACTCGTGCACACGCGAGACCTCGAGCGCGACATCGCCCTCGTTGGACTTCGCGTCGAAGATGTTCCGGAACTTCGCGTTCCACACCACCTCGCTCGCCTTGTACGAGGAGCGCGTGTGGACCTGCTGTGCATACGTCTCGTCGTAGCCGCTCAGCAGGATCAGGATCTCGGCGTCCATGGCAAGCAACTGATCTTCGGAGACGCCCCAGAGCGGACTCGCCTCGTCGATCGGATGCACGATCGTCCACGCCAGCGGAAAGAAGACGACGCGCGCGCGTTCAAGGCTCATCGCCGCGAAGGTGCGCTTTCGCCCCGTCGGCGTGGTCTCCATCTTCGCGACCAGCACCTGCGCCTGCAGCTCGATGATCTCGTTGCTCCGCTGATTTGCGATGCGAAACATGAGCGCGGTGCCGCCGCGATACGGCGCGATGAGCGCCCGGTTGCTGAACAGGATCATCGCCGTCGGGCGAGCGAAGCGCGCGAAGGTGAAGCCCGTCACCAGGGCCTGCGCCAGCACGCCGACCAGCGATTCAGCCGTCATCACCAGATTGGCGGGCACTCCCATCGGCGCGATGTGCCCGTAGCCGATCGTGGCGAACGTCTCGACCGAGAAGAAGAAGGCCTGCAGGAAGTCGCCGCCGAACTTCTCCGCCCCGGGCGACAGGAGCGCCGATGATCCCAGCACCCAGTACAGCACGGCGAAGAGAACGTTGATCCCCATGAACAGCGTGGCGGAGAGCCCGAGGAAGCGCGGCCACGACATCGTGACGAGCAGGTGGTACGGGGTGAACGTCTCCCAGAAGCCCAGTCCGCGCCGGCGCACGTTGAAGGAGCCATCCTGGTTGAGCAGACGCTCACGCGCGGCACTGGCGACGACGGAGCCGAAGCCCAGATCGCGCGTTTCCTCCTCGGACGGCCGCAGCGCCGGTTGCTCGGCGGCGCGATGGTGCGCTTTTACTTGAATCTCTTGGGTCGGCAACATGGGCAGCGGGCTGGATGAAGCCGGATTGTACGATGCGGCACGCAGGCAGGGTACCCTCGCTCGGTGACCCGTGCGGCCGCGCCCTCCGATGCCGAGTGCGTCAAGACCGGGCATCCGTGCGCCGAAAATAGGAAAGCATCCGACCGACGGGTGCCTGGCGGCGCGCTGCAGTCGCCAACCACGCGTTCTCCCGAGTTGTGATGATCTCCCTGCCCGACACGATCGCTCCATCGGTGCGACGCGGCTTCTCGATGATCGAGATGCTGATGGTCGTCACGGTCGCTGGCCTCGGGCTGGCAGCCGCGCTTCCGCGCGTGCAGCGCAGTGCGGCGCTGGGGCGCGTGTCCAGCGCCCAATCGACCGTGACCGGCGACCTGCGTCAGGCCGCCGGGTTGGCGTCGATGCAGCGCAGGCCGATGGTTGTCGCGTGGCAGGCGAGCACCGGTGAGTTGCTGATTCGCGACGTGGGGACGAACACGGTCCGGGTGCGCCGCAGCCTGGGCTCGAGCAGCGAGTACGGGCTGCAGGTGTCGCTCGTGCCCGACTCGGCCATCATCCTGCCGAGCTCGCTGACGCGCGGTCTCTGTCTGCGCTTGCAGGCCGGCAACGCGCCCGACACGCTCGTGCGGCGCGTCATGCTCACCGTGGGCGGGCAGGCGCGTTCCATCGCGCCGGGGGCGGCATGCGCGTGACGCGTGGCGGCTTCACGCTGGTGGAGATCCTCGTGGGCATGACGCTGTTCAGCGTCGTCATCGTGGGGCTCGCCGGACTCCAGACGGTGCAATCCGTGCAGGGCCGCCGCGTGGCGGTCCGACTGCTGGCCCGATCGGTGCTGACCACGCGCACCGAAGGGTGGCAGGCGACCGCGTTCACGTCGCTGCCCACATCGGGTACGACGGGTAGCTGCATGCTCGACACGATCTCGGCACGGGGGACGCTGCGCTTCTTCCGGTGCGATACCGTCTCCGTCGTGAGCACGACACAGCGGCAGGTCTCGGTCAACGTCCTCGCGCCCGTGAATCAGCGCGCCGGAGCGGTGACGAGCATTCCGTCGGACTCGAATGCCGTCGCGCTCAACTTCGTACGTCTCAACGCCCGGCTCGTGCGCGTTCAGGCGGGCGGCGTGTCGTTCTGATCGAATGCGCACGGTCTCGCAGCGATCGGGCTTCACGCTCGTCGAACTGATCGTCGCCCTGGTCATCGGCGCCATGATCGGTGCCGCCATGGTGCAGGTCCTGGTCGCCCAGAACCGGTTCGTGGCGCGTGATGCCATGGCGCGTGAGGCGCGCGCCTCGGTCACCACGGGCACGGCGTTGATCGGCGCGGACCTCCGCATGGTGGAGTTCAACAGCGGAACGTCGACCGGCATCGCGACCACGCCGACGCCACCCAGCGACACGTCGTTGACCGTGCGCGTGCCGATCACCTTCGCGATCGCGTGCGACGCCTCCACGCTGGTGCTGGCGCCGTACGACTCCACGCGGCTGACCTTCGCCGGACTGGGCGCGACCGCCTTCGATGGCTACGCCACGCGCACGGGGGTGAGCGGGTACACGTATACCAGCCGGACCGGCACGTGGGTCACGGTCCCCTCCAGCTCCACCGCGTGCGCCTCCCCGGCACCCGCGATCGTCACGGGTGGCGGCGCGAACGGGCTGCGCCTCGCCTCGCTGGTGAGCGCCATGTCCCCGGCGCCGGCGCGCGGCAGTACGGTGATGCTCTACGTGCAGATGCGGTACCGGTTCGGGAACTCGGCGAGCTTCACCTCACCGCAGCGCCGCGCCCTGTTCGTGACGGTGGGGGCGAGCGGGACCGAAGTCGAGTTGCTCTCGCCACTCGATACGGGGGCCCGCTTCCGCTACTTCGACGCCACGAGCTCGGACACGGCGCGCACCTCGCCGCCATCCGATGCGACCACGATTCGCGGCGTGCAGTTCGTGCTCCCCGGCCTCAGTCCACGGATTGCGCAAGGGCGCACGACCAGCGAGGCGGCGCGCGTCGCGACCTCGATCTTCTTCCGCAACTCGCCGTGAGCCGCGCGTCGCTGCCCATCGGCCGTGACCACACAGCGCGCAAGGGCGTGGTCCTCCCGATGGTGCTCATCATTCTGGCGGTGCTCTCGGCAGCCGTGGCGGGCGCATTCTCGTACGTGTCCGCCGAGGGGCGCATTGCCGACGCACGGCAGGGGGAGCAAGATGCCTTGCTGGTTGCACAGGCCGGGATGGCGATGTTCATGGCCGCACCACCAACGACCATGACCGATTCGATGGCGCCGACGTCGGGGAGCGCGCGCGTGGCGCCTGATTCAAGTGTCACCACGCGGCTTACACTCGACGTGTCGGACGTGCGGCTCCGGCGCATGTCCGGCGGGACGCGCGTTCCCGACACGGCCGAGGTCAAGGCGTTTCTCTGGCGCCGTGGCACCACGGCCACGGATTCGTCGCTCTGGCTCATTCGCGTGCGGGGCATCGTGGCGCGTGCCACGAACGCGCGCATGCCCGCGATCGAGCGCACGATCACGATGACGGCCTGGTTCGTGCCGACCGGCACTGGGGGGTCGAGCGGTTCAGGCACGGGAGGCCTGACGGTGTTGAGCGCGTGGGTGAGCCTCTCGGGTGCCTCGCGCAACGGCGGGGCCGGTACCTACAGCGGCGCCGATGCCTGCGGGCAGGATACCGACCGGTTTGCGTTCGTCGTGGCGAAGAACGCGGGCGCTGGCTGGTCCGGAAGCTCCAACGGCCTGAGCGTGAAAGGCGTGGACAGTACGCGCACGATCTCGACGCTGAGCGCCGCGCTCAACCTTCCCTGGACGACGGCGTCCGGGTTGACCGGCGTCACCCCCGATCTCATCGTCGATCCTGCGGGCGGAACCACCGGACTGCCGAGCACAGCGTGTGCGCGCATGTCGAGCGACACGGGCTATGCTCCCACGATTCTCGTCAACAACACGGGGGGATCGTCGTACGCGCTTGGCAGCCTGTGCGGGAACGGCGTCCGCATTCGCGGTCGCGTCATGATCACCGGATCGGCGACGAGCAACGGTGGGAGCGGCGGGCCCTATGAAGGGGTCTTCCTCATCGGCGAGAGCTTCACGTTCAATGGAAACAACAGCATCAGTGGCGCGGTGGTGAGCGGACTCCGCGCAACCAGCGATGCGGGGTGGGCGACGAGTGCCATTCTCGCTGCGAATCGCGCCACGTTCAACGGCAACAAGACCGTGACGTACAACAGCTGTGCCGTGTCCCGCGCCATGCGCGGCGTGAGCGGCTCAGCCGGCGCATCGGCCACCACCGGCCTCAAGGCCGTCCGCAACACGTACTCCGACCAGTGGTCGGCGTTCTAGCATGCCATGCCGGGGGTGGGACTCGAACCCACGCTCCTCTTTCGAGGAAGGGGATTTTAAGTCCCCCGCGTCTACCAGTTTCGCCACCCCGGCGCTCGGTCCAAGATGCCGCGCCGCGCCCTGTACGAGCCAGCCCCGGTGATCAGAAACGCGCAACGGGGATGGCCAGCATTGGCCACCCCCGTGTGCATGCAGAGCGGGAAACGGGACTCGAACCCGCGACCCCAACCTTGGCAAGGTTGTGCTCTACCAACTGAGCTATTCCCGCGTCGCCATGAGTCTACGGCAGCGCGTCGGAGCCGACAAGCGGGGGGCGACGACGCGATGGAGGTACGCGGCGTGGCGTCGCTACGCGCGGCCGCCCGAGGTGTGCATGACGAACCACACCATGTACGCCAGGAGCCCCGAGAGCGCGGCATCGCCACCGTTTCCCGTTGCCAGCCCAGCCTCATCCACGAACTCGGCGGCCTTGCCCTGGTCGAGCGCGGCCGACTGCAGCCACGCCAGCGCCGCCTCGGAGTCGGGGCCGAGCAGGCGAGCGATCTCGTAGACGAGCACCGGCTCGTGGCCGGGGAGCCCCTTGGCCGTGCGCCGGTAGATCGACTCTTCTCGCGTGGCGGCGTCGAGCAGCGGAAGCCACAGCGCGCTGGCCAGCGGATCATCGACGGCCACGAGTTGTCCCGCGAGATCGGTCGCCGAGGCGAAGACGGGCTTTCCCGCCTTGTCCACCACGAGATGCCGCCGAATGGCGGCGCGGGTCGCGTCGGGGTCCGGCACCTCCTTGGAGGCCTCTTCGTCGAGCGTCCGGCGGAGAATATCGAGCGCCAACGCCACCGCCGCGTTGCCGTGCAGCGTGAATGGTTGCGTGGCGGTATCACCGCCCAAGGTCACATCGGTCGCGTAGAGTGGTACGTGCTGATCACGCCGCGTCCGCAGATCAGCCTCCGCACCGTAGAGCGCATCGGCCACGAGCGGCTCTTCCACGACCTGCTCGTCGCCCGAGTCACGAATATAGCGGTCGATCGCGATGGGATATGCGGCGATCCCTTCGAGCAGGAACCCCGGCTCGAACAGGGTGCCGTCGAGGTAGTGCACCCCCTGCCCCGGCGCATACCCGTGCACTTCGCACATGCGCAGCAGCAGTTCGCGCCCAAGTTGCGGATCGGCCAGCTGCACGGCGGGCACCGTCCACATGAGCGCCTCCCAATCACGCACCGTCATGCCGCGTCCATTCCATGGGGCGCGACTGCGCACGATGTAGTAGTGCGCATCGTCGAGCGCGCGCCCGACGGCGTAGAAGTACGCGAACAACAGGTGCGACATGACCAGCCGATCCACGCGCTCGTTCCCGGTCTCCTGCTCGAGCGACCGCACGGCCTCGCGCGTGGCGTTGAGCAGCGCGCGCCATCCACGCCGCCGTAACACGCCCACGGTCGCGATCGCGCCATCCCGCTCGGGACCGGCGCCCAGATAGAAGGCCGCCTCGCTGGTCGTGCCGGCACCGATGGTGCGCTGGATCGTGAGGGTGAACCCCGGCGTGGTGCCCGCGCGCATCGTCACGGCTGCGTCGCCCTCGGCCCCGACCGCCAGCGACACGACCCCCGGCAGCGCGGAGCCCTCCATCACCACGATCCCGTCGTCTGCGGCCGTGACGCGATGCGCGTCATCGTACGACCGCGCGGTGCGCACCCGTTGCTGTCGATGTCCAAGCAGCCCGTCGAGGGCAACCTCGACCGCCACGGGGCGCTTCCCGCGGTTCTCCACCGTCACGGCATAGACCGCGCCGGCCATGTCGGCATCGCGACCGAACGGCGCAAAGACCGTCCCGCGAATGACCAGGTCGTCGAGCTTGGCCGTGAAGGTGGGCAGCCACGCCAGCGCGCGCTCCCAGGCGATCCCCCCCTCCGCCAACCGTCGCTCGACGCCGTTGACCGTCACGCGCGGCGTCAGGAGTCCCGGGCCCGCGCCGGCGACAAAGTCGGCGGATCCGGCAAACTCCACGGCCCCCCGCGCCCCGCGATGCAACACCCCCAGCGCGTGCACGGCGCCATCGACGGGGTGGATGCACGGCAGGGTCAGCCAGTGGTTGCCGGTGAACTGCCAGCTCACGACGGGCGGGACAATCGGTCGCATGTCTCGTGGGAAAGGGAGCCTCGTAAGTTGACCGCGCATCGCACCATGCGCCACCGCGCCGTTATCCTTCAGGGGTGCCGATCCGCGATGCCGTGCCGTTTCGTCCTCCCTGCCGAACCGCCCGCGCCGGGCTGCTGGCGCTGCTACTCGGGCTCGTGGTACCGTCCGCAGCGGACGCCCAGCGGATCTTTGGCGCTGGCGACGATGCGCAGGTGTTGCGGCGCGGCGAACTCCGCTGGGGGTTCGGCGCCCGCTGGGGTGCCTGGGATGAGCAACTCGACGCCTCGGGCAATCGCACGCCGATCTTCTCACGGTTTACCCAGCCGAGCGCGGGCAGCGCGTTCTTCGGTGGCCTGGTGCCGACCGAAGGCGGGCTGCGCGCCGCGCTTGGCGACTCGAGCACGCGCGTCTCGATCGGGGCCACGCGGCTCCGAAGCGAGCTCCACCAGACGGCGATCCCGTTCACCTTCGAATTCGGCCTCACACGCCGCCTTACGCTGACGGCGACGGTGCCGCTGGTGTTGTCGTATGCCGGTGCCGTGTTCGACATCAATCGGGTTGATCCCACCACGGCCAATGTCGGTCTCAATCCGGGGTTCGGCAGTAACGCCATCGGTGGGCAGGCGACGGCCGTCCAGACGCAGGCCAATGCCGCGGTCACGGCGCTGCAGGCCGCGTTCCCGGCCTGCTTCGGCCCCTCACCGGGGGGCGGATGTGCCGGTACGATCGCGCTTGCGCGCAACACGGCCGCGTTGGGAAGCGGCGTGGCGCGGGTGTATGGAACGGCGGGCCGCTTCGCGCCCTTTGCGGCGAGTCCGCTCCACACCGCATTGCAGGCCCGGTTCAGCAACATCAACGGCCAGCTGCGTGCCGCGCTTGGCCTCGCGCCCGGAGCCACGGACCCGATCACCGCGCGTCCGATTCCGGCGGTCACGCGCATGGCTCTCGGCGACTTCAACACCGTGCTCTACGGCGGCGGATACGGTGTGCAGAGCGACACCCTCACCGTCCTCGAACGCACGGCCATGGGTGATGCCGAGGCCTCGCTGCGCTTCCAGTGGCTCAACACGCTCGACGGCGCGCCCCGCGATTCGGGCCGGGCCAATCCGAAGGGCCTTCACCTTCGCAGCACGGCCGGGCTCGCCTTCAAGCTGGGCAATGCCGCGAAGCCGTACCTGGGCAAACCACTCGACGTGGGCGCCGGCGATGGGGCCATGGGCGTCGAAGTGCGATCAAGCACCGACGTGGTGTGGGGTGACCACTTCTGGGCCTCGATCACGGGGCGCTACACGCACCTGCTCGCACAGGATGTTGACCGTCGCATTCCGCTCAGCGCCGACGAAGCGATCATTCCGATCTCGCGGACGGCCACCATTCGTCGGCAACTGGGCGCGTATGCCGATCTCGAGATCACCCCGCGCTGGATGTTCAACGACGCGTTCGGCATCTCGGCTGATTACCAGCTGCTCCTGCGACGCTCGACCACCTTCTCCGGCGGCCCGATCACGATCACTGACCCGTACAGCGGCTCCCCGCTGACACTCGATCCGTCGGTGCTCGGCACGCCACGACAGATCGCCCACCGCGTGGGATTCGGCGTCGCGTACTCGACCGTGGCCGCCGCCGCGCGCGGCAAGACGGGCATTCCGCTCGACGTGCGCTGGCAGCGCATCATGACGGTGGGCGGCGAGAACACGCCGTTCCTGTTTCAGGACCGCATCGAACTGCGCGTCATCACCTCGCTGTTCGGCCGGAAATGACCGCGGCGGCGCGCGCGATCCTCGCACCGTTGGCATAGTTTCCCGTCATGCCATGCTTTCTGGTCGTCATCGCGCTGGCGTTTCCGCGGCTCGTCATCGCGGGGCTCTGGTTCTTCACCTCCTGGTTTGCCGGCGTGTTCGCGGCGCCGGTGTGGCCCGTGCTCGGCTTCTTCATCCTGCCGACCACGACGCTGTGGTATGCCGCCGTGCACCACTGGTACGGCGGGACCTGGACGACGGCGCCGGTGGCGGGCCTGGTGATCGCGCTGCTCTTCGACGGTGCCCCGGGCATGCTCGGCCGGTTGGTCAAGCGCCGCGCCGACGACTGACCAAGCGCGCTACTGCAAGCGTTTGAGCAACCGTTCGCCGATCCGGTTCTCGAGTTCACCCGTCGAACTGCAGCGCACCTGTTGGCCGCCGTTGCCAGTGCCTTCACCCGTCGCCTTGAGCGCGCTCTGCACGATCGTGGTGCGCCCTGATCCGCTCAACACGGTTTCCACCTTGAGCGCGATGAAGTACGAGTCCGCGTTGGGTCCCATGGCCGTGCGACCACACTCGACGTAGCGGCTCAAGGGCACGCCGCCGAGCGCGCGCCGCACGCGCATGATCGGGCTCGTGAGGCGATGCTCCGTCTGCGAGATCCCGTCCACGGTAATACCGAGCGTGGTCCAGATGTCCGGAAGCACAGCCCAGACATCGTCCACCGGTCTGCCGATCGACGCCGACGAGACGAACTTTGTCGACTGCACCGTGGCATCGAGGAGTTCGCCGGCGCCAGAGTTCGAGATGTTCTTGTTCTCGAACACCGTGCCCGGACCGCTCCCGACTGGCGGGCTGTTGCCAGCCGATGAGCAGCCCGCGAGGGCGAGGATGAAAAAGCCGCGGAGGCGTTGCATGCAGAGAGGAGTTGGGAGACCTCGGATGATACTGCACTTTCGCCGCGGAAGTGACATCGCGACAACCTGGACCGACGTAGGACACCCGCCCTACACGGGCTCAGCGCCTTCGGACGGTCCGCGTTCCCTCGGGTACCGTTTCGGCCGGCGGCGCGGCCAGCGCGAGCAGTTCACGCGCGTGCGCCTGGCTCACCGCGCTCTCGTCATCGCCACCCAGCATCCGGGCCACTTCGAGCACGCGCGCCTCACCTGTGAGCACGGCGACATCGGCCGTTGTCACGCCACCCTTCGCCCCCTTGCTCACGCGAATGTGGTGATGCGCACGCGCCGCCAACTGCGGCAGGTGCGAAATGGCGAACACCTGGTGGTGCGCCGCCACGCGCCGCATGGCATCGCCCACCTGCAGCCCGACCTTGCCGCCGATCCCGGCGTCGACCTCATCGAACACCAGCGTGGGCACATGATCGAGGCGCGCCAGGATCGTCTTGAGCGCGAGCATCACGCGCGAAAGTTCGCCGCCGGAGGCCACCCGCGCGATTGGGCGCGCCTCATGGCCGATGTTGAGCGCCACACGAAACTCCACGGTTTCCGCACCGTGCGCCCCGGGCTCCGGCAGCGGGAGCAGCGCTGCGGCGAAGTGCCCGTCCGGCATGCCGAGCGTGGGCAGCAGTGCATCGACCTCGCGCGCCAGGCGTGCCGCCGCCGCAGTCCGGCGTTTGGTGAGTCGCGCCGAGGCTTCGCGCAGGGCGCTCTCCGTCGTGGTCGCGCGTGCCTCGAGCGCCGCGAGATCACCGCCTGAGCCGTCGAGCAGCGCCAGTTCCTCGGCAGCGCGCGCGCCGGTGACCATGACGTCGGCGAGCGTCGGGCCATGCTTGCGCATGATCTTGAAGACCAGGTCACGACGCCGCTGCACGGTGGCCAACCGGTCCGGGTCGAGTTCCACCTTGGCCGCGTAGCTCTCCAGTTCCCGTGCCAGCGCTTCCAGCGCATAGTAGCCGGCGTCGAACGACTCCTGCAGCGGCGCGATCGCCGGGTCGATGCGCAACAGCTGCGCCAACGTGCGCTGCAGCCCGCCGAGGCGCGTGAGCACCGCGTCTTCGTCCCCCTCGAGTGCATCAGAGAGACCCGAGGCCAGCGTCCGCAGTTCATCCGCGTTCTCCAGCCGACGCGCTTCGTCCTCGAGTCGCGTGTCCTCGCCGGTGGCCAGCTTGGCGTCGGCAATCTCCTGCGCGACATGACGCAGCCAATCGGCCCGCCGCTCGGCGTCCGACGTGCGCGCCTTGAGCTGCGCGATCGCCTGCCGCGCCTCGGCCAGCGCCTGCGCCGACGTGGCCACCGCCTGCACGTCGGCTGCCGCCTCTGCGAAGCCGTCGAGGATCAGGCGTTGCGACGGCTCATCGAGGAGCGCCTGCGACGCATGTTGGCCGTGCACGCTCACCAGCGCCTCACCCAGCTCGGCGAGCACGGCCGCCGTGACGCTCGTGCCATTCACCCAGGCGCGTGCGCGACCGGTCGCCGCCACTTCGCGCTTGAGGACGAGCATGCCGTCTTCGGCTTCGAGGCCTCGCGCGTCGAGCAGTTGGCGAATGCCCGCGTGCGACCCGATCTCGAAGTCGCCCTCGACGCTCGCCTTGTCGGCGCCGGTCCGCACCGCGTCGCTCGACGCGCGCTCGCCCAGCAACAGCCCGAGAGCGCCGACGATGATCGACTTGCCGGCGCCCGTCTCGCCCGTGAGCACGTTGAACCCGGGCGCGAGCGGCAGCGTCAGCTGTTCGATGATGGCGAGATTGCGGATTCTGAGTTCGGCAAGCATCAGCTCGTGTCAGGTGGCTTCGTCGCGCTCGGCGAGTCCGCCCCATCCCATCTTCTGTCGCAAGACCGAGAAGAAGGAACTCCCGTCGAAGCGGACGATCCGCACGGACGACGGGGCACGGCGTATCACCAGCGTGTGTCCACCAGAGAATGTGGTGCCGACCTGTCCATCCACGGTAACCAAAAGCTCCTCGGGCCCATCTTCTGCACGCACCCGGATCTCCGACGTGGGCGCGAGGACCAAGGGCCGCACGGCCAACGTGTGGGGAGACACGGGGGTGAGGACAATCGATTCGACCGTCGGGAAGACCACCGGCCCGCCCGCGGACAGCGAGTACGCGGTGCTGCCCGTGGGCGTACTGATCACGACGCCGTCACCGCTATACGCGCCCACCGATTCGCCGTCGATCATCACGCTGAAGCGCAGGACGCGGGCAAAGCCGCCCTTGTGCAGCACGATGTCGTTGAGCGCCCGGAGCGGCGCGGCCGATTGCGCAACCCCATTGATGGTGTGCGCCTCCAATCCCATGCGGGGTTCGGCCGTGAACGCGCCGCTGGCGAACCGGCGGAGCGCGTCGTCGAGCTCCGTGGCGGTGCAACTCGTCAGAAAACCGAGCCGCCCGAGGTTCACCCCGAGCAATGGCACCGAGTGTGCGCCCAACCACCGGGCGCCACGCAGGAGCGTCCCGTCGCCGCCGAGCGTGAGCACGCAGTCGAGCCCTTCTGGGTCGGTGAGCAACTCGCTGGCGGGCGTCAGGTCATGCAGGTCTCGCTCGAAGGCCAGCGCGAGACCGAGCGTCGGTGCCAGCGTCGTCAGCCGCCCGAGGATCTCCGGAAGGTCGTCGTAGCCGCGGTGCCCAACGACGCCGACGCGCTTCACCCGGCGAGCGCCTCGCTCTCGTGCAGCGCCCGCACCTTGTCGGCGATCCCCGCGGCGTCGAGCCCGCACTGGGCCAACTGGCGCGCGCGCGAGGCCGCGTAGATGATCCGGTCGGGCACGCCATGCGGGATGACGCGGACGGTCGGGTCCATCGCGTCCACGATGCCGGCGAGGTACGAACCGAAGCCGTTCACGACCGTGCCCTCTTCCACCACGAGCAGATGCTTGTGGTCGGTGACGAGGGCGGCGAGCGTGAGCGCGTCGTACGGCTTGAGGTAGCGGCAGTTCACGACGGTGACATCCAGTCCGTCGGCGGCGAGCGCCTCGGCCGCAGCGAGCGACAGGTTGACCATCGTGCCGACGGCGAGGATCGCGACGTCGTGGCCCTTGCGCACCACGTCCCAGGTGCCATAGGGGGTCGGCTCGATCTCGGCGGCGTTCACCGGCGTGTCCGGCGCGGTATCGCGCGGATAGCGCACGCAGAACGGTCCATCGTGCTGCAGTCCCGCCTTGAGGAGTGCGAGCAGTTCGGTTGCGTCGCGCGGCGCCGTGACCGTCATGCCGGGCACGGCGAGCATGTACGCGATGTCGTAGAGCCCGGCGTGCGTTTCGCCGTCCTCGCCCACGAGCCCGGCGCGGTCCATCGCGAACAGGACCGGCAGGTGCTGGATGGCCACATCGTGAATGATGTTGTCGTAGCCGCGCTGCAGGAAGGTCGAGTAGATGGCCACGACGGGGCGGATGCCCGCTGTCGCCAAGCCACCGGCAAAGGTCACGCCATGCCCCTCGGCAATCCCGACGTCGAACACGCGCTTTGGGTGCACCTTGGCGATCGTTCCGGTGCCGGTACCGCTGGGCATGGCGGCCGTGATGGCGACCACCTCGGGCTGGGCCGTCATGATCTCGGCGAGTCCCTTGCCGAACGCCGCCGTGTAATTCGGATTGCCTGCCGCTGCCGCCTTGACCTGCTTGCCCGTGGCCGGATCGTGGCCGGGCGGCAGGGCATGCCACTTCTCGCCGTGCTCGCCAGCCGGGAACCCCTTCCCCTTCTGCGTGACCACATGCACGAGCCGCGGTCCCTTCATCTCGCGCACTTCCTTGAGCGTGTCGACCAGCTCGTCGGTGTCGTGGCCATCGATCGGGCCGAAATACCGAAAGCCAAGCTCCTCGAAGAGCACACCGGGAGTCAGGAACGACTTGACGCTCTCTTCCCACTTGCGAACGAGCGTGCCGAGCATCGGCTGCTGGTCGGCGATCTCCCCGATCTTGGAGCGGAGGCGATTGTAGATCGGGTTCCGCTGCACCTGCGTGAGGTACTTGTGCATCGCGCCCACGTTCGGCGCGATCGACATCTCGTTGTCATTGAGGATGACGATGATGTCCGAATCACTCGCGCCGGCGTTGTTCAGCCCCTCGTACGCGAGACCGGACCCGAGCGAGCCGTCGCCGATGATGGCAACGACCTTGTGCGTGCCCCCGGTCAGGTCGCGCCCGAAGGCCATGCCCACGGCGGCCGAGATGGAGGTCGCGGCATGTCCGGCGCCGAAGGTGTCGTACTCGCTTTCGGAGCGCTTGAGGAAGCCGGAGAGGCCGTTCTCCTGACGCAGCGTGCCGAACCGATCGCCGCGACCGGTCAGGATCTTGTGCGGGTAGCCCTGATGCCCGACGTCCCACACCAGCTGGTCGACCGGTGTCTCGAACACGTAGTGCAGCGCGATCGCGAGTTCCACGACACCCAGGCCGGCGCCGATATGCCCGCCCGTCACGGCGCACGACTGGATGAGGAAGTCGCGCATCTCCTGCGCGAGCTTGGGGAGCTGCTCACGTGAAAGCTGCCGGAGGCCGGCGGGATTCTGTGCGCGATCGAGCAGGGACATTGCTGGGAGGGTTGAAGTGCGCCGGCACCCCTGCGGGGAGTCGGTCTTGGCCAACAGGTGAAAGCTACGACGAACGGCGAACCATGAAACGGGCGAGATAGTCCAGATCCGGGGTCAACAGCCCCGCACCGGACAGCGCGGCACAGGCGTCCTCCACCAGCGACTCCGCCCGCATCCGGGCCCCTTCAACACCCATGAGCGCCGGATAGGTGCTCTTCTGCAGCGCCAGATCGCGACCGGCCACCTTTCCCAGCTGATCGGTCGTCGCCGTGACATCCAGCACATCATCCGCAATCTGGAACGCGAGTCCGATCGCGGCACCATACCGCTCGAACGCCTGCATGGCCGTCGGGGACGCCCCCGCCGCCATGCCGCCGAGGATGACCGACGCCTCGATCAGCGCGCCGGTCTTCGCACGATGCACCCGTTCCAACTGCTCAAGCGTGAGCGCAGTTCCTTCGCCCTCGAGGTCGAGCAACTGCCCGCCGATCATCCCGCCCGCGCCGGAGGCCACCATCAGCGTGCGCACGATCGCGCCACAGGTCGTCGGTGCGAGCCCCAACGACTGTGCGGCCGCGTTGGCCGCCTTCGCGGCGAGCGGCACCATGGCCAGCCCAGCGGCTGTGGCGGCGGGCACGCCGTACACCTTGTGAACGGTCAGCCGCCCCCGCCGCATGTCATCGTCGTCCATGCACGGCAGGTCGTCATGCACGAGCGAGTAGGCGTGCACCACCTCCACGGCCGCCGCCAGCTCGATCACCGAGCCCGCGCCCCCGGCCGCCCGGTGCGCCGCCATGACGAGAATCGCGCGCAAACGCTTGCCCTCGCCCAGGAGCGAGTAGCGAATCGCCTCCGCGACCGTCGGAGCCAGCGCCCCGAGGTAGCGGTCGCAGACGCTGGCCAGCGTGCGGTCGATCTCCGCACGCTCGACGGCAAAGGAGCGCTCAGTCGCCACGGCGGTCAAGGTCATTCAGGGCAAAGGTTCCGTCAGCCTGCTCCACCAGCACCTTGAGCGTCGCTTCCGCCTGCGCCAATGCCGCCTGCGCGGCCTTGAGTTCGCTCACGCCTTCTTCGAAAAGGGCCAAGGCGCGATCGAGCGGCACATCCTCGTCATCGAGTTCCCCGACGATCGTCTCGAGGCGCGCCAGGCGCGCTTCGAACGGCGGGGTCGGTTCCGGCACCTTCGCTGCGGGGCTCATCGGGGATCTCCCGGCGCGATCGGGCGCGCCAGTTCGGGGGCGCCCGTGGGGGCACCGGGGGTAACGCCAGTGGTGGTGGCCTGCACCTCACCGTCGCGCAACGTCAATCGGAACGCTAACCCGGCGTGGAAGGCAGCCGAGCTCACGAGGGCGGTGCCGTCCGCCGTGCGCGCCACGCCGTACCCGCGCGCGAGGGTGGCCAGCGGCGAGAGGGCGTGGAGCCGGGCGGCCGACTGCCCCAACCGGGCGGCGGCGCGTTCAGCGAGCTGGCGCGACGCCATGGCGAGCTGTCGCGCGGTCATCGTGAGCGCCTGCCGACCGCGTCGCGACCGGCGCTGGAACGAGCCCAGGAGTTGCTGCGACGTGCGCGTGAGCGCCTGCCGGCCGTAGCGGGCTCGGCGCTCGAGCGCGACCCGCATGCGCGCCCCGTCGCGCGCCAGCGCCTGCCGACCGCGCCGCGTGCGGCGCTCCATGGACGCACGCATGAGTTGCCCGAGTCGGGCGACGGTGGCCACGAGCGCGAGATGGTCGGGCACCGCCCGCTCGGCCGCCGCGCTCGGCGTGGGCGCGCGCCAGTCGGCCACGAGGTCGCACAGCGTGATGTCCACTTCGTGGCCGACCGCGCTGATGATCGGGATGGGACAGGCCGCCACGGCCCGGCACAGCATCTCGTCGTTGAAGCACCAGAGGTCCTCGCGCGACCCGCCGCCGCGTCCGATGATCACGAGATCGCAGTCGTTCCAGCGCGCCACGTTCTCGAGCGCTGCGATCAGCGACGGCACCGCGCCGTCCCCCTGCACGAGCGCCGGCACGAGCACCAGCTCCGTGCCTGGCGACCGGCGCCGCGTGACCGCCACCACGTCGTGAAATGCGGCACCCGTGGCGCTCGTGATGAACGCGATGCGGCGCGGCGCGAGCGGGAGCGGCCGCTTGCGCGCGTCATCGAGCAGCCCGTCGGCCTCCAGCTTGCGGTGGGCGAGATCGAACGCCTTGCGCCACAGCCCCTCACCGGAGGCCTCCATGCGGGTCGCCACGAACTGGATCTCGCCGCGGGCCGTGTACATCGAGAGGCGGCCGTACGCGCACACCTCCATGCCGTCGTCGGGTGGCGCGGGAATCTTTCCGGTGTCGCCGCGCCAGACGACGCATCGCAGCTGCGACTCGGCGTCCTTGAGCGTGAAGTACCAGTGCCCGTTGCGATGCGCCGTGAAGTTGCTCACCTCGCCGCGAATCCAGAGCGGCTGGAACGCGCCCTCGAGCACCGCCTTGGCGGTTTGCGTGAGCGTGGCGATCGTGACCGCACTCTCGGCCGTGGCACCCGGCGTGGCGGCGGCACGGCGCGGACGCGCGTCATCAAAGACGTCGGCGGCGTCGACAGCCGGCAGCCCCAGGTCGCCCTGCGACGCCGACGGGCCGGACGCGCGGCGCGAGCGCATCTACGCGACGCCCGCCGAGCGCCGTGCCGCGGTCATCGTGTTCTTGAGCAGCATCGCGATGGTCATCGGACCGACACCACCCGGAACGGGCGTGATATACGATGCGACTGCACTGGCGCTCGGGAAGTGGACGTCCCCATAGAGGCGCGTCCCGCTCTTGGTGCTGGGATCGTCGACCCGGTTCATTCCGACATCGATGACGACAGCGCCCGGCATGAGCATGTCGCCGGTGATCATCTCGCGGCGACCGATCGCGGCAATCACGATCGTGGCGCGCTTGAGGTGTGACGCCAGGTCGCGCGTGCGGGAGTGGCACACGGTCACGGTGGCGTCGCCCCCCTTCCCGGCCAGCATCAACAGCGCCGCCATCGGACGCCCCACGATGGTGCTGCGCCCGACGACGACCGCAGCCGCGCCCTGCGTGTCGATCTCGTGCCGCAGCAGCAACTCGCGAACGCCGAGCGGCGTACACGGGATGAAGCCGCTCAGGTCGCCGGAGAAGAGCTTGCCGGCGTTGATCGGATGAAAGCCGTCGACGTCCTTGGCCGGATTGATGGCGAGGATGACGGCCTGCGGATCGATCTGCTTGGGGAGCGGCATCTGCACGAGGATCCCGTGCGTGAGCGGATCATGGTTGAGCCGGTCGACGACGGCGAGCAGTTCGGCCTGCGTGGTCGTGGCGGGCATGCGGATCGTCTCGGATCGCATGCCCGCCTCTTCGCACGCCTTGCCCTTGGAGCGGACGTACACGGCGCTCGCGGGATCCTCGCCCACGAGTACAACGGCCAGGCCGGGCTGCGTGCCCTGGGCCACGAGCGAGGCCGCGTCGATCTTGACCTCCTCGCGGATGGCCTTGGCTACGGCGGCGCCGTCGATGATGCGGGCCGTGCCCGGAGTGGGTGCCGTCATCGGGCGTACTCCACCGCGCGCGTCTCGCGGATGACCACGACCTTGATCTGGCCGGGATACTGGAGTTCCGCCTCGATGCGTCGTGCGATCTCGCCGGACAGCGAGGCCATGCGCACATCGTCGACGTCGTCGGGCGTGACCACGACGCGCACTTCGCGACCGGCCTGGATGGCAAACACCTTCTCGACGCCGCGGTAGCTGGCAGCAATCTTCTCGAGTCCCTCGAGGCGCTTGACGTACGTCTCGAACGCCTCGCGACGCGCCCCCGGGCGCGAGCCCGAGATGCTGTCGGCCGCCTGCACGAGCACCGACTCTTCGGTCTCGTGCGGCACGTCGTCGTGGTGGGCGGCGATGCAGTTGATCACCATCGGACTCTCGCCGTACTTGGTCGCCATCTCGACGCCGAGCTGCACGTGCGTGCCCTCGTGCTCGTGCGTGAGCACCTTGCCCACGTCGTGCAGGAGCGCGCCGCGCTTGGCGAGCATCACGTCGAGGCCCAGCTCGGCCGCCATCATCCCGGCCAGGTGCGCCACTTCCTTGCTGTGGTGCAGGATGTTCTGCCCGTAGCTGGTCCGCCACCGCATGCGCCCGATGAGCTTGATGAGCTCCGGGTGCAGCCCGTGGATGCCGGTCTCGTAGGCGGCCTGCTCCCCCATCTCGACGATCGCCACTTCGACCTCCTTGCGCGCCTTGGTGACCACTTCCTCGATGCGTCCGGGGTGGATGCGCCCGTCGGTCACGAGCTTCTCGAGGGCGATGCGCGCCACCTCGCGGCGCACCGGATCGAAGCACGAGACGACCACCGTGTCCGGCGTATCGTCGATGATGACGTCCACGCCCGTGGCCAGTTCGAAGGCGCGGATGTTGCGCCCCTCGCGCCCGATGATGCGGCCCTTCATCTCATCGTTCGGCAGCGACACGCTCGACACCGAGACCTCGGCCGTCGTATCGCTCGCCACGCGCTGAACGGCGAGCGCCACGATCTTGCGCGCTTCGCGGTCGGCGTCGCGCTTGGCGCGCTCGCGGATCTCGCGAAGCTTGTTCGCGGCGTCGGCGTGCGCCTCTTCCTCGAGCCGCTTCATGAGCTCGTGCTTGGCTTCGGCGATCGACATGCCGGCCAACGCCTCGAGCCGACGGCGCTCGTCAACCACCAGTTGGTCGAGCTCACCCTGCTTGTCGGCAATCGACTTCTCCTTCCGGCCCACCTCGGAGCCCCGGCGCCCGAGATCCTTGTCGCGCTGCTCGAGGATCTCGAACTTGCGATCCAGGGCGCCTTCCTTTTCCGCCACGCGGCGCTCCTCGCGCTCGACCTCCTCGCGACGACCGCGCGCCTCCTTCTCCCACTCCTCGCGCTGCTTGAGCGCCTCTTCCTTGCCCGTGAGCACGGCGGCCTTGCGGAGCGACTCCGCTTCGCGCGTGGCCTCGCCGATCAGCCGCTTCGACGTTTCTTCGGCCGTGGTATTCGCCTGCTGCTGCTTGGCGAGTTCGGCCTTGCTGCCGACGCCTCGACCAACGAGGAACATGATGCCCGAAACCAGCACTCCGGCTCCTCCCACGAGGAGGAGGAGCACGTTGGTATCCAACATGTATCTATCCCTGCGCGCCGAGGGCGCGGCTCGAGTAAACCCGGAGCTCGCGCGGGGGGCCATGCCACCGGGAGCGCACCGGGAGTGGCACCGGAAACTCCGGGTGCGACAGCGGCGCTAACTGCTGGCAGCGGTTGGACCTACGTGCGAGCGGGTGACGTCGAGAAACTACTGCCGGGAGCCGCGTGCTGCAACGAACAGAATGGGTGGGGGGGCCGTGAGCGCGATGCCCAACCATGCCTCGCCCCCGTGACCAAACGGGCACGACGGCGACGGTCGCCGTCCCACGCGGCGCGGGCTACTTTTTCCCGGTCCCGCAGCCCCTGACCACGCATGACGGACCCGACCCTGCAACCCCTCGTTGACGCGCTCGCCGATCGGTATCGGATCGAGCGGGAGATCGGTGCGGGCGGCATGGCCACGGTCTACCTCGCCGAGGACCTGAAGCACCAGCGATCGGTCGCGGTGAAGGTGCTGGATCCGCAGCTCGCGGCAAGCGTGGGAGCGGAGCGTTTTCTGCGCGAGATTCGCATCACCGCAGGACTGCAGCATCCGCACATCCTGACGCTCATCGACTCGGGAGAGGCGGCCGGCTTCCTGTATTACGTGATGCCGTTCGCCGACGGGCGGTCGCTTCGCACCAGACTCCGCGAGGCGGGAGGGCCACTCCCGCTGGACGAAGCGCTGCGGATCCTGCGCGAGATCCTCGATGCTCTCGCGCACGCCCACGCGCAGGGGCTGGTGCATCGCGACGTGAAGCCCGAGAACGTGATGCTGGTGGAGCGGCATGCGTTGGTGCTCGATTTCGGCGTCGCCAAGGCCGTCTCGGCGGCGCGGGAGGGTGCGCGGTCGGGGCGCGCCGGCGATGGTGCACTCACCTCGGTAGGCATTTCGCTGGGAACGCCGGCGTACATGGCACCCGAGCAGGCCGCGGGCGATCCCGATGTGGACCATCGCGCCGACATCTACTCGGCAGGACTCGTGGCATACGAGATGCTGTGCGGCGCGGTCCCCTTCACGGGGCGGCCGCAGGAGGTGCTGGCCGCTCAGGTGAGCGGGACTCCAGCGACGCTGCATCAGCGCGCGCCGCAGGTACCCGCGGGGATCGCCAAGCTGGTGATGCAGTGCCTCGCCAAGAGTCCTGACAATCGTCCGCAGTCGGCCGAAGCGATCATCGGGGCGCTGGATGCCCTGCTCCGGCCCGCCGCTGCTCCGTCCCTGTTCGGGCGGCTCGAGCGGAAGGTGGGGCGAGTCGGCGCCTTCGCCGTGATCGGCGTGGTTGGTGCGCTCGCGCTCGGAGCCGTGGCCATGGTCACCAAGCAGTCGCGCGACCAGCGATGGGTGACCACGGTCGCGATTCCCGAGATCTTGCGCCTGGCGGATGCCGGCCGCATGGACAGCGCCTTCATGTGGCACGAGCGTGCCGTGGCGCGCGCACCGGATGACACGGCCTTGGCGACGCTTGCTCGCCGCGTGGGGTGGGACACCTACTACGGCTCGGAGCCAACAGGCGCGCAGGTTGCGTGGGCCGCCGCGGATCTTCCCGCTGAGTGGCACGTGGCCGGCACGACGCCCGCAACGTTTCGGCTGCCGCGCGGAACGATTCGCGTACGGTTCGTGCGCGCGGGGCATCGCGATCGGCTCTTCCTCACGACGGCGGCGCGCGACAGTGCGACCGTCATGCTCGCTGCCGAATCGGCCCCGGATGCCGACATGGTCCAGGTGGGCGGCGGGATGACCGAGGCGGTGATGCCAGGGTTGAGCGCCATCGATGAGGTGCCGCTCGGCGGGTACCTCATCGACCGGTACGAAGTCACCAACCGTGCGTTCAAGCGCTTTGTGGACGCGGGCGGATACACCGATGCCCAGTGGTGGACGGAGCCGGTGGTTGCGAATGGTCGCACGCTTCCGGTCACCGAAGCGATGCAGCGCTTCGTCGATCGCACCGGCCGGCCGGGGCCGTCGTCGTGGGAGGGCGGCACCTATCCGATCGGTGCTGACGACCTGCCCGTGGGCGGCCTGAGCTGGTACGAAGCCAATGCGTACGCGCGATTCGCGGGCAAGGAACTCCCGACGATCTTTCATTGGACACGCGCAGCCGGGACCTATGCGATGCCCGCGATCGTGCCGCAAAGCGTGTTCGGCGTCGAGGCGCCGCGTCCCATCGGCGGCACCCTGGGGATGAGTCCTCCAGGGACATTCGACATGGCGGGCAACGTGCGCGAGTGGATTGCGAACGCGTTCGGTTCGCAGCGGTTCATTCTTGGTGGCGGATGGACCGACCAGCCGTACTCGTTTACCGATGCGTATGCGCAGGACCCGCTCGACCGCTCGGCGATCAACGGGTTGCGCCTCATGAAGCGCGCGCCGAAGGACTCGACGCCACCTGTCGCATGGGCCCCGATCGCGCGCCAGTTCCGCGACTACGCGCGCGAACGCCCGGTGTCGGACGACGTCTATCGTGGACTCGCTGGCGTCTATGCGTACGACCGCATCCCCCTGGATGCGCGGGTGGAAGCGGTGGACTCCACGAACGCGGACTACACCGTCGAGCGGGTGACCATCGCGACGCCGTACGGACGCGAACGGATGCCGATCTATGTGTACGTGCCTCGCCGACGCGTGACCCCGATGCAGGCGGTCATCTTCTATCCCGGCTCCAACGCCTTCTACAGCGAGGTCCACAGCGAGGTCCGAACCGTCTCGGGAGACGCCATCCTCAACAGCGGGCGCATCTTCGTCTGGCCCGTCTATGCGAGCCAGTTTGAGCGCGAGCATACGCTCGACAGTGACTCCCCACGCGAAACCGCGACGTATCGCGATCACGTGGCGATGTGGGTGAAGGACGTGCACCGCACACTCGATTATCTCGAGACCCGGCGCGACGTCGACATGTCGCGCATCGCGTACTTCGGCAACAGCTTCGGTGGACGGATGGCACCGATCATGCTGGCCACCGAATCGCGCTTCAAGGCCGCCGTCCTCACGGTCGCCGGACTCAAGATGGAGCGCACACGACCGGAGTCGGATCCGCTCAACTACCTGCCACGCGTGCGCGTCCCCGTGCTCATGCTGAATGGCGAGTATGACCACTTCTTCCCGCTCGAGACCTCACAGAAGCCGTTTCTCGCGATGCTCGGCACGCCGAGCGCGCAGAAGCGGCACGTGGTGTTCAAGGGCGGGCACTCGGTGCCGCGCACGCTGCTGATCACGGAGTCGCTGCGCTGGCTGGACACGTATCTGGGGCCGACCGCGCGCTGACGCGCGCAACATGTTACCGCGGCAGGAGGTCTGCGCCCTTGCCCTCGGCGGCATCCGGCAGGATGATCCGACATGACAAGCGGATCCGATCGTTACCGCCATGCCCGCGCGACCGTTCGCTTCGCGATTGCGAGCGGGACGGTCCACCGCAGGGCGACGCGTCATCGTGAAGTCCTGCGCGTTTCGCGCTAGCCGCGTGTCAACGCAAGAGAATGATCAGCGCTCGCGGCTGCGTGAGAAAGACCTACCCCGCAGGGGATTGATGCCGTACTTCGCCGAGCGTAGCCTTACGATACTCGTCCGAACCCCTCCACCTACGAGGATCAAGGACGATGCCGGTGACAGCGAAGCTCTCGCGCGTGTTCTACGAGAAGATGGGTGACCAAGTCGCCGACGAACTCGTAACCTGGTTCAATACCGTGGATACTACGTATCGCAACGATCTCCGAGAGTTGAACGAAGTCAACTTCACACGGTTCTCCGCACAGGTTGATCGCCGCTTCGCGGAAGCGGACGCCAAGTGGGAGGTGCGTGCCGCACAGGTCGACCGACGGTTAGCCGAGATGGACGCCAAGTGGGAGGCGCGCACGGCGCAGCTTGATGCGAAGATTGATCGCGTTGCTGCGCAAATCCTCGCATCCGTCGACCAGCGCATGGGCGAGCAAACGCGATGGCTCTTTCTCGCGTGGACGACGCTCGGGCTGGCGATTGGCGGGCTCTGGTTCCGAACGTAGGCGGGAGAAGCAGGTCCTTCGCTGCGCTCAGAACGACAAGGGCGCTACTCTGTGATCGCCGGCATCCCGAGCGGCGTGTTCCGCTTGGCCGGCGGCAGCAATCGCCGTACCTCGTCCGCCAGCGCCTGCATGTCGGTGGCCAGCGCCGCCCCCTCCGCGCGAGCGCGGAGCAATTCATCGGCCATCTGCATCGCGGCCAGCACAGCCGCCCGCGGCGGATCGAGCGACGGCGCACCAGCGCGCACCTTGTTGATCGCCTGATCCACGTACTGCGCGACCTGCCGCATGTGCTCCGGGGGTGCATCGGAGCGGATCGTGTAGCTCTCGCCCTGCACCTCGAGCTTGAGGCTCTGCACCCGGCTCATGCGCCGTCCTCGCCTGCCGACGCCAACTCGGCCGCACTGGTCTGCTGACGCAGGAAGCGCACGCGGTCGAGCATCCCCCGCGTACGGTCCGTGGCGCGCGCCAACCGCTCCTTGAGCGCCACGTTGTCGGCTTCGAGCGCGTCAACGCGCTGTTGCAGCGTCTCCAGGCTCAACTCCGGGTTTCCTGCCTCACGCGCTGCCTGACGCAGCTTCTGCTCCGCGGCGAGCGCGCGTACGCGGAAGCCGGCCAGCTCCTCGGCGAGGAGCCCGACCAGCACCTGCAACTCCTCGAACGACTGCCGTTCAGCCCGCGCGCGGTCGGACACCGAGTTCTCCCTCGAGGGTCTTGAGGAGCTTCGAACGCCGTCCCTCGACTTCCTTGTCCCGAAGGGTGCGCTCTGGATGCCGGAAGGTCAACGCCCACGCGAGCGAGCGGTGCCCGGCCGGTACCCCCGTCCCGCGGAACTCGTCGAACAGCACCACTGACTCGAGCAGCTCCCCGGCATCACGTCGGATGACCGCCTCCACACTCGCCGCCGGTGTGCCGTCGGGCACAAGGAGTGCGACGTCGAACTGCGCTGCCGGCGTGACGGGCAGTGGCCGATACCGAACCGCCGTCGAGGCCGCCGAGCGCGATACGTCAGAATTGTGAGCCCACGCGTTCGCGCCCTTCTGCGCCACGAGATCGCGGCCGAAGCGATGGAGCATCACTTCCACGCCGAAGGCGGGGGACGCCCAGACCGGGGCGTCCAGCGCGAGCAGCCTCACAGCGCCGACGACTGCGTCACCTTCGCACAGCTTCCAGAGCGTACCATCAACATTCACGTGATATGAGATGTCACGCTCACTAAACACAATGTTGACAATGCGTTCTGCCAGATGCTTGGCATCCCATGCATCGTACGCGGGCGGCTTCGGATCGGTGAAATGCGGTGGCCGCCGAGCGCCCATCAGGAGCGCGCCCACTCGGATCTCCTCGTCGGGGAGTGCCGTCGCACCGGGCGAGAATACAGACCCGATCTCGAAGAGCCGAACGTCGCCACTTCCGCGATTCAGGTTGTACTCCGCACGCTTGCCCAGCGTTTCCAGCACCGACGTCCGCAGGCTCGGTTCGTCATCGGCGAGCGGGTTTTCCACACGGACGTGCGTGCTCGCATCGCCCTGCACGAAGGGGAGTGGCTTGGTCTCGAACAGCCCCTCCGCCACAAGCGCCTCGCGCACCTTGAGGCTCAGCAGATGCACCGGATCATCCGGCGCGTTGCCGGGCCGGAACGCCCGCAATTCATCCGGGAGGGCGTCGAAACCGCCCAATCGCGCCACTTCCTCCACCAAGTCGATCTCGCGAAACACGTCGTTGCGCCAACTCGGGACACGCACGGCGAGCGCGTCGGGGCCGGCCTGTGTCACGCTGAACCCGACCGACACCAACCGCTGCGTGATGGTCTCGGGCGACAGTGGCACGCCGATCACGCGCGAGACGCGGCTGGGTCGCACGGTCACGTCCGGCAACGATGGGATGGACGCACCCACATCGATCGGAGCGCCCTCCACGGCGCCGCCCGCGACCTGAGTGATGAGTGATGACGCAAACGCGATGAGTTCGGGTATCACTGCCCCGTCAATGCCGCGTTCGTAGCGATACGACGCATCGGTGTTGAGCCCCACCGCCTTGCGCGTGGCGCGAAGACGGACCGGCTCGAATTGCGCAACTTCGAGCAGGATGTCGCGCGTGGTCGCGCTCACCTCGGAGTTCTCGCCCCCCATCACGCCGCCAATCGCGACCGCGCGCTCGGCGTCCGCGATGATCGTCATCTCGCCCGAGAGCGTCCGTTCGACAGAATCGAGTGTCTTCATCTTCTCGCCCGCTCGCCCACGGCGGACCACGATGGTCGACTGCGCCAGCGTCCCCAGGTCAAACGCGTGCATCGGCTGCCCGAAGCCGTGCAACATGTAGTTGGTCACGTCGACGACGTTGTTGATCGATCGCGCGCCCACCCCGTCGAGGCGCGCCACCAGCCACGCCGGGCTCGGACCCACGGTCACGCCGCGAATGACGACCGCCATGTAGCGCGGGCATCCGGCGAGGTCCTCAACGCGCACGGTGGCGCCACCGCTGGATGCTTCTGTTGCACCGCGCGAAGCCGACGCCAGCGCGGCCACCGCGGCGAGTTCGCTCGGACGCTGCATCGGTACACCGGTCAGCGCGCTGACTTCGCGCGCCAACCCGCGCTGCGACAGCAGATCCGGCCGATTGGCGAGCACGTCCACCTCGAGACGGACATCACCCACCTTGAGCACGTCGAGGAGCGGGGTGCCGTTCGGCACCTGCGTCTCGAGCGGCAGGATCCCGTCGTGGTCGTCGCCCAGTCCCAACTCGCGGGACGAGCAGAGCATGCCGTTCGAGGTGAAGCCGCGGATCTTCCGCTTCTCGATCAGCAGTCCTGCCGGCATGCGCGTGCCGGTGCGCGCGAACGGATACTTGGTGCCCACCACCACATTGGGCGCGCCGCACACGACCTCGAGCAGTTCCCCGCTGCCGTCGTCGACCTTGTTGAAGGAGAGCTTGGTATCGGGGATCTTCTCGCTCGCCATGACCTGCCCCACGACGAACGGGGCAAGTTCCGCGTTGAGGCGAAGCACGCCATCGACCGTGGCCACATGGCGCGAGAGCTTCTCGGCCAGTTGGTCGGCGTCGAGCGTGTGCGGGACGAAGGCCTTGAGCCAGTCGTGCGATGCGTTCATCGGGCGAACTGCTCCAGGAAGCGCACATCCGAGTCGTACAGGATGCGGATATCGGGAATGCCATGACGAGACAGGGCGAGGCGCCCCGGCCCCATGCCGAACGCCCAGCCGGTGTACTTCTCGCTGTCGACGCCGGCCGATTCGAGCACGGCCGGGTGCACCATGCCGCAGCCGAGGATCTCGACCCAGCGGAGGCCCTTGCCGTCGCCGAGATCGACTTCGACGTCCATCTGCGCGGAGGGTTCGGTGAACGGGAAGTAGGACGGACCGAAGCGGGTGCGGCGTGTGCCGCCGTAGAAGCGGCGCGCGAACTCGGCCAGCGTCGCCTTGAGGTCCACGAACGAGATCCCCTCGTCGATCGCGAGCCCCT
The DNA here is from genome assembly GCA_031372565.1 of Gemmatimonadota bacterium. Classification (GTDB taxonomy): domain Bacteria; phylum Gemmatimonadota; class Gemmatimonadetes; order Gemmatimonadales; family Gemmatimonadaceae; genus JACPPC01. The sequence goes on along the minus strand of JANMLN010000034.1, from coordinate 1,885 downwards.
CGACCTGATGGAAGGCGGGCGCGTGCGTGGAGTCGAAGAAGTCGCGGCGGTAGACCATGCCCGGCGCCAGCACGCGCACCGGCGGCTCGAAGCGCTGCAGCGTGCGGACCTGCACCGGCGAGGTGTGCGTGCGCAGCAGGGCGTTGGCGCCCAAGTAGAGCGTATCGTGCGCGTCCATGGCCGGATGGTTATCCGGAAAGTTGAGCGCACCGAAGTTGTACCACTCGTGCTCCGCCTCGGGCCCCAGCTGCGTGGTGAAGCCGAGCTCGCGGAAGATCGCCGTGATCTCGTCGATGATGGCCGACACGGGATGGACCGCGCCACGCCAGGTGCCGCGCGACGGCATCGAGAGGTCGAGCGACGGCGCGCTGGCCTTGGCGAGCGCGGCGAGTTCGGCACCGCGCGCATCGAGGGCGGCCTCGAGCGCGAGCTTGGTGCGGTTGGCCGCAGCGCCCGCCTCGCGCTTGGCATCGGCAGGCAGGGTGGCCAGCTGCCCCATGAGGTCGGTGAGGCGCCCCTGTTTGCGCCCGACGAGCGCGTTCCGCGCCGCTGCGAGGGCGTCGGCGTCGGCAGCGGTCGATGCGGCGGCCAATCCGTCGATTTCGAGTGCCTGAGCGGCCGCGAGAAAATCCTGGAGGGTCACGGCGAAGTGCGAAGGGAGAAAGAAAGCGGCAGCGCCTCGGAGACTCCGGTGCGCTGCCGCTCGTTCAGATACGACCCGAACCGCTTACGCGGGCGTGTGTGCGGCGCGCGCCTTGTCGGCGAGCAGCGTGAACGCCGCCGGATCGGAGACGGCCAGTTCGGCCAGCATGCGGCGATCGACTTCGATGCCGGCCTTGCCGAGCCCGTTGATGAACTGGTTGTAGTTCATGTCATTGAGGCGAGCGGCCGCATTGATGCGGACGATCCAGAGGGCGCGGAAATCGCGCTTCTTGTTCTTGCGATCGCGGTAGGCGTAGCGCCAGCCGCGCTCGACGGTCTCCTTGGCGGGACCCCACAGCTTGCTGCGGGCACCGAAGGCGCCGCGGGCGGCCTTCATGATCTGCTTCTTGCGCTTGAGGCGCACGACGTTGGAACGGACGCGAGGCATGGTCGGGGCTCCTTAAGCCTGGATGAGACGCTTCATCCGCTTCTCGTCGCCACTCGTGGCGACCATGGCAGGACGGCGGAGATTCCGCTTCCGCTTGGATGTCTTCTTGGTGAGGATGTGGCTCTTGTAGGCCTTCAGGCGCCGCACCTTGCCCTTCGCCGTCACGGAGAAGCGCTTCTTGGCACCCTTGTGGGTCTTCATTTTCGGCATCAGTCGGTCCCGGTCACTTGGGCGTGAGAATCATGGTCATGAACTTCCCTTCCAGCTTGGCGTCGCTTTCCACCTTCGCGACATCCGTCAGTTCGGCGACCACCCGGTCCACCACGGCGCGCCCCAACTCGGGATGCGCGATCTGGCGGCCGCGGAACTGCATGGTCACCTTCACCTTGTTGCCTTCCGACAGGAACCGACGCGCATGGCGCGTCTTCGTCTCGAAGTCGTGATCCTCGATGCCCGGTCGGTACTTGACCTCCTTGAGCAGGATCACGTGCTGCTTCTTCTTGGCCACCCGCGCCATCTTCGCCTGTTCGAACTTGTACTTGCCGTAGTCCATGATGCGGACGACAGGCGGGCGGGCGAGCGGGGCCACTTCGACCAGATCAAGGCCCTGTTCCACGGCCGCAGCGAGTGCGGCATCGAGGTCGAGAATCCCCATCTGACTGCCATCGGGCGCGATCACGCGGAGCGGGCTGATGCGAATCTGCCGGTTCACGCGAATACGCTTCGTCGGGTCCTGAATCGGCGCTACTCCTGCAAGGGAAAAACGAAACGCGGACCCCGTTTGATGGAGTCCGC
>JANMLN010000027.1:0-2732 GCA_031372565.1 Gemmatimonadota bacterium | reverse complement strand
CTGCAACTGTCGGTCACGTCCTCGGCCGGAACGATGAAGATGAAGTCATCGCCGCCGATATGCCCCACGAAACCATTCTCGCCGCAGATCCCCTTCACCACGTCATGAATGATCTGGGCCAGGATGCGGATCACGCGGTCGCCGTCGTAGTAGCTGTACCGGTCGTTGAATTCCTTGAAGTGGTCGAGATCCGCGTAACAGACGCCGAACTGCTGCTCCAGATTCAGGCGACGCGTCATGTCCTTCTCGATCTCGTGCGATCCCGGCAGTCGCGTGCTCGGATGCACATGCGTGTCGCGATCGGAGCGGCGCAGCAGCACGTCGATGCGCTGGTGCGCCTCGGACGATGAGGACCGATCGCGCAGCACTTCGTCGGCACCCGCGTCGAATGATGCGGCAAAGGCCTTGTCGTCGTCGCCCGAGTACACGACCACTGGCACGATGCCGGTGTAGCTGTCCGACTTGAGTCGGTGCGTCGCCTTGAGCGCGGCCACGGGATGGCTGCGTGCATCGATCATCACGAGACGCGGCCGGCCGCGGAGCGCCAACGACATCAGCTCATCAGGCGTCCTGACGGTCACGGCGGGGGTACCGTCGTGATCGAGCCACGCCCGAAATGTCGCGGGTGTGGGCTGGTCATCAGGCGCGAAAAGGATGGCGATGGACTGTGACACGCGTATCGTTGGGCCCCGTCCGATGGATTTTCCAACTTACCGGGGCACATACCCCCAGTCAAACGAAAGCAGGACCGCGACTTGCACCTCTTGGCGCTCACCGAGACGCCCCCCCTCCCGACCGGCCGCCTACCCGAGCGGCTCCGCTTCTTCTACGAGCATGATGGGGATGTCGTCACGGATCGGGTAGCGTAGTCGGCACGCCGGGCAGTCCAACGAGGGCACATCGACGTGATGTTCAAGCCCCCCCTTGCAACGGGGACAGACGAGCAGCGCGAGTAGTTGCGGTGATACGCTCATCGGGACGTCAGGTCGGGGTTCTTGTAGCCGAGACGCGCGAGCGCCTTCGGATCCTTGCGCCAGTTGGGGAGCACTTTGACCCACAGGTCGAGATAGACCCGCTGGCCGATAAGCGCTTCGATCTTGAGACGCGCCGCCTTGCCGATTTCGCGGATTCTCGCACCCTGGTGCCCGAGCAGGATTCCCTTCTGGCTGTCGCGCTCGACGTGCAGGACTGCGCGAATGTACACGGGTTCGCGCGTCTCCCGGAACTCCTCGATCACGCAGGCCACGGAGTAGGGGACTTCCTGATCGAGCTGCTCAAGAGCCGTCTCGCGCACCAGCTCCCCGGCAAAAAAGCGGGTCTGCTGCGTCGAGAGGTCCTCCTCGTCGTAGTAGTACGGGTGCTCGGGCAGGAGCGCGCTCACTGCGGCCACCAGCGCGTCGATCCCCTCGCCCGTGAGCGCCGAGACGAGCGGTGCGCCCGGAATGGCGGAGGTGAGATGGGCCCGCGTCTCGTCAGAGATGGCGTCGGACTTGTTGAACACCGTGAGCACGGGCGCGCGCGGCGCCCGGTCGAGTCCGGCCGCCTCCACCAACGAGGGCGCCTGTCCGAGCGTGGCGTCGACGAGATAGACAATGACGTCGGCATCGCGCAGTGCCGCGAGCGCCGTAGCCTTCATGATGGTGTGCAACTCGTACTCGGGCTCGAGGAGCCCGGGGGTATCGAGCAGGACCATTTGCACATCACTCGCGGTCCGGATGCCAACCACCCGATCCCTGGTCGATTGCGGCTTGGGGCTCGTGATCGCGAGCTTCTGGCCCACCAGTTGGTTCAACAGGGTGGATTTGCCGGCATTGGGTTTGCCGGCGACGGTGACAATCCCGGCGCGTGTCATGTGTCGGTAACCTAGTCGTCGCTGACGGTCCGGTGTGGGCCGATTGACGGCAGCGCAGACGACCGGCGAGAAGGTTCGCTCACCGCGTACCGGTCGACGAACGGATCGGTGCGTGGTGAGTGCGGTGCGTGGTGTTACTGGCAGGCGGGATCGTCGGTGGTGAGGAACACACGAAGCCCCCGCCTTCAATGAAGAAGACGGGGGCTTCAGGGGTGCCGGCAACGGCCTACTCTCCCGCGGTCTCTCAACCGGAGTACCATCGGCGCTGCAGGGCTTAACGATCGTGTTCGGAATGGGAACGAGTGTGGCCCCTGCGCTCAAGTTGCCAGCGATCAGTTGAATGACCGCGGAGACGAGGTAGTGATCGTTTGATTGTGGTGATCTGATATAGAGATCACGTAATGCGTTGCGTGCTTGGGAGTAGTCAAGCCGCACGGGCGATTAGGATCACTGCGCTCGGAACGCCTTGCGGCGCTTCCACGTGTGACCTATCGACGGGGTAGTCTTCCCCGGCCCTTTAGGGAGCTCGAAGCTCCAGGGAGCATTCATCTTTGGGGACGCTTCCCACTTAGATGCTTTCAGCGGTTATCGCCACCGACCATCGCTACCCGGCGCTGCCACTGGCGTGGCAACCGGGACACGAGCGGGTCGTCCGACTCGGTCCTCTCGTACTAGAGTCCGCGCCCCTCAATTCTCCAACGCCCACAGCGGATACAGACCAAACTGTCTCACGACGTTTTGAACCCAGCTCATGTGCCACTTTAACCGGCGAACAGCCGGACCCTTGGGACCTTCTCCAGCCCCAGGATGTGACAAGCCGACATCGAGGTGCCAAACCGCGTCGTCGATGTGAACTCTCGGACGCGATAAGCCTGTTATC
>JANMLN010000162.1:0-30099 GCA_031372565.1 Gemmatimonadota bacterium | reverse complement strand
GTCCGTTCTCCACCACGATCGTCGCGCCAACCAAGCGCGCGGACGCCCGCGGCGTTGCCCCGACGACCCCGCGTCCCGCATCGCGGGACCGCTGATCGCGTCCCGTGCACACCCTCACGCGCCGCCGCGGAACTCGCGCATGACGGGAACGACGCTCACGGCACCGCGTGACTTTGCCGGCGTTTTTCGGGCCGACGATCTCGCGCGCGCGGCTTACAGCGAGGCTGCCGGGGTCGCGCAGGCGTGGCCACGCGCCGTGGCCGTGCCGTCGACCGCAGAGGCGGTGGTGCAGCTGGTACGCTGGAGCGCGGCCACCTCGCAGCCGCTGATTCCGCGCGGATCGGGCACCTCGATGGCGGGCGGAGCCGTCGGCGATGGCGTGATCGTCGATCTCTCGCGCCTTCGCGCGATTGGAACGATCACGGCGCGACCACCGATCGCGTCGCCCGGCATCGCCGCGTCCGCCACGCACACCATCGTCGTCGGGCCCGGGGTCCTCCGCGCTGAGGTCGAGCAGGCCGCGGCCGCGATGGGACTTCGCTTCCCCGTCGACCCCAGTTCGGGGGCGTACTGCACCGTGGGCGGGATGGCCGCAACGAACGCGGCCGGTCCACACACGCTCTCGCGTGGTGCGATGCGGCCGTGGGTGGCAGGGATGGAGTGCGTCTTTGCCGACGGGTCGCGCGCCTGGGTGCGACGCGGCCATGCTCCGCCCGACGTGCCCGCGATTGCTCGGCTGCTCGCGTGGGCGCAGACGCACGGTGCGGCCGCCGCCGCGCGCGCGCAGCGGGCGGTGCGCAAGGATTCCAGCGGGTACGCCGTCACCGCATGGCAGCGCTCAGGCGAGCTGGTGGATCTGCTCGTCGGCAGCGAGGGCACGCTCGCGTTGTTCACCGCGCTCGAAGTCGCGCTCGAACCGCGTCCCGCGGCGAGTGCGACGCTGCTCGCCAGTTTCGAGAGCCTCGACGCCGCGGCGCAGGGCGCCACAGCCGCGCGTGACGCGCACGCGGCCACGTGCGAATTGCTGGATCGCACACTGCTCGACATGGCGCGCTCGGGACCACATGCCGTTCCCGTGCCCGCCGATACGGAGGCGGTGCTGCTCGTCGGCCTCGAAGCTGCCGATGCCACCACGGCTGAAGACGTGGCCCACACGCTCAGCGCCGCGCTGCGCGCCGCAGGCGCCACGACCGTCTCTGCCGGCTTCACCCCCGGCGACGAGCACCAGTTGTGGGAGCTGCGCCACGCCGCGAGCCCGCTCCTCGCAGCGCTCGACCCCGCGATTGCCTCGGTGCAGGTCATCGAGGATGGCTGCGTGCCGCCCACACAGTTGGCGGCGTACATCCGCGGGGTGCGCGCGGCGCTCGAGCGTCAGCAGCTGCGCGGCGTCATCTTCGGCCACGCCGGCGATGCCCATGTGCACGTGAATCCGCTCGTCGACCTGCGTGAACACGACTGGCGCCCCCGCCTCGAGGCGCTGCTCACGGAGGTCGCGCAGCTCACGGCGGCGCTGGGAGGCACGTTGGCCGGCGAGCACGGCGATGGACGACTCCGTGCCCCCCTCAACGAGGCGCTCTGGGGCGCGGCCACGATGGGCGACTGGTCCGCCATCCATCAGGCCGCCGATCCCGATGGGCGGCTCAACCCCGGGGTCATCGTGCCGCAGCCCGGGCAGCGCGCCATCGAGCAGATCAAGTACGACCCGGCGTTACCGGCACTCCCCGGGGCGGCGCGCGCGGTACTCGACACGGTGCGGCGGACGCGCGACTACGCGCGGGGCCGGTTGGAGTTGGTGGACGCCTACGTGGCAGGATAGTTTCCCGCCGCGCACGACGCGTACCGCACGTCTCCCGCGCACGTCGCCTCGCCCCCTTCGCCCGATCGCCGTGTTCCATACCGAGCCCCGCATCACCGTTTTGTCGCGCCCGCAGTTCGCGGAGCCGGCGCACCTGCCCGTGCAGTGGATCGGCGAGAGCACGGACGGTGAACGCCTGGCGGAGTTCGCCGGACGGCTCTGCTACATGAGCCAGAAGAATCCCGCGAGCCGCACCACGCGCGAGTATCTCGAGAACATCAAGAAGCAGGGGCACGGCTCGGTGCTCGAGCACGCCAACTACTCCCTGCTGCTCGAAGGGGTGAGCCGCTCGCTCACGCACGAACTGGTGCGTCACCGCGCCGGCTTCGCCTACTCGCAGCTGTCACAGCGCTACGTCGACGAGTCGAAGGCCGAGTTCGTGGTGCCGCCGGCGATGATCGGCGACGCCGCGCTCGAGGAGGCATGGAAGGCGCAGGTCACGTCGGCACAAACGTCGTATGTGGCGCTCGTCGACCAGCTCATGACGCGCTACGCCTGGGTCGACGACAAGGTGCATCGCCGCAAGATGGCGCGGGAAGCGGCGCGCGGCGTGCTCCCGAACTCGACGGAGACCAATATCGTCGTGACGGGCAACGCACGGGCCTGGCGCACGATGCTCGAGCTGCGTTCGAGTGAAGCGGCGGAGCTCGAGATCCGCCGCTGCGCGGTGATGGTGCTGCGCACGCTGCAGGCGGAGGCGCCGGCCTTCTTCTCCGATTTCGAGATCTACGCCGGCGCGGACCGTCGCGAGGCGGCGCGCATCAGCTACCACAAGGTGTAACGCCGCGCAGTGGGCCGACCCGAGCGGGGCGCGGGGCGCGACGGCGTCGCTACCCCACGGAGAGCGCGATGGCGGCGCCGCCGGCGATGAGCGCGGAGCAGCGCGTGAAGGTGCGCAGCAGCTGCTGTGCGCGCGGCGATGAAGCGAACAACGTCATGACCAATCTCCGTAACCGAGGTGCGGGTAACCGGACGATCTCAGCGTAAGTGAGACTCCAGGCTTTGCGGCCCCGCCTCGCGGCGGGAGTGCCTTTATTGACTCAATTATAGTCAGTGACCATAATATTGTCAATTAGTGATTGGTGCGCCTCGTACGTCCTTATAAACACATACACAGTAAAGACTTACAATTAGTCGGCTGTCGAAACAGGCACCGAGAAACTACAATACGCGCCCAGATAGTCACAGAAAAGCACACGGAGGGTGCGGCGATATTCTGCCGTCACCCTCCGTGCGTCCCCACCCCTGGGGAGTCCTGCAAGGCATGATACCCGGCGCACCGCTGCCGAGTTCCGCCTCTCTGATCCGATATACGCACGACGCGGCACTTCGTTAACAGCCGACCCCAGCCGCTTACTCTCCGCAGTATCGACCGACCGATCCAGGACTTCACGACCGATACGCCCTACGGGCGCTGTTGCGACGCCCCACTCAGCCGCGACAACACGGTGCTCACGAGCTCCGCGCGGCGGAACGGTTTGCGCACGAACGCCTGCGCGTCCCACGCCGAGAAGGCCGCGGTCGCGTCTTCCATGGCATGTCCGCTCATCACGACGATCGGTCCGTGCCATGCCGACGCGCGCAACGCCTCGATCGTTTCGGGACCGCTCATCACGGGCATCGAGGCGTCGAGCAGCACGAGGTCGATGCGCGGCTCGGTCCGCACGATCTGCAGCGCAGCCAAACCGTCGACCGCGCGCAGCACGCGGAAGCCCGCCCGCTTGAGGATCTGGTGCGCGACTTCACGCACCGTCTCGTCGTCATCCACCACGAGCACCGTCCCCCCCTCGGGGGCCACCGCCACGGACGTTCCGCCCATCGGCGTCACGACGGCCTCCGTCCGCGGTCGCAGCGATGCCGGCAGCAACAGGGTGAACGCCGTGCCCGCGCCTGGCTCGCTTTCCAGCCCGATCGCGCCCTTGTGCGCCCGCACGATGCCCAGCACCGCCGCCAGCCCCAGTCCGCGCCCCGCAAACTTGGTCGAGAAGAACGGCTCGAAGACCCGCGCCATGGTGTCGGGCGTCATGCCGACCCCCGTATCACGCACGACGAAGCGCACGTAGAGTCCTTCCGGCAGCTCGTCCCCCAGCACCAGCGTCCGCAGGAGCGCGCGATCCGCCTCGACGGGCCGGGTGGCGACCGTGATCGTGCCCGGCCGATCGAGCAGCGCATCGCTGGCATTCACGATCAGGTTCATCAGGACCTGACGCAGCTGCGTGCCGTCCGCCTCGATCAGTGGCAGCCCGTCGGCGAAGTCGAACTGGAGCGTCGCTTGCTTCGAGATGGCCGCCGTCACGAGGTCGATCACGTCGACAATCGTGCGGTTCGCATCGATCGGTTCAAGCACGAACCGCGCGCGCCCGGCGTACGCCAGCATCTGCCGGGTGAGGCCCGCGGCCCGCGACGCGGAGCGCTCGATCTGGTGCACCAGTTCCACCGCTTCGCTCGCGTCGCCCCCCTCCAGATGCGCGAGCTCCGCCTGCGCCAACTCCGCGTTGCCCAGCATGCCCACGAGCAGGTTGTTGAAGTCGTGGGCAATACCGCCGGCGAGCACGCCCAATGACTCGAGCTTCTGTGCCTGCGCCATGCTGCGCTCGAGCGTGACGCGCTCCTCGGCCGCCGCCTTGCGGTCCGTGATGTCCACCACGACGCCCAAGGCCCGCACCACACGCCCGTCGGGTCCCGGTTCGAAGTGGGCCTGCACCGAGATCCAGCGCCACGCATCGTCGCCGCCATGCCAGCGCACGCGCACCTCGCGCTCGACCTCGCCGACGCGTGCCGCCAATCGGGGGACCTCGCGCAGGAGCTGCCGCAGATCGTCGGGATGCAACCGGTTGAAGACCGCCGCACGCACGGCGGCACCCGACGCGGGTGACGGCTGCGCGAGCAGCGGCGCGAATGACGCACTGAAGTCCACTTCATCGCGCTCGAGATCCCAATGCCACGCGCCGGCCTTCACCGATTGCAGCGCCTGCTCCATGCGCCGCTCGCGCTCGGCCAACGCCGCTTCCGATCGGGTGCGCGCCTCGACCTGCGCCGCCAGCTCCGCGTTCGCACGCTGCAACGCCTGGGTGCGTTCGCGCACGCGGGCTTCGAGCAGCTCGTTGGTGCGCCGCAGCTCCTCTTCGGTGTGATTGCGGCGGAAGAAGGCCGGAATCGACACGGGCGCCATCGCGTCGGGGGTGTGCGCCAGGACTTCCGCGACACGGGCCTCGATGCGCGTCGTCGGGGCCATCACGAACCGGCATCGGTCGTCGCCGCGCGCGCGACAGGTGATCTCCGCCGCCACCAGCTCCAGCCCGAAACTCTCCGAGCACCAGCCCGACGAGTAACCCGCATTCATCACGCACACCGGAAAGTCGGACGTGCGTTCCTGCCGAAGCCACGCGTCCGACTCGAACGAGTAGGGGTGGTCATACACCAGCAGGTACGCGTCATCCGGGCTGGGCGACGATTGCGCATCGATGTCCACGAAGGCCCAGCCGGCGTGCGAGAAGTGCACGGGCCCCGCCGACAGCCGGGCAATCGGCTCGTGACCGCCGGTTCGCACGTTGAAGGCCCGCGCGTCCGCCTTGCCGATCGCATGGGCGACGTCGTACAACAGGTTCGCGGCCACCCCGGTCGCCTCGGACAATCCCCGATCGGCGTAGAGCGACCGCACGAGGTCGAAGAACTCGACCGACATCGACGCCGCCCGCACCAGGATGTAGCGCTCGCCCGAGATCGTGATCGATCCGTGCTCCGGGTCGTCCACCCGATCGGCGAAGTAGCGCCGGACGAACGCTTCCGCCGCCTGAAATGCGGGAGCAAACGCCGCCGGAACCTTGACGGTCACCGGCGGCGCGCCTGCGTCCCGAGCGGAGGCGTCCGTCGTCACGCCTCGAGCGGCTCCTCCACCTGGCGACTGCTCGCGATGAGCCGCTGCGCCGCCTCGGTGGGCATCAGCTCGTAGCCCTCGACGCGCCGCGCGAGCAAGCCGCGGCCGTGCGTGATCGACGAGAGATGGGTGGCATACAGATGCAACTCGGCCCGCGGCACGATCGCGCGCACGCGCGTGCCGAGGCCATCCAGCGCGAGTTCCGTGCCCACGATGCTCCCGCGACGAGCAGAGAGGTCGCCCAGCACATCCCCCAGATACTGTTCAGGCGTGGTGACCTCGACCTGATCCACCGGTTCGAGCAGCACGGGTCGTGCCTGGGTAGCCACCTGCTTGAAGGCCGCAATGCCGGCCATCTTGAACGACATTTCGTTCGAGTCCACCGAGTGCGCGCTGCCGTCGAAGCAGGCACAGGCGAAGTCGACCATCGGATAGCCGGCGAGGACGCCACGCACCGACGCCTCCTGCACCCCCCGGTCCACCGCCGGAATGAACTTGCCGGGGATGGCGCCGCCCACGACCTCGTTCGTGAACTGGTAGCCCGCTCCGCGGGAACGCGGCGACAGGCGGACCCAGCAGTCGCCGAACTGCCCGCGTCCGCCGCTCTGCTTCCGGTGGCGCCCCTGGCCCTGCGCCGAGGCGGTCAGCGTCTCGCGATAGGCAATGCGCGGCGGCGTGAGTTCGGCGAGCACGCCGAACTTCCGCGTGAGCCGACTCATCGCGATCTCGAGGTGCCGCTCCCCCATGCCCGCGACGATCGTTTCATGCGTTTCGCCGTCGTAGTGGAGCTCGAAGGTCGGATCTTCGTCGTGCAGCCGATGCAGCCCGGCTTGCAGCTTGTCCTCGTCGGCGCGCGTGGCCGCATGGACCGCGAAATGCACCAATGGCTCGGGAAAGGCGATGCCCGGCAGTCGCACCGGATGTTCGCGGGTCGAGAGCGTGTCGTTGGTGTGCGTGTTGCGGAGCTTGGCCACGCAGCCGATGTCGCCCGGCAGCAACCGCGAGACCTCGATCCGCTCGCGCCCTTGCGGGACGGCCAGATGGCCCATCTTCTCGGCGTGATCGCGCGTCGCGTTGTACACCTCGGCGCCACTGCGTACCGTGCCCGAGAAGACGCGGAAGTACGACACATCCCCGACGTGTGGTTCGGCCACCGTCTTGAACACGAGCGCCGAGAACGGTGCCTCGGGCTCGGCATGGATCTCGACCGTGCGATGGCCCTCGGCGCCGGTGAAGGCGTGCAGCTCCTCCATCTCGTACGCGGTCGGCATCAGTTCGACGATCTTGGTGAGGAGTTCGCGCGTGCCGTAGGTGAGTTCGGCGGCACAGCAGAAGAGCGGATACACCTCCCCGCGCTTCATTTCCTCCTTCATCGCGGCCATCGCGTCCTCGCGCGAGATCTCCGCACCCTCGAGATAGCGCTCGAGCAACGAGTCGTCGCCGGCCGCGATCGTCTCGATCAGCTCGTTGTAGTACTGATCGAAGGTCGCGCGCGCCTCGGCCGGCACGTCGCCCTCGATGTACTCACCGCTCTTCGTGCCCTTCACGAAGGTGCGCGCCGTCTTCTCGAAGAGATTGAGCAGGCCGTGAAACCCGGGCCCTTCGCCGAGGGGGATCTCGACGGGAATGACGCGCGCCGTGAGCCGCTCCTTGATCTGCTCGAAGGTCCGCGCGAAGCTGGCGTGCTCCTTGTCGAGCATCGTGACCACGAAGAGCACGGGGTCGCGGCGCGCCACAGCCGCGCGGAACATCCGCTCGGCGCCGACCTCAACGCCCGCAGTGGCACTGATGCACAGGAGGGCGCCATCCGCGGCGGTCAGTCCCGCTGTGGTGTCGCCCTCGAAATCGAGAAAGCCCGGCGTGTCGAGCAGGTTGATCTTGCTGTCCATCCACTCGGCGTGTGCAAGCCCAAGATTGATGGAGTATCGATGTTCAACCTCTTCGGGTGCGTAGTCGGTGAGCGCTGTCCCGTCTTTCACGCGGCCATGCCGCTTGCTGGATCCGGACACGAACGCGAGGGCATCGACCAAGGTCGTCTTGCCGCTCGCGCCGTGTCCCACTACAGCCACGTTGCGGATCTCCTTCGAGCCATACTCGCGCATACCCCCTCCTCCCGCCGCAGGCGGGTCAGTAGAGCCGCCCGATCGGCGGCGCGTGTCGGAGCCAGTCGCGCACGGTCTCGTCGGGGAGGTCGGCAAACGGCATGCCGAGGTCGACGGCGAGGCACGAGATGCGGCCGGAGCGTCGCGCATCGGTGATGCAGTGGAAGATCACCAGCACATCGCCCTGGTCCTCGACCAAGGTGGCGCTCCACAAGAGGCCGTCGTCATCGGAGATGACGCGATCGCCCTGCGATGGGCGGAGCTTCGGTTGCACGACACTGGGCCTTGGCATGTGGTCTCCTTGCGTCCGATGCTCGCTCGGATTCGAGGGGCCGTCAATAGGCCACATGCCACCGGTCTGCGGGAATTCCCTTACACGCTAGGTCGACGGGTCGGGCGCCAGACGCGCGCCAAGCACGAGCCCGCCTGAGAGCGCCATCCAGGTCACCACCCGTTCCGCCCACGAGAGGTCGAGGGCCAGCGGGCGGATCAGGTCCGGCAGATAGGGCACCGCGAGCACCGCGACCCCTGCCACCGCCAGCGCCACCTCCACCAGGTGTCGTCGCGACCACGGCGCAAGGGCGACCGCCGCTCCCAGGGGCGACACCAGCAGCAGGTGCCGTGCCGCGCCTGCGAAGACGTACGGCCATTCGGCGCGCAGGGAGGCCCCGAACCACAGATGTCCACCAGCCGCCAACGCGAAAAACGGATCGGCCGAGGCGCGGCCCAAGCCGATGAGCACGCCCAGCGTCGCTGCGCTGGCCGTGATCCCTGACGCCAGGGCGACGTCTCTCCGAGTCGAAGTCATTCTCTACAATCAACCCGGACGAGGGGCCATCCTTCAAGGGGTCAGGTCCGCACACGCGTGCATTACGGCAGCTTCCGCACGGTGCTCGCGGCTTAACATCGAGCGTCCCCCACCGTCGCCCAGCGCATGACGTCACGATCGAGTCGCCTTCGCTCCCACATGCACGTCGGCGCCCACCGCGCGCTGGCCGCGGCGCTGCTCGCGTCGCTGGCCGCATGCGCGGGCGGCGGCGGGGCGGGCGTGCCGACGCTCGCGCCGAGCCCGGAGCTGGAGGCGGTGTCGGCGCTCCCGCGCGAACTCACCGAGGACCAGCAAGCGCTCCACGTGCTGAATCGTCTGGCGTTCGGACCGCGACCGGGCGACGTCGCGGCCGTGCGCGCCATGGGAGTGGACGCGTGGATCGACCGTCAGCTGCAGCCCACCACGATAGGCGACACGGCGCTCGATGCCGTGAGCGACCGCTTTGCCCTGCTCGCCGGTTCGCCCGCCGACCTGATGGATCGCTCACCGCCGCCGGCGTTCGTCAGGCGGCAAATGCAGCGCGACGGCGACGTGCCAAGCGCCGATGATTCCGTGCGCTATCGCGAGATGCAGCGCGCGCAGGGACAGATGGTGGCGCAGCTGCAGGCATCGCGCGTGGCGCGGGCCGTGGGCACCGAGCGGCAGCTCGAAGCGGTGTTGACCGAATTCTGGCTCAACCACTTCAACGTGTTCGTGGCCAAGGGCCCGACGATGCGGCACTACCTGCCGCAGTACGAGCGCGACGTGATCCGGCCGCGGGCACTCGGCCGCTTTCGCGACCTGCTCGGCGCCGTGGCGCACAGCCCCGCCATGCTGCTGTATCTCGACAATGCGCAGAGCATGGCCGACAGCACGCACCCGACGTTGCTGGAGCTGCGGGCGCGGCCCGCGGGGGGTGGTCGGATGATGGTGCGCCGTCGGGGCGGCCTGAACGAGAACTACGGGCGCGAACTGCTCGAGTTGCACACGCTGGGTGTCGACGGCGGCTACACGCAGCAGGACGTCATCAGCGTCGCGCGCGCCTTCACGGGTTGGACCGTCGACCAGCCGGCGCGCGGTGGGCCTTTCGTTTTCCGACCGGGCATGCATGACGCGGACCCCAAGGAGCTGCTCGGGCAGCGGTTGCCCGGCGGGCGCGGCATCGAAGACGGTGAGGACGTGCTCGACCTGGTCGCCGCGCATCCGGCGACCGCGCGCTTCATCGTGCGCAAACTCGTGATCCGGCTCGTGAGCGACCAACCGGACGACGCGCTCGTCGAGCGCGCCGTGCGCACTTGGCAGCGCACGCGTGGTGACATGCGCGAGGTCGTGCGCACGATCGTGAAGTCGCCGGAGTTCTTTGCGCGTGCGGCATGGCGAGCCAAGGTCAAGTCGCCGTTCGAGGTGGTGGTGAGCGCCTCGCGTGCGTTGGGCGCGCGGGCCGACTCGACGCCACGCACGGCCGTGGCCATCGCGCAGCTCGGCCAGCCGCTGTGGGGCCACCAGGCGCCGAACGGCTGGCCCGATCAGGGGCGCGAGTGGATGAACACGGGTGCGATCCTCAATCGCATCAACTTCGGCTTCGCCGTCGGTGCCAACCGGCTGCCTGGGGCCAACCCGGGGACGTGGAACGCCGGTCGCGACCTCGCGCGCGCGCCGCGGGCGACGCAGGTCGACCATGTGGTGCAGGAGCTGCTGGGCGGCGACGTGTCGCCGGACACGCGCGCGATCCTGACGTCGGGGTCGCACCCGCTGGGCGATGCCGCGGCACGGTCGGCTGCGGCCCCCGCGCCCGCCGACGATGGCAGCATGACGGGTGCGGCGACTCCGCCAAACGCGATGATGGCGGACCGGATGCCACTGGCCGCGACGCGACCCGCACCGGGTGCCGGTGTCGGCGCAGGGGCCGGGGCCATGGCGCGCGCCGGCGCATTGCTCTTTCGTCAACTGCCGGCGCTGACCGGACTGCCGCAGGTCGTCGCGTTGGCGATCGGATCGCCTGAGTTTCAGCGTCGATAGGAGCGATCACACGATGCGCCGTCGCGTCTTCATGAAGGCCGGGGCCCTGAGCCTCGTGACGCTGGGACTGAGCCCGAGCTTCCTGCGGCGCGGCGCGTATGCCATGTCGCACGGCGCGGGGGGCAAGGGCCGCGTCCTCGTCTGCCTCTTCCAGCGCGGCGCCGCCGATGCGCTGAACGTGCTGGTCCCCTTCGGCGAGCGCGCCTACTACGAGGCACGACCGGGGATCGCCGTGCCAGCGCCCAGCGCCGGGGCGCCCAATCGGGCGCTCGACCTCGATGGCTTCTTCGGGCTCCACCCGGCCATGGCGCCGCTTCTGCCGCTGTACCAGCGGGGACTGATGGCGCCGATCGCGGCAGTCGGCAGTCCCAGCAGCACGCGCTCGCACTTCGATGCGCAGGACTACATGGAGACGGCCACTCCCGACGTGAAGGGGACGGCCAGCGGCTGGCTCAACCGGTATCTGGCCGCCAAGGGCACGTGTGAGGCCTGCCTCGTGAATGGCGCGCCGTCGCCCTTTCGCGCGGTCGCGCTCACCGCACAGACGCCGCGCATCCTCGAGGGACCATCGGCCACCGTGGCCATGGACGGCCTCGATGCGTTCGCCTTGCGCGCCACCAACGTCGACGCTGCGGCGCGCATCGAGGCGCTGTACCGCACGGGCCAGGCCGATGTGGTCCACGCCAGCGGCAGCGAGATGTTCGAGGCCATGAAGTTGCTGCGCTCGGCCAATCCGCAGCAGTACGCGCCGCGCAACGGCGCGCAGTATCCGGCCACGCCGTTTGCGCAGAAGCTGCGCCAGATCGCGCAGTTGATTCGCGCCAACGTCGGCCTCGAGCTGGCGTTCGCCGATGTGGGCGGGTGGGACACCCACGTGAACCAGGGCGGCGCCACCGGGCAGCTCGCCAATCGGCTCGACGAGTTTGCGCGCGCGATCGCAGCCTTCGTGCAGGACCTGGGCGACGCGATGGCCGATGTCACCGTGCTGACCATGTCCGAGTTTGGTCGCACGGTGCGGCAGAACGGCAACGGCGGCACCGATCACGGCCACGCGACGACCATGTTCGTGATTGGCGATGGTCTCAAGGGCGGCAAGGTGCACGGCCGCTGGCCCGGGCTCGCACGCGAGCAGCTGTACGAAGGGCGCGACCTCGCGCTCACGACCGACTTTCGCGCGGTGTTCGCCGAAGTGGCAGCGCGTCGGCTGGGTGCCACGTCGCTCGACGCCGTCTTTCCGGGGTTCGACGTATCGCCTGCGGGGTGGCTCGGCATCGCGTAGCGCGACGTGCAGGTCGATAACTTGCGGGCATGATTCGCACGTGCCTGTCATCGCACGCGCGCCGTGGCGACCTGCTTGCCGCGGCGCGCGTCTGCGTCACCCCCTCGCGTCTCCTCGCGACCGCATGCGTGGCCGCGCATCTCGCGCTCTCCACCGCGCTCGTGGCCCAAACGGCGCGTCCTCCGCGCCGTGACGGCACGGTGCCCATCCTCGAGTATCACAAGATCGGTGGCGACGACGCCCGCTGGACGCGCTCCACGGCGAGCTTTCGCCGCGACCTCGATCTGCTGTACGCGCGTGGGTACCGACCCGTCACGGTGAGTGAGCTCGTCGACGGCGTGCTCGACATTCCGGCGGGCACGTCTCCGGTGGTGTTTACCTTCGACGATGCATCGCCCGGTCAGTTCCGCTACCTCGAGCGCAACGGTCAACTCGTCATCGACCCCGAGAGCGCCGTGGGCATCTGGCTCGCGTTCTCGAAGGCGCATCCGGATTGGCGCAACAAGGCGACCTTTTGCCTGCTGCCTGCCGCGACCGCCGGCCACGCGTTCTTTGGCGACAAGGGGATCGAGGGGCAACAAACAGCGTGGCGCTTTCGCAAGCTGAAGTTCCTGGTCGAGTCCGGGTTCGAGCTGTGCGACCACACCCTGTGGCATGCGCAGCTGAACAAGTACGACGATCGCATGGTACAGGAGCAGATCGCACGCGGCGTGATGGCGATCGACAGCGCGGTGGCCGGGTACCGCGTGCGCACCTTTGCGCTGCCGCTTGGCCTGTGGCCGCGGAATCGTGCGCTCGCGGTGGCCGGACAGTGGACCGACCCCAAGTCGAAGCGCACGGTGAGGTACCGCTTCGATGCCGTGCTCCAAGTGAGCGGCACGCCGTCGCGCGGGCCCTACAGCGCAGGATTCACCAAGCACTCGCTGAACCGACAGCAGGTGCTCGGCAACGCGCTCGTCGGGATCCTCGACCGCAACGAGTCGACGCGTCTCGTCGTCGGCCCCGCGAAGTAGCGGCGGGCCGCGCTCAGCCGAGCGCCGAGCCTGAGTCGCGCCGTGGCACGAAGCGACGCATCTGCGCCGTGACCTCGAACAGATCGAACGACTTGTGCACGGCCGGGCACCGCGTCGCGGCGAGCAACGCGTCGGCCTTGGGGCTGATGTCGCCGGTCATGAACAGCGTCGTGGTGGCGAGCGCGGGTTGCACGGCGCACGCGACGTGCAAGAAGACGTCGCCGCGCATGTCGTTCAGTCGCAGGTCCACGATCATCGCATCGAACGTCTGGTCGCGCAGGCAGGCCTGCGCCTGTTCGGCAGACGAGGCGTGCACGCAGCTCCATCCATCGCGCGCGAGCGCGAGGGAGAGGGCGCGGCCGATGGCCGGCTCATCGTCGACGATGAGGCAGCGCGGCATCAGCGGCGATGGCACGGGCGGAAGGATGCGGCGCATGGGTCAGGTCTCGCGGAGGTCGTCGATCGCATCAGAGGGCGCGCCCGGCGGTGCAGCGCGAATGAGCGCCACGAGGCGCTCGACGATCAGGTCGTCCGACGACAAGCTGCGCACGACGCGCGCGCTCGCACCGGTCACACGGGTGAGTTGACGGCCGAACTGTTGTCGGGACGAGAAACCGAGCTTGCGAACGACGTCCTGTGCCGAGTTGGCCGGATCGCGCAGCCAGACGTACGCTCGGAGGAGCCGCGCGCCCAGGACCATGGCGCGGGCCGGTGCGAGTCCGGCCGTGTCGAACTGTCGATAGAGCGTGCGGGGGTTGACGCCCGCCGCCTGTGCCAGGTCGCTCACGCCGTAGAACGCCTGCGGCTCGTCGAAGAGCCGGTGGACCCCCGCACGCACCCGCTGCGTGAGGCGGGAGAGCTCGGGGTCGAGCATCTCCAGCACCCGTGGCGTGAGTGCATCGGTCGGCCGCGCGTGCAGCATGTCGAGCAGTCGCTGCGGCGAGTCGTCGACACGATGCAGGATGACGCGCGAGATCCCGTGCGGCGCGAGTTCGGCAATGGCGCGCATCGCCGACGCCGACATCGAGGTGTAGGGAATGACCGGAATCGAGGGGAATGCCCGACGGAACCCGATGATCTCGCCGATCGAGATCACGGCACTCATCGACGGATCGATCAGGACAAGGTCGAAGGCGCGCTTGCGCCCGGCCTCGGTCATTTCGACCGACGACGCGATAGCTGTCACCCGATGCGCCGGTTCGATCACCGATCGCAGATGAGTGAGCTGTGGAGCGGGCAGAACGGCCAGTACGTGCAAGCGTTTGGGATGGTAATGTCAGAAATCTGCACCATTCTGTCGCATTTGGCGCATTTGCGACAGGGGGTCGTGTCCCGACATTCCGTGGCGAGTCAAATCCACCAACCACTCTTGAGGCTTCCATGCGCCGCATCGCCCTTGCCCTGATCGCCCTCGCGACCATCTCGATGGCTGCCTGCACGTCGCCGACCGCGCCGACCCGCAATGGCGTCACCGAGAGCAACGGCAACTGAGTCGTAGCGGCGCGGCGAGCGCCGCGAGCGTCACCGCCCACCGGGGAGACTCTCGCGCATCTCGCGCATGCGCCGCGCCAGGGGTTCGAGCGCGCGCGGAAGTGCTGACTCGTCGTCCGCGCCACTCCAGTCCGCGGTCTCTCGCAGTCGCAGCATCGCAGCCTCCGCTTCGCCAGCCAGCTTCCCGAGTTGGTGGGCGTGCGCGTTTTCCAGCGCCCGCCGATAGGAGGCTGCGGCCAGATCCGGTCGGCCGAATGCCCGGTGGCCGTGGCCTTCGTACAGCGCGAAGTAGCCCGCCGCGATCGGGCTGAGTGGCTCGAGCGCCAGTTCGCGACGATACGACTCGAAGCTGATCTCGTTCCGGTCGAGCACGGCGATCTCGAGCAGGTTGACCACCGCGAGCCAGCGCGTGTTGCGCGTCTGCGCCGTGACCGCGAGCACGAGCAACGCATCGCGTGCCATGCCGCGTGCGCCCACATCGACGCTGACCGCCGAGATCGTGAGCAGGAGCCGCTCGCGCCCGATGTCGGATGGCGCGCCCTCGAGCGCCCGGTGGTAGTACTGCAGGGCACCCACCAAGTCGCCCCGCAGCCGCGCCACCTCACCGCGCCCGTGCAGCGCTTCGCTGTACACCGGTCCGCCCAGCGGCGCGGCCAGCGCCACGGTCTCGGCGATGATCGATTCGGCGAGCTCGGGCTGGTCCCGATCGATCGCCACGTTCGCGCTCGCCATGCGCAGCCGCAGCAACCGCGAGGCATCCCCCAGGCGCGCCGCAAACTCGCGCCCGCGCTGAATCGCGAACTCCGCGTCCGCGTACGCACCCATCATCCGGGCGACGTAGGCGCGTCGCATCCAGGCGTCGGTCACGATCTCCAGGTCGTCGTCGACCGGCATGCACTCGGTCACCATCCGATACACGTCCTGCGCGACCGCCCACGCCGCATCGTTCTCCAACGCGCGTGCCCAGGCGAACAGCTGCACGCCGAGGGCGTGCAGCGGGGGGGCAGCAGACACCGCGAGATCGGCGAGCCCGATCAAGAGTCGGCGCGTCGAGTCGGTCGTCGGGACCGACTGAACGGCTTCCATCGTGGCGGCCGTGGACCGCGCATCGGGGGCGTACCCCTCCCGGAATCGGTCGTCCAGCTGACGCAACACGAGGAGCCCTGCGGTG
Organism: Gemmatimonadota bacterium; assembly: GCA_031372565.1. Classification (GTDB taxonomy): domain Bacteria; phylum Gemmatimonadota; class Gemmatimonadetes; order Gemmatimonadales; family Gemmatimonadaceae; genus JACPPC01. Next base: position 14,484 of record JANMLN010000162.1, on the reverse strand, counting down.
AACGTCCTCCAGGCAGGATCGGACTCCTGCAGCATGGCCAGTCGGTCGAAGAAAGCCTGGTGCCGGAGAAGCTCAGCTTGTCTCATGCTCGCCCATCGATCGGTCCGGGCAGGATGTTCTCAGCTGGCGGCGCCCGGGTCAGACCGCCCACTACCCCTTAGTCTCGGCGAGTGCGGCACCTCCCGTCGGGCGAATTCGCGACATTTTGGTGTGGCTTTGCGACATTACTGCCCTTTCTGCGACTCTTGCCGGCCGGAATCGGACATTTTGCCTTTGCCCACTAGGTCAAATTGTCCATGCCCGGAGCGTCAGGAGCGCCTTGTCGAGCGCCTCGCGCTGCTCGGGTCGCGTCGCGCGCGCCAGCAAAATCTCGTACTCGCTGATCGCGAGGGCGAGCGCCTCCGGGTCGCGCTCGGCACCAGCCAGGGATGCCGCACTGTCGGCCAGCGTCGCCCGCGCCAGGTCATCGTCGTGAAAGCGCGCCACGACCTGTCGCCAGCGAATCGTGCGCTCACGGGGGTCACTCTCGGAGAGGCACCACAGATGCCAGCCGGCCCTGTTGGCCGGGTCCGCCGCGATGGCCCGGCTCGCCAGTTCGCCTACCTTCTCTGGGCCACGCCCGGCCAGCCAGTAGGCGTTGGCGAGGGCCACCAGCGCCTTGGCATTGTCGGGGTCCGCCTCGACAACCTTCTCGAAGATCGGGCCGGCCACCTCGGGCATGGTCCGATACGGCTCGGCGGCGGCGGCCAGCTCGGACGCGGGGGACTCGCGCACCAGCTGCGCCAGCGTCTCCTGCAAGGCACCCATATCACCGTCGGCGCGAAAGTGCTCGACGGCGGAGGCCAGTCGACGGGACAGGTCTTCGTGACGCATGGGACGGCGTGAAGTCGGAAGTGATGGAACGGGGGTGGGGCGATAAGCTAGCGGCATTGGTGGGTTGCGCGCCGTCTCCACGGCACTCACATTACGCGCGTACAAGCGGGTGCTGCTCGCTTGTTGATGCAGGACGCAGGACTCACCGACGGTTCGGTGCGCAGCGCAACGGTCGCGATTGGCCGGCGGCGTACTTCACGAGTGAGTCGGTCGCCATGGTGTGTATCCCACGTGCGACTGCCGTTTCGAGGCGCGTCATTGTTGACGCGTGCCAAGGCCCCCGGCCCAACAGCGACTTCGTGCCGCCCGATCGATCGGGCGCTCCAGGCACGAGAGACGCCCTGTGTGGAGACCGGGACTGACACCATTCGTTTCACTGCGCCCGCCGGGGCCGACCGGCCGACCGGGGCGCGCCTGACCCGCCATATCCCGACATGACCGAACGTCGACGTCCGTATCGTCGCCGGCGCACCACGGGCAAGCGCCCAGAAGGTGACGCCTCCCAGGACAACCCATACCGGGATGCCGACGCGCCCTCCAGCGACGGCGCCGCCGACGCGCCGGACGCGCCGCCCCCTGCGCAGAGCGGGGGAAGTCAGGAAACGCACGCGCCGGACGGCAACGGAGCTCCGCGCGACGTTGGAGGCAACGGTGGTGAGGGTGCGCCTTCGCGTCCCGAGTCGCCGTACCAGCATGGCGCGGGCGGTGCCGGATCGCAGCAGGGGGGCGGCGCGGGGCGACGCAACGGGCGCCGCGGTCGTCGCGGTCGGTTCCGTGATCGACCCGGGAACGGCGGTGATGCCCCGGCTGCTGGCGCCCAACAGGGCAACTCCGGGCAGCAGCCTCCGCAGCAGGCCGTGGTGGCTGATGGTGAGGTGACGGGCTGGTTCGATCCCTCGCGCGACGGTGGATTCGTGCGCCGCCCGGGGGCGAGCTATCTGGCCGATCCGACCGATCCGTTCATGGCGCCATGGCAGGTGCGGCAGCTCGGCCTTCGCAAGAGCGACAAGCTCACCGCGACGACCGGACGCGACTTCCGCGGCCGGACCGTGGTCGTCGAGGTGCAGCAGATCAACGACGCGGAGCCGGCGAGCAGCCTCAAGCGGCCCGACTTCCAGTCACTGGTGGCCAGCTACCCCGACCGGAAGCTGATTCTCGAAACCGGACGTCCGGCCAAGGGCGGCCCCGAGCTGACACGTCGAGCGATCGACCTGGTGGCACCGATCGGCTACGGTCAGCGTGCGCTGATCGTCGCGCCAGCCCGTGCCGGCAAGACCATGCTCATGCATGCCGTCACCGAGGGGATCGCCATGAATCACCCCGCGGCCGTGCTGCTCATTCTGCTCGTGGACGAGCGGCCGGAAGAAGTGAGCGAAGCCATCTCGTGGGGGGTCGGCGAGGTGATCGCCTCGAGCTTCGACCAACCGGCCAAGCGGCACGTCGAAGTGACCGAGATGGTGCTGGAGCGCGCGCGCCGACTCGTCGAGTTGGGGCGTGACGTGATCATCGTGCTCGACTCGCTCACGCGCATGGCACGGGCGCACAACACGGCCGAGCGCGGTACCGGGCGCACGATGTCCGGCGGTCTCGATGCCACCGCGATGGCCAAGCCCAAGGCCTTCTTCGGGTCCGCACGCGCCGTCTCGGAGGCCAACGGGGGCGGTTCGCTCACGATCATCGCCACCGCGCTCGTCGAGACGGGTTCGCGCATGGACGACGTGATCTTCGAGGAGTTCAAGGGCACCGGCAACTGCGAGATCAAGCTGGATCGCTCGATGGCGGAGAAGCGCATCTTCCCTGCCGTCGATATCGCGACCAGCGGGACGCGCCGCGAGGACAAGCTGTTCCGACCAGATCAGCTCGAGCACGTGCACATGCTCCGGCGCGGGCTTGGCCAGATGCCGCCGCAGGCCGCGATGGAGTGGCTGATCAAGCGGATCGCGAACACGACGACCAACGACGCCCTGCTCGACGGGTTGTAAGACGTCCGCGTGTGCGCCGTCGCGGACCGGGCGACGGCGCTACCGCTCGAGCTTGAAGCCCGGGTCCGTGGCCGGTCGCGTGTCGGCGTTGGCCACGAACCACCCCGTCAGGTACATCCACTGTGCCATGCGGGTGAGCTTGGCGTAGTCGATGCGATCTGGCGTGTCCCGCACGGTGTGGTAGTCATCGTGCAGGTTGGTTGACCACATGAGCGCCGGGACGCCGAGGCGGGCGTACGGCACGTGATCGCTGCGGAAGTACCAGCCTTCCGGATGCGTCGGGCGATCCCAGAGCGAGTCGAGCACGAACTTGCCGGTGAGCGCGTTGGCGCGCATCGCCATCGCCACCAGGTCGCTGGAGTTGCGATGCGGCGGCTGGCTGCCCAGCAGGCTGGCGGTATCCGGATGATTGCGTCCGATCATGTCGCCATTGAGCACGGCGACGACCTTCGCGAGTGGCACGACGGGATGCGTGGCGTGATAGCGCGACCCGAGGAGGCCGCGCTCCTCGGAGCCATGGTGCACAAAGAGCACGGAGCGCCGACCCGGCTGTTTCACGAACGCACGCGCAGCCGCGAACTCGGCCACGCTCACGGAGCCGTTATCGTCGGCACCGGCCCACACGGAGTCGCCGTCGATGACGAAGCGCACACCGTTGGCGTCCTGATGCGAGCTGTACAGGACGTACTCATCGCGCAGCTTGGCATCGATGCCGCGCACGACGCCGATCACGTTCACCGATTGCGTTTCGAAGCGCTCGAGGCGGACGGAGATCTCGACGCCGGGACCACGCTCGAGGACCGCACCCATCGACGCGCGCAGCAGCAGCACCGGCGCCGGCCCGGCGCCGAGTGCGGGCGGCGGAGGGACGCGCGTGGGCTGTCCGTTCGTGCGCGATGCCGCACGATCGACGTCGTAGCTGCCACGCTCGCGCATGGTGGCGAAGGCGTCGAACGCCTCGTCGGTCTTGGCGTCCGCGACGAGCAGCACGGCAAGGGCGCCCCGCCGCGCGAAGCGCTGGTTCATGGCGAGGATCGCGGCGTCCACATACCGAACGTTGGCGGGATAGCTCGTCGGGCGGATGGTCGCGGGATTGGGCGCGGGCAGCTGCGCGGCGACGATCTTGCCGCGCACGTCGATCGTCGTGTCACTGACATTTGCCAGCCAGGTGACGGCGCCCCAGGCCTCGATCGGCACGACGTTCGGTGCCGTCACGTCGCTGAAGAGCGCGAGTGACTTCCCGCCGATGCTGACGCGACTCGCGGTGACCGACACGCGGGTGCGCAGCATGCTGAACCACTGGAAGTACGAGCCGTCCTCGCCGAGGGGCTTGAGGCCGATCTTCGCGTACTGCTCGGCGACCCAGATCGACGCGCGCATCTCGTCGGGCGTGCCCCCTTCGCGGCCGCGCATCGCGCTCGATGCCATGGCGTAGAGATCGCGCTTGAGGTCGGCTTCGCGCACCTGGGCCATCGCGGCTGGAACGGACGTCACGCTTGTGCGTGCTGCCACGCGCTGGGCGGTGAGCGTCGCGGGTGCGATGGCAGCGGCCAACCACGAGACGTGCAGGAGGCGAAGGCGCATGGGACGGTTCATCGGAGGAGATGTGCCGGACGCTCGCGACAAGCTACGTCCGGACGTCAGGGCGAGCGAGCGGACGCTGCGCGAGCGGGTGCCTGTCGCTGAATGCGCGACGGGGCGGATGCCGATTGGCACCCGCCCCGTCGCGTTCACGAACCGTCGCGCCTCAGTCCTTGGGCGTATAGCGACCGCCGATCAGGATGGTCGGCAACGATGACCGATAGCGGATCGGCGCGTTGCTGAGCGGATTCTGCAGGGCGTAGTCGGTCCACAGGTTGCTGTACCCGACCTTGAGCTTCCACTCGTCGCTGACTTCGTACATCAGGTAGAGCTGGGAGTTGAGCGACCCACGCGTGCGCTCGGAACCGAACCCGAAGGCGTTGAACCAGACGGGTGCCACGCTCACGCTCCGGATCCCGGGATTCTGCAGGACCGCGTTGCGCTCCGTGCCGAGCGTGAGACCGGTGAGGTCGACGTTCATGCCGAGCTCGATCCCCGAGCCGACCTTGATGCCCGCGCCGATCATGACGTTCGCGGCCAGTGACTGCATGTTGGGCACGAACACGGTGGAGCGATCATCGCCGACGCCCGGGTGCGGCACACCGTCACCGAAGAAGAAGGTGCCGCGCAGCCCCCAATGGAGGTTGACGCGGTCGTTCCACACGGTCCGCACCCCCATGACCTTGGCGACCGAGGCGCTGCGGGCGATATCACCGATGCTGAGGGCGACCTCCCACGGCAGGACGGCGGCCGTGGCCTGCGCGGCGGCCGTAGTGGACTGGGCAGCAGCGAGGGCAAGGGCTGCGGCAACACCCAGACGAAGCTTCATTGCGAACCTCGAAAAATTGCGGGAGATGACGACGATCAGGGACAGCGCCTGCACCAACGGCACGGTCGCAGCCGCGAAATTTCGCAGGACCCCGGGGTATGGCGCTAGGCCACGCGTGAACCGTGGAAAGGTCGTGACGCTAGCCACCCACTTGGCCGGCCTCGTCCCAGAAGGCCGCCACGGCGCGCATCCCGGTCTCGAAGTTGGTCACGCTGAGCCACTCGTCCGGCGCATGGGCGTTCTCCCCCGGCAGGCCGAACCCCATGAGGATGACCGGCGCGCCCAGAATCCGCTGAAAGTCCCCCACGACCGGAATGGACCCCCCTTCGCCCGTCAGAACGGGAGCGCGACCAAACGCGGCTTCGAGCGCGCGCTGGGCCGCATGGAAGAACGGGCCTTCGGGTTCGCCCCGCCAAGGCTGGCCGCCATGCAGGTGGGTCACCGTGACCTGCACCCCGGCCGGCGCGACGCGCTCGACGTGCGCCTGCATCAGCGCCTCGATCTGGGCCGGCGTCTGATCAGGCACGAGCCGGCAGCTGACCTTGGCCATCGCCTTGGACGGCAGCACGGTCTTGGCGCCTTCGCCCGTGTAACCGCTCAACAGGCCGTTGACCTCGCACGTGGGCCGCGTCCAGAGCCGTTCGAGGGTGCTGAACCCCGGTTCGCCACCGAGCGCCGGCGCACCCGTTTCGGCCCGAAAGTGCTCGTCGTCGAACGGGAGCGCACGGATCCGCGCGCGCACGTTCTCCTCCCACGTCTTGACCGCGTCATAGAAGCCGGGAATCGCGATCCGACCATCCGCATGGTGCATCGTGGACAGGATCCGTGCGAGCGCCATCGCGGGATTGACCACCGCGCCGCCGTAGCTGCCCGAGTGCAGATCCTGCGCGGGGCCGTGCACGTCCAGCTGGAAGTACGCGAGTCCGCGCAGCGCGAAGAGCAGCGAGGGGAGCCCGGGGGCGAACATGGCCGAGTCGGAGATGACGCAGGCATCGCACGCGAGTCGCGCCGCGTGCGCCGCCACGAAGGGTGCCAGGTGCTCGCTGCCAACCTCCTCTTCGCCCTCCGCGAGCAGGATCACGTTAACGGGCAAGGCACCGCGCACGGCCAAGTGCGCCTCGAGCGCTTTCACATGCAGATAGAGCTGGCCCTTGTCGTCCACCGAGCCGCGCGCGTAGAGCTTGCCGTCGCGCACCTGCGGCTCGAACGGGGGCGACGTCCAGAGTTCCAGCGGCTCGGCGGGCTGCACGTCGTAGTGGCCGTACACCAGCACCGTCGGCTTGCCCGGCGCGCCGCGCCACTCGGCGAGGACGATCGGGTGCCCCTCGGTGGGAATCACCTCGGTCGCGAGTCCGATGCGCGTGCACTCGGCGGCGAGCCAGTCGGCGGCGCGCCGGGTGTCGGCGTCGTGCTCCGAGCGCGCACTCACGGACGGAATGCGGAGGAACGCATCCAACTCCGACTTGATGCGTGCATCGTGCGTCGTGAGGAACGACGCGAGGTCAGCGGGAACGGTGGCGGTCATGGGCGGAGGGCTCAGCGGCCAACGACGACGCGTGCGAGCGCCGCACCGGCGAAGATGGCCGCAAGGGAGAGGAGCACGGAGGCAACGATGTACAGCGCCGCACGTCCGGCGAGACCGTCCTCGATGAGGCGCATGGTCTCGAAGCTGAAGGTGCTGAAGGTGGTGTAGCCGCCGCACAGGCCGATGGTGAGGGCGGCACGTGCGGTGGGGTTGACCGCGTCACCGCTCAGCCCGCGCGCGAGCAGGCCGAGGAGAAAGGACCCGGACACGTTGATGACAAAGGTGCCCCAGGGAAAGCCGGGGATCCCGCGCTGGACCCACAGTCCCACGGCATGGCGCAGCACCGAGCCGGCAGCGCCGCCGAGCGCGATCGCGAACCAGGACACTATCGGGGGCCCTGTGCCGCGTCCGCGGCGTCGCGGGTACTGCGGCGGATGGCGAGTCGGCGCACGAAGACGAAGCGGAGCCATGGCCCGATGAACGCGAGGCCCCAGATCCAGATGATCCACGAGAGCCGCTCCATCGCCGAGATGCTCGCGTTCAGTTCGTAGAGCAAGGCCGGTACGGTGAAGAACAGCTCGCTCACCGGCGGGCCCACCTGTGGCGTGCGACGCTCGATCGTGCGCACGGCGAAGCGCCGCCGCGTGCGCACGATCTCCTCGATGTGCGCCGCGAGCGAGTCGGGCGGCAGGTTGCGCCAGCCCGGAATGCGGACGAGGCTCCAGGCAGCGGCCGTGCGGCCCCAGCCGTGATTGTCACTCGCGGCCACGGGGGCGAGGTTGAGCGAGTCGACCATGCGCAGGATGCGCGGACGATCGCGGAGATTCTGCGCGAGGCCGCGGGGGGCGGCGTCGTTCACCTCGATGGCGATCGTGGGGGTGACCGAGTCGATCCCGTCGTGCGCGAACCAGTCGAGGTTGGCGGGAATCGTCTGCAGCACCACGGGGATGGCGCCTGAGGCGAGGCGCGCGCCGGCCTTGAGGTGATCGGCGGGACCGAAGAGTGCGAGGTCGACCGCGCGTGCGCCGAGCACGTTGACGTGCGTCCCGTTGGAGTGCGCCTCGATGCCGGCCGCAATGATGGTGCGTTCGCCGGCGCGCGCAGGGTTTGCCGCGAGCCCCTTCTCGATCTCGCGCCAGCTCGGCGCCCCTTGGCTGGACAGATGGTCCGTGACGTAGCTGACGTGGTAGCCGGCGTCCGCGTGCCAGGCACGGTTCTGCTCGACGTCGAAGCCGCGGCGTCCATCGTGCGACGCGAGGGTGTGCGAGTGGAAGTCGACGACGACGAGTTCGGGATCGAAGACCTGCAGCCGTGCCATGGGGCGTGGCAGCAGGATACCGGCGGCGTAGACGCTCACGATGGCCGCGAGAACGCCGATGACCCCGGCGAGCTCCCACGGCCAGGCGGGCGGTTGCGCACTGCGGAAGCGGGAGCGCGCTCGCCAGAACGCCCACCAGAGCAGCACCGTACCGATGACGCCGTAGTGCTGCGGCAACGTGAGGAGCGACAGTGCGTCGAGCAGGTTGAAGATGGGGGCGAAGCGCAGGTACCAGGTCGACACCACGATCCGGCCACCGTCGAAGGCGAGCCCGTTCAGGGCATCACGCAGGGCGGGCAGCGGATACAGGCCGGGGAGCAGCAGCACCACCGTCACGACCGTGGGCCAGAGGATGCGCCTCGGATTCGGCAGGAAGGTGGGAGCGCCCGGCAGCGCGTCGCCCCCGTGGGACGGCGTGTGACTGGGGGTGGTGCGAGGCGCAGCGGCCACGAAGGGGGTGTAGGAGGAGGGTCGTCCGGAGCACGGAGAAGGCGCGGCTGGGGGACCGGCGGGAAGCAGATCCTTCGCTGCGCTCAGGCTGACAGTCGGCTCAGGATGACCGCCGTAAGTTGCCCCGCCGGACAGTCCAACTCAACCGCGCGGCCCCGCAGGGCGGGAACCGCGGTGCGCCCCGCTTTGCGCCCGTAGGCAGGGCTACTAGTATCCGACCGATGCTCCGCGCGTTCCGCACCCTCCGGTTGGTCCTCGGCTTCCTCGCGCTCGGCGCGTGGGGAGTCGGGGCGCTGGCCGTGCCGTTCGCGGAAGCGCGGGCAGAGGGAGCGAAGACGTTCCGCGTCGCGCACGTCGAGGCGCCCAGTCAGGATCCGGCGCACGCGGTACACGACCATGCGCGTTGCGCTTGGTGCCATCAGCTGCGTGCGCTGTCCACGCCGACTCCGCGGCTGAGCGCGTGGTTCGGGCAGGCGCCGGTCCACGGCGCGATCGTGTCGGCCAGGCAGCACCCGGTGTCGCGCGAGCGCGGCATCGCGTCGTCGCGCGCCCCGCCGCAGCGCTGACCCTGCGTACGCCGGACGCCTGAGCGTCCGAGCCCCGCGCGCCCCTTCTGGCGCGCTGAAGGTTCCCACATCCCGCTTCTGTCGCGCGCGCACGCTCGTTGTGCGCGAGCGCGGTTCGTTCTCATGCGTCGAGTTCTTGCAGCATTCGTCGGGCTGGCCGTGTTCACCGGCGGCGCCAACGCCCAGGCACCACGCGGCGCGATCGCGGGGCTCGTCCGCGACTCGGCGTCCGGCGGGCCGACCGCGTTCGCGCGCGTGCGCTTGCTCGAGTATCACCGGGAGGTGACCACGCACGAGGACGGCCGGTTCCGCTTTGCGGAGGTGCCGGAGGGGCCCGTGACGTTGATCGTGCAGCGCATCGGCTTTGCGGGGCAGACGGTGCGCGGAACGGTGGTCGCGGCGGCACCGCTCGCCGTCACGGTGACGCTGGTGCGGTCCGCCATGCAGCTCGCGACCGCAGTGGTCACGGGCGCCGTCGACGAGCGCGCAAGCGTGGATGCCCTCAATCCGACGACGGTCGTCTCGGGCGCGGCGCTGGATCGGCGGCTGGAAGCGACGGTGAGTGCGACGCTCGCCGGAACGCCCGGGTTCACGGCGACATCGATGGGACCGGCCACGGCGCGACCGGTGCTGCGCGGCTTGAGCGGCGACCGCGTGCTCGTGCTCGAGGACGGCCTGCGTCCGGGTGACATGAGCGCGATGTCGGCCGACCACGCGACCGCGATCGAACCGGCGTCGGCCAAGCAGATCGAGGTCGTGCGCGGCCCGATGTCGCTGCTGTACGGCTCGAGCGCGCTGGGTGGCGTCGTCAACGTGGTGCAGGACGTGGTGCCGACCTCGCTCCCCGACGACGCGCATGGCGCGATCACGGTACAGGGGAGTTCGGCACAGCCCGGTGGCAGCGTCACCGGCGTGCTGTCGACGCGCCTCGGGACGACGGCGGTGCGCGTCGAAGGCTCCTCGCGTCAGGCGGGCGACCTTCGCACGCCGGAAGGCACGATGGGGAACACGCGCCTCTCGACTCACGGACTGGCCATCGGCGCGTCGCGCGTGGGCCCGGACGGCCACGTGGGGGTGGCCGTGCGCGGCTACGTGAGCACCTATGGACTGCCGGGCGGCTTCACGGGCGCACACCCGAACGGCGTGGACATCGAGATGCGGCGCGTCAGCGTTCGCGGCGATGCGGAGCGGCACGTGGCGATCGGGCCTTTCACCTCCATTCGCAGCAACGCGCAGTACACCTTCTACGCCCACGACGAGCTCGGCGCCCCCGGTCGCGTGACCGTGTCGTACCAGCAGCAGCTGGCGGCACTGGAAGGGGTGGCACGCCACGGCGCGTGGGGGCTCGCTTCGTCGGGCGCGGTCGGCATGCGCGCCCAGCTGCGCCAGATCAATGTGGGTGGCGCCAATCGCGCCACGGACACGCGCGACCTCTCGCTGGCGGGGTTCGCCGTCCAGGAGTACGGCACCGGCATGGTGCGTGGTCAGGCCGGTGTGCGCTACGACGTCGCCTCGTACACACCGCTGGATCCGCGCCGCACGGTCGAGGTGGGGGGTGCGTTCGTGCCGGTGCGGAATCGACAGTTCGCCGCCGCGAGCGCCTCGATGGGGGCGTTCGTGCAACCGGTGGACGGGCTGCGCGTGGGTGCGAGCGTGGGGCGCGCCTTCCGCACGCCGGATTTCAACGAGCTCTACTCCGACGGCCCGCATCTCGCGGCCTATTCGTACGACGTGGGCAACCCGGGCATCCGGCAGGAGACGGGACTCGGCGCGGACCTCTTCGTGCGCGTGGATCGTGGCCCGTTGCAGGCGGAAGTGAGCGCGTACCGCAACACGCTCACCGATTTCATCTTCGCCGAGAACACGGGGGAGACGGGGCGGCAGGGGTTCGCACCCAAGTTCCAATACCGGAACGCGGCCGCGCGGTTCACGGGCATGGAAGGGGCGGTCACCCTCTCGCTGGGTGCGTCGTGGGTGCTCGAGGGCACGGCGTCGTACGTGAGCGGCGAACGCACGGACGTGACGCTGCGCGACTCGGTGCCGACCGTGCGCACGCCGACGGATTCGTTTCCGGCCGGTCCGGCTTCGCGCTGGCTGCCGTGGGTGCCGCCGCTGCAGGGGAGCGTGGGCGCACGCTGGGAGTCGAGCCGGTTCTTTGCCGGCGTCACCGTACGCGCCGCCGCCGCGCAGGACCGGACCGGCGACTTCGAGCGCGCGACGGACGGCTATCGCGTCCTCAACCTCTCCATCGGCACGCGCCTGCTGATCGGCGCGCAGCTCCACACGATCACCGTCCGGCTCGACAATGCCGGCAACACGCTGTACCGCGACCACCTTGCCCGGACCAAGGTGGTACTCCCCGAAGTGGGGCGGAATCTGTCCGTGCTGTACCGGCTCGCGTTCTGAGTCTGGCCGCGATGTCGTTCACCGTTCGCACACTCCCTTGCTTGAGGTTGCCATGACCGCATCCACGTTGTCCCGCACCGCGCGAGTCGCGTCGCTCACCGCTGCGCTTCTGTTCGCAGGCGCCTGCTCTGATAGTCACTCCGACGAGAACGTGACGGTGGTGTCCGCTCGCGTCGAGCGGCTCGACGGCACGGGCGCCGTGACCCAGACCGTGACCGTGACCCCCAGCGGCGCCACGGGCGGGCCGCTGCAGCTCACGCGCAACCAGACGACCATCATCCGGATCACCTGGCTCAACGCCGCCGGCGCGCCGGATGCCGTGATGACCGATGCCGCATTCGAAGCGCGCTTCGCCCCGCCGAGCGGTTCAGGGCTCTCCTTCGTGCTCGCGTCGGGCCAGAAGCACACGGGCACCATGACGGGCGCCAACCTGACGGCGAGCACCAACGTGCCGATGTCGCTGTTCCACACGGTGGAGAACCACACCGACTTCGACGCCGTGCTGCCAGTATCGGTGGTGCCGTAGCCGATCGCACCGCAAGACGGGCCGCGCGTGCCGCTTTTCCGGCAGTGCGCGCGGCACCAGCTTTCGCTCCATGACCGACCTCAAGCCTTCCTTCACGCGCGGCCTCTACGCGGGCGCGATCCTCGACGCGGCAATCTTTCCGTATCCCCCGTCGCTCGAAGCACGCGATCCCGGTGAAGCGGCGGTCGTTCGCCGCCTGATCAACGGCCTGCGCGCGCTGCACGGTGATCTGATCCACTCCGAGCAGATCGACGCCGACGAGACCGTGCCCGAGGCGGTGATCACCGCGTTCGCCGAGATGGGGATGCTCGGCTTGTCGATTCCCAAGGAATACGGCGGCTTGGGCCTCTCGGCGACTGCGTACGCCCGCGTCTTCGCGACGTTGGCCAGCATCGACGCCTCGCTCGGCGTGCTGGTGGGAGTGCATTGCGGGCTCGGCTCCAAGGCCATCGTGCTGTTCGGCAACGACGCGCAGAAGGCGCGCTACCTGCCGGACCTCGCCAAGGGCAAGATGCTGGCGGCGTATGCACTCACGGAGCCCGAGACCGGGAGCGACGCGCAGAACATCGTGTCGCGCGCGGCGCAGAACCCCGACGGCTCATGGAGCCTGAACGGGCGGAAGATCTGGATCGGCAACGCGCACCGGGCCGGCGTCATTGCCACGTTCGCGCAGACCGAGGTGATGCGCGACGGCGTGAAGAAGCGTCGACCCACGGCGTTCATCATTCGCCCCGACATGCCCGGCTTCAAGATCATGGGCACGTTCAAGAAGCTGGGCATCCGCGGCAGCACGCAGGCTGACCTCGTGTACGACAACCTCCAGGTGCCGGCCGACCACGTGCTCGGTGAGGTGGGCAAGGGGTTCGCGGTGGCGGTCAATGTGCTCAACGGTGGCCGGCTCACGCTGGCGGCGGGGTGCACCGGCGGCGCCAAGGAGCTGCTCGGCGAGATGGCGCGCTACGCGGAGCAGCGCGTGCAGTTCGGCCAGCCGCTGGCCAACTTCGAGATCACGCAGCGCAAGATGGCACATCTGGCCGCCGAGACGTATGCGAGCGAAGCGATGCTCGGCTTGCTCGCGCACGGGATCGACAGCGATACGCACGACTGGGCGCTCGAGGCCGCGATCTGCAAGGTGTTCGCGTGCGAGCTGATCTGGCGCGCCAGTGACGAGATGGTGCAGGTGGCCGGCGGGCGCGGCTACTGCCAGCCGGCACCGTACGAGCGCTGGCTTCGCGATGCGCGCATCCAGCGGATCTTCGAGGGGGCCAACGAGGTGATGCGGCTGTTCATCGGGCTGACGGGCATCCAGGGGCCGGCAGAACGGTTGGCGCAGATCGGCGGTGCGATGCGGGCGCCGGTCAAGAACTTCGGGATCGTGAGTGGCTACGCGGCCGATCGTGTGCGCGAAGTGCTCGGCGTGAGCGACGGCATCGATACGCCGTTGCACCCGCGGCTGCAGCAGCACGGGAAGTATCTCGAGAAGCACGTGGCGGAACTGAAGCGCGCCACCGACGAGATGATCATGAAGTACAAGAAGCAGATCATCGAGCGACAGCTGGTGGTCGAGCGGCTGGCCGAGATGGCGATCCAGCTGTTCGCGACGGCGGCCGTGTTGAGTCGCACGCAATCGTTGATTGCGGAGCGTGGCGTCGAACAGTGCGAGCGGGAGCTGGCGCTCGCGGACCTGTTCTGCGTCCAGGCGGGGCGGTGGTTCCGGCACGCACGCAACGCGCTGGACACGCGCGAGGAGGAGGTGGATGCGCGGCGCAAGGACATCGCGACGATCGTGCGCGCCGAGGCGGGCTACTGGGTGACCGACCCGATCATGGACGAGGCGCGCGGGACGATTGATGAGCGCCGGGAGCTGGCGAAGCGCGCGTTGTCGTGAGCGTGTTGTCGTGAGCGTGCTGTCGTCCTGAGCGCAGCGAAGGACCTGCTTGTGCCCGTCTCAAAAGACAAGAAGCAGGTCCTTCGCTTCGCTCAGGACGACGTCAGAGGTCCGCGCAGGACTGGATGATCGACTTGCAGGTGCCGCACAGCACCTTGCAGCTGCGCTCGATGATCTGGTCCGAGCCGCAGAGCGGGCACTCGTGCGGGACGGGGTCCTCGAACCAGGGGGCGAGGTCGCGCGGACGAGCGGCGGCGCGCGTGAGCGGATCGGTGGCGATCGGTTGCCGAGGCGGCGGCTCGTTCGCCTGGCTGGAGGCGACCGGAGGTCGTGTCCAGCAGGCGCCGGCAGGAGGGGTGGTGGAGTTGCTCAGAAGCAGATCCTTCGCTTCGCTCAGGATGGACTTACCCCGGTTTAGTGGACACGTGACTCAGGCCGCAGCGGCCTGATCGTGCAGGAACCGTTCGTACTGCATCGGGGAGCGATAGCCCAGCGACGAATGCAGCCGCTCCAGATTGTACCAGCGATCAATGAACTCGA
>JANMLN010000055.1:0-68399 GCA_031372565.1 Gemmatimonadota bacterium | reverse complement strand
CCACCAACCGCGGAACGGCGGCCGGGGGCGGCCGGGCCGCCGGCTCGCCCGCGAGCTGCGGCAGGTCTGCCGTGGGCGACGTGGCCGGTGGCTCGTCGGCGAGCCGCGGCAGGTCGGCCGTGGGCGACGTGGCCGCCGGCTCGTCCTCGAGCAGCGGCAGGTCAACCGTGGGCGACGCGATCGGTTCACTGCCCATCGGCGTCAGGAAGACCAGATCAGGTCCCTCCGAAGCCTCGGGCACGTCGAATTCGATGATCGGCACGCTGAGCGGCGTCGGCGCGAGAACGACGGCACCGGGATCGACGTCCAGCAGCGGCAGATCCGCGGCAAGGTGCACCGGCGCGGCGTCCTCCTTGCCGGCCTCGACGGGATCGAGCTCGATGATGTCCACCGAGAGCGGCGTATCGGACAGCGTGAACCGCTTCGCGTCGACCGGTGCCGAGGGCGTTCCCTCGAGCGCCGGGCTCGAGGCCGGCGTCTCCGGCGGGACCTCGAGCTGGTTGGTCATCTCCAGCGGTTCGGGCATCTCGAGCAGCGGGACGTCCGCCACCGGTGTGCGAATGGTCGGCCGCGAGGGTTCGCTCGGGGGCGGCGGCGGCGTGACGGCATCGATCGCCGTCGAGCGTCGTCCATCGTCTTCGAGGTCGAGAAAGACGAGCCCGTCCGACTTTGACTGGCGCTTCGTCTCGCCCTTCGTCTGAATCTTGACCGCAGGATCGATCGCCTTCATGCGCTCGACGGCGGCATCCGCTTCGGCGTGTCGCCCCTCCGACATCGCGCGATCATACAGAATCTGCAACTGCTCGATCGCCTTCTCCGGCTTCCCCTGCTTCTGCAGTTGATCGGCCAGCATCAGGCGAATGTCGTCCTGGCCGGGGCACAGGTCGCAGAACTCGGCGAGCGCGCGGAACGCCTCATCGAGCTTCGACTCGCGCTGCATGCGGTCGGCGTACTCGAGGTAGTTCTTGCGCGCATCGGAGTTGAAACCCTTCTGCGCGCTGATCTTGCCGAGCTTGTAGTAGACGGACGTCCGCCCCGGCGACTGGCGCAGGATCTTGTTGCAGAGCGCGATCGCGTTGTTGAGGAAGCCGCCTTCGGTATACAGGTCGACGGCACGCTCGTAGTACGTCACCGCGTCGCCAACGTTGCCCCCCTTTACCAGCAGGTCGCCAACCCGATTGTACAGGGAGACATCCACCTCGTCGGCCGACGCCCCGGCCGACTCCTCGAGGATCTGGATGTAGAGCGCAAGCGCTTTCTCGGGCTGTTTCTTCTGCTCGTGTTCCAGCGCCTTCTTCTTGAGCTTGGCGATGTCAGCCATCGGCAACGGCGCTTGGGTAGCGAACAGGCGAGAAAACAGGCGCGGGATCCTCCGCGCCCTGATAGGTCAAGCTAGTCCTAACTCAAACTGGTGACAAGGTTTGCCGCGCACCCACGACCCTCGACAACGGCGATCCCCCGACCAGTACGGCAGCTCGCGGATATCCTCGATTTCGAACAGCGCGAGGTCGGCGCTGGCACCGGCCGTCAGCTGGCCGACCTCACCGGCCAATCCCAGCGCGGCGGCCCCATTCACCGTGGCGCCAAGCACCGCCTCCGCCACCGTCAGCCTGAGCTGACTGACGGCCAACATGAGCACGAGCGGGAAGTTCACCGTCGGCGACGTTCCCGGGTTGAAATCGGAGGCCAACGCGAAGGCAGCCCCCGCCTCGATCAGCGCGCGGGCGGGTGCCTGGGCGCTCTTGCCGAGGAAGAGGAGCGTGTGCGGCAAGAGCGTGGCCACGGTGCGGCTCGCGGCCAACGCGGCGATCCCGACCTCGGAGACCGCGCCGAGATGGTCGGCACTGGTCGCGCCCAACTCGGCCGCGAGCTCGGCGCCGCCCGACGGGCGCAACTCATCGGCGTGGAGCTTGAGCGCGAGGCCACGCGCCCGCGCGGCCTCCAGAATCCGGCGCGTCTCGGCCACGGTGAACACCCCCGGCTCGCAGAACACGTCGGCGAAGCGGGCCAGCCCTTCGGTGGCGACGGCCTCGAGCATCTCGTGCTCGAGCAGCGACACGTAGGCCGCGCGCGAGGCGTCGGAGCCGCGATGCTCCTGCGGGATCTCGTGCGCGCCCAGCCAGGTGGGGACCAGCCGGAGCGGGAGCACCGCCTGAAGCCGGCGAATCGCGCGCAGCATCTTGAGCTCGTCCTCGACGCTCAACCCGTAGCCCGACTTGACCTCGACGGTGGTCGTGCCGTGCGCGGCGATCCGCTGCAGGCGCGGGAGCGCGAGCGCGACCAGTTCATCCTCGCCGCGGGCGCGCAGGTCGCGCACGGAGCTGTGAATGCCACCGCCTTGTGCCGCGATCGCCATGTAGTCGAGCCCGGCGGCGCGCATCTCCTGTTCGCCCGCGCGCGACCTGCCGAAGATGGCGTGCGTATGCGAGTCGACCAGGCCCGGCGTGAGCACCATGCGTCGGCAGTCCACGACGGTCGCGTGCGGTGCGCGTCGCTCGAGATCGCCGGGGTCGCCGACCGCACTGATGCGCTCCCCTTCGACCAGGACGGCCGCCTGCTCGTGCACGGCGAGGTCGCGGAGTTCCTGTCCGCGTCGGGCGCGCGGCGGTCCGGCGCAGGTGACGACCTGCGCCGCGTTGACGAACCGGATCGCGTTCACGCGCTCGTCAGGCGAAGACATCCTGCACCCGCGACCAACGCAGCGGCGCCTGCGCCTCGCCGCGGCAGGCATAGAAGCACCGATCGCACGCAATCGGCTCGTACGCCTTCCACTGGCTCCAGTGGAAGTCCGTTGGAAAGTCGGGGCAGCGCTTGATGTGCCCCACCGGATCGACATGAATGGTGCGGATCCCCGACTCGCAGGGTTCGGTGAGTTGCCCGCGCACCCAGCGCGGGATCGACTCCAGATACGCATCCGAACTGGTGATCACGCCGCGGCGGTGGCGCTTGTACGCGAGCAACTCCGCCACGGTGGCGTCGAGCTGTTCGAGGTGCGCCGCCCCCAGCGAATTCGCGGTGCTGCCGTTCTTGAAGTCGGTGTACACCGAAAAGTTGACGCCTACGCCCAACTCGGCCGCCCGGTGCACGAGCGGCAGGATCTCGTCGAGGTTGTCGTCCTTGATCACGGTGTTGAACCGGATGGCCGACACGCCACGCGCCTGCATGGCCGGAATCGTCGCCATGATCTTGGCCGTGAGCCCGGGAATCGCGCGTGCGGTGTCGTGGCGGCCGTCGAGATAATCGAGCGAGATGTTGAACTGGTGGATACCGGCGGCATTGAGCGACACGGCCCGATCGGCCGACAGCATGCCCCCGTGGGTGATCAGCGTCGTGTACTTGAGTCCGATGGCACGGTCGACGGCGGCGACGAGGTCCTCGAGGTCACGCCGCAGCAGCGGCTCGCCGCCGGTGAAGGTGACCATCATCGGGTTGAAGAAGCGGGCGGCGTCGGCGAACGACGTCACCTCGTCGTCGCGCGCGGCGGCCGGCGTCTTCCAGTAGTCGCAGAAGCCACAGCGCGCGTTGCAGCGCAGCGTGACTTCGAAGTGCACGAGCACCGGCCGCCGCCGCGCGTACAACCATCCGTACTTCGCGAGAAAGAGCGGAATGTGCCAGGGCCGGAACTGCGGGGAGAGCATGCCCCTACACCATCGGGAGGTCGAGCCCTTCCGCGCGCGCGGTCGCGATCGCGAGCGCGTACCCCGCGTCGGCATGACGGGCCACGCCCATGCCGGGGTCATTGGTCAGCACGCGCTCGAGGCGACGGCGCGCCGCGTCGGTGCCATCGGCCACGATCACCTGGCCCGCATGCAGCGAGTTGCCCATGCCGACGCCACCACCGTGGTGAAACGAGACCCAGGAGGCGCCGCTGGCGACGTTGACCATCGCATTGAGTACCGCCCAATCGGCGATCGCATCGGACCCATCGCGCATCGCCTCGGTCTCGCGGAACGGCGACGCCACGCTGCCGGTATCGAGATGATCGCGGCCGATGACGATCGGCGCCGAAAGTTCGCCGCGCGCCACGAGATCGTTCATCGCCACGGCAAAGCGCGCGCGTGCCCCCTGCCCCAGCCAGCAGATGCGCGCGGGGAGACCCTGGAAGTGGACCTTCTCGCGCGCCATCGTGATCCAGCGTCGCAGATGCGCATCATCGGGGAACAGCTCGAGCACCAGCTCATCGGTGCGATGGATGTCGGCGGGGTCCCCGGAGAGCGCGACCCAGCGGAACGGCCCCTTGCCCTCACAGAAGAGCGGCCGGATGTACTCGGGGACGAAGCCGGGGATCGTGAACGCGTCGTGCACGCCGGCATCGAGCGCGACGGTCCGGATGTTGTTGCCGTAGTCGAAGGTCACCGCCCCCGCCTGCTTGAGCGCGAGCATCGCGCGCACGTGCACGACCGCGCTCGCGACCGAGGCCGTCACGTACGCCGCAGGATCGCCCGAGCGGAGCGTCGCGGCGTCCGCGAGCGACATCCCGGCCGGGACGTACCCGTTCAGCATGTCGTGCGCGCTGGTCTGGTCGGTCACCACATCCGGCACGACGCCGCGCCGGAGCAGTTCCGGCAGCACATCGGCCGCATTGCCGACCAACCCCACGGAGAGCGCGGTGCCCGTGCGCTGCGCCTCGGCCACCCAGGCCAGCGCCTCGTCCAGCACGTGCGTCATGCGGTCGAGGTACCCGGTGGCCAGGCGCTTCTCGATGCGCGACGGGTCGACGTCAATGCCGAGGAAGGCCGCGCCGTTCATCGTGGCGGCAAGCGGCTGCGCACCGCCCATGCCGCCCAGCCCCGCCGTGAGCACGAAGCGACCGGCCAAGGTGCCGCCAAAGTGCTTGACCGCCAGCGCACCGAACGTCTCGTACGTGCCCTGCAGAATCCCCTGCGAGCCGATGTAGATCCACGAGCCGGCGGTCATCTGGCCGTACATCGTGAGCCCCATCGCCTCGAGACGGCGAAACTCGTCCCAGTTCGCGAAACGGCCCACGAGGTTCGCATTGGCGATCAGCACGCGCGGCGCATCGGCGTGCGTGCGGAAGACCGCCACCGGCTTGCCGCTCTGCACCATGAGCGTCTCGTCGTCGGCGAGCCGCTCCAGCACCGAGACGATGGCATCGAAGCAGGCCCAGTTGCGCACCGCCTTGCCGGTGCCGCCGTACACGACGAGATCATCCGGCCGTTCGGCGACCTCGGGGTCGAGGTTGTTCATCAGCATGCGCAGCGCGGCTTCCTGCACCCAGCCGCGGCAACGGAGCGTGGAGCCGCGCGGCGCGCGCACGGGGCGCGGACCGTGCACGGAGTCGGCAATGGCCAGGGAGGTCATGCGGAGAGTTGATCGAGGTCGAACGCGAACCGTCCCGCCGCCACCGCATCCGCGAGGCGCGTGATGTCGGGGCCGAGCACGCGATCGGAGTCGTACGTGGCCACCAACTCGCGCACGCGCGCATGCGCCACGCGCACGCCGCGACCGGGGGTGAGCGGCTGCCGGAAATCGAGCGCCTGCGCAGACGCGAGCAGTTCCACCGCGAGCACATGTCGCACGTTGTGCAGCACGCGCTTGAGCTTCCACGCGGCGCCCATGGCCATGGGCACGACGTCTTCCTTGCTGCCGTCGGTCGGGATCGAATCGACGCTCGCCGGATGCGACAACACCTTGCACTCGCTCGTGAGCGCCGCGGCGGTGACCTGCGCCATCATGAGTCCCGAGCGGACACCGGCATCCGACGCCAAAAAGGGCGGCAGTCCCTCGTTCAAGTCCGGATGCACCAGGCGATCGATGCGTCGCTCGCTGATCGTCGCCAGGTTGGTCATGACGATCGCCAGCAGGTCGAGCGCCATCGCCACCGGCTGCCCGTGGAAGTTGCCCCCCGACAGCATGGTGCCGTCATCGAACACCAGCGGATTGTCGGTGCCGGCGTTGAGCTCGCGTTCGATGATGTCGCCGGTGAATCGCAACGCGTCGAGCACGGGACCATGCACCTGCGGCATGCAGCGCAGCGCATAGGCATCCTGCACCCGCGAATCGCCGACCCGATGCGATTCGCGAATCGAGCTGTCTGCCAGCAGCGCGCGGAGGAGCGCCGCCGACTCGGACTGCCCCGCCTGCCCTCGGGCGTCGTGGATGCGCGCATCGAATGCCACGGGGGTCCCGAGCAAGCCCTCGAGCGAGGACGCGCCCGCCACATGCGCCGTCCGCCAGAGCGTCATGGCGTCATGCCACGCGAGCGCCGCGAGCGCCGTGTGCGCCTGCGTCCCGTTGATGAGCGAGATCCCTTCCTTCGGACCGAGCCGCACCGGGGAGAGTCCCGCGGCGGTGAGCGCCTCGCGCGCCGGGCGAACGACGCCGAGCATCTCCACCGATCCCTCACCCACGAGCGCCAGCGCCAGGTGTGCGAGCGGCGCGAGATCGCCGCTGGCGCCGACGCTGCCCTGCTCCGGAATCTCCGGGTGAATCCCGGCGTTGAGCATGCCCGTGAGCAGGTCCACGAGCACCGCGCGGGCGCCGGAGAACCCCTTGGCCAGCACGTTGGCCCGCAACAGCATCATCGCGCGCACTTCGCGCACGGGAAGCAACGGCCCCACGCCGGCCGCGTGACTGCGCACGAGGTTGATCTGCAGTTCGGCGAGCCTGTCGGGCGGGATCACGATGTCCGAGAGCTTGCCGAACCCGGTCGTCACGCCGTACACCGGCTCGTTGCGCGCCACGATCCCGTCGACGATCGCGCGCGAACGTCCCATCTGCTCGCGCGCTGCGGCGGAGAGGGTCACGGGGACCCGCGCGTCGGCCACGCGCCGCACGGCATCGATCGTGAGCGAACGACCGTCGATCTCCATCGGGGACATCATGGGGGGAAAGCTCGCTGGCGGGCCACGGGCAGCACAAGCGCGCTGCTCATCGCACTGTCGGGGACGTCAGGGTGTTTCGGTCGTAGTTGAACTTGATCTCCGGCTCTGCCTTGAGCGAGATGAAGAAGCTGAAGCTGGCATTGCCGTTGGGCGCCTGTGTGAACGAGAAGGTCGCGCGCCAGTCGTGCATGTCGCGCTGGAGCGACACCACCTGCGCCGCGAACAGCTGTCGTTCGGCGTCATAGCTCGACGACCACATGGCCGCCCACTTGGGCGTGAGGTTGAACGAGTACTGGAACTGCACATTGGTCACCGGCGGCGTCACGAACACCGGGCCACCCTGCGACGTCCCCTGCTGGGGGTTGGTCGGCGGCAGGTTCTGCGGATTGAGTCGGCACTGGTCATACAACTGTGCGCTGAGGGTGCGGTACGGCTCGCACGCGAGGAGCGGGTCGACCGTGATGACATTGCCACCCACCGGCGGTCGCGTCCGCGTCGAGCTGAACGTGAGGTTGAGTCGCCATCCCTGCCCGCTTGGAATCTCGTACTGCTGGGGCCGCACCGTGTTGCCGATCACGGAGCCTCCGCTGAGCGACGGCGACATGCCCGGCGTCCCGCCCCCGGGCGCCGTGGTGCCCGGTCCCGTTTCGGGCGCTTCGCGCAGCCCGAGCATCCGACGACCGAGCTGCACCAGCGGCGACGACCGATCGAGCGAGAGCGTGGCACGCACCGACGTCTGGTACGGCTTGAAGAGCGCCGAATCGCTCAGCACGCTGCCCTGGAAAAGCGACCAGTCCATGCCGAGATCGAATCCGGGCAGCAAGTCCGAACGCGCCGTGAAGCTGAACGCATCGGTCGTCAGACCGGCCGTCCACGACGGCGCTTCCCGTCCCGCGACCTCGCGCCGCCGCTTGAGCTCACGGTACTGCTCGAAGTTGTAGCTGAAGCTCGAGAACGAGAGCGAGAGCACGCGCACCTTCTTGCCCTCCCCCGTGTCACCGGCCGCCCGCAGCTTGGCTTCCAGGTTCTGCGAGAGGCCGAGCGTGAGGCCGTTCTGCGCGAGCGACCCGAGGTAGGTCGCGCGCGTGAACCCCTTGGCCGCGAGGTACTCGTCGGTCACCGACGCGGCGGGCGCGTAATTCCAGCTCAGCGTGGGCGCGATCGAGTGACGGAAGCGCGACACGGCGCCGAATCCGTTGAAGAGTCCGAAGAAATTCGGCGATATGCTCAGGCCGTAGACCAGCTTCTTCGACTGCGACACCCACGCCCCGCCCGTCCGCTCGTTGCGCAAGAAGAACGGCGATGGATCAACGTTCACCAGTGACAGGTTGGGCGTCACCTTCCACGACCCCGGGAGGATGCCCGGCAGGGAGAACCCCAGCTGGAAATCGAAGGCGCTCTCGAAGGTCCGCGCGAACACACGCGTCTGCCGTTTCGTCGTGTCGTTCACGTCCACGATGATCCGCGACTGCGGATAATCGAGCGCCCGGTCCGTGAGCGACCCACCGAGTTGCAGTTGGAACGAGCCGATCTTGAGCGGGGACTGGAACGAGAGGCTCGTGTTCCGCGTGTTCTGACGGATCACCGAGGAGTCCAACCCGCCCGTGGGCTTGGTGAAGTACCGCTTCGAGAACTCGCCCGCCTGATCGAGGTTCAGCGTTTCCTGGTTCGACAGGCTCAAGCCCGGCGTCCACGTCAGCCACGACGCGAGCTCGATGGGCCGCGTCGACAGGTTGAGGCTCGGGAAGGTCCGGTCCGTCTGCGGCCGGCCCGGGTACTGCGACTGCGAGCCACCGATCCCGAGACTGAAGGGACCAACGGTGCGCGTGTAGTTGAGCTGCGACTGGATGCTGCCGACCACCAGACGCGGGTCGAGCGTCGTGTTCCGCTGGACGGTGGTATTCGTGACGTAGTTGATGTTCGCGTTGAGCGCACTGGTCTGGCTGAAGTTCTGCGTGTGGAAGAAGCGGAGCGCCGTGTTGGCCGATCCGTCGCCCTGCCGCAGATAGCTCGCCGCAAGACCGCCGTTGATGAATCGCGACAGCAACCGGTACCGGTAGTCGCCCGAGATGCGACTGAACCCGAAACCGCCCGTCGGCGGCCGCGCCTCCGAGCGCCAGTCGGCCCACACCGTCGCGTCCATGTAGTCGTTCATCGCGAAGTAGTAGCCGATGTTCTCGACCGTCCGCTGGTACGTCGCGGAGTTGCGCAGCAGCTCGCTCACCCCGAGCCGCGGCACGAGCACACCGCTCCGGCGCCCCTTCCGCATGTCCTGGAAGATGAAGGGGAGCCACGCCACCGGGACATCGGCCAGGTACAACACCGCCGGCCGCCCCACCATGAAGCCGCTCGAGACCACCTTCATCTCGCCGGCCGCAAAGTGATAGTGCGGCAGGGAGTCTTCGCAGCTCGTGATCGTGCCGTCCTTGGCGTAGAAGATCGACTGCTTGCGCTGCAGCGAATCCGTGGCGGTCGAATCCTCGATGTTGCGCAGCGCCGCCTGATGGCCGTACACCACCCAGCTCGACCCCTGATTGTCCACCCGGGTCTCGAGCCCCGTCGCGACGCCGCGCGCTTCCGCGATGTCGTACCGCAGTCCTCCCCCCTTCACCACGATGTCCTCGGCCGATTGATCCGGGTCGCGCAGCACCACGGTGTCGCCCTTGGCCACGATCATCTGCGTCGAGTCGTTGTAGACCACGCGGGTGCCCACCAGCAGCGCACGGACGCGCAGCACTCCGGCGGGCTTGCCCACGAGCGTCAGGTCCCGCTTCGTCGCGTCGAACGTCACCTGGTCGCCCTGGTACTTGGTCGCCGAGAACCCCGGGCGCTTCAGGAGCGCGTCCATGGTCGAATCGGTCGCCTCCCACTTGATCAACTCCTGCTTCTTGACCCGGCCACTGCTGTCGCGCTCCACCAGTCGGCCCGTGTCGGGACGCTGTGGCCCACGCCGCGTTGCGGCGGGCGCCGGGATCGGTTGCTGCGCGACCGCCACCGGCCCGACGGCGGCCATCAGCAACACGACGGCCAGCGCGCGACGCCCCGCGTGCGCGCGCGGCGCGATCAGCATCACGCCGCCTCGGCCGCTGCGATGCGCCGCTCGCGACGTCGCACCACGAACCAGGAGAGCCAGATCGAGATCTCGTACAGGCCATACAGCGGCACCGCCATCATCGCCGACGCGTACACGAGGTCGCCGGGGGTCAGCACCGTGGCGGCCACGACGCAGCCGACCAGCGCGTGGCGACGGTAGCGCACGAGAAACTGCGGCGTCACGACGCCAAGCGCCGCCAACGCGAGGATCACGATCGGCAGCTCGAACGCCGCGCCGAACGCGAGCGTCATCGAGATCGCGAACGAGAAGTACTCCGACGCCGTGATCATCGGCTCGAGCGAATCACTCTGGAACCCGATCAGGAAGCCGAGCGAGAGCGGCAGCGCGTAGAAGTAGCACAGCGACGCGCCCCCCAGGAACAGGCCGATGGCGCCGGCGAACACAGGCACCACCACCTTCTTCTCGTGCTGGTACAATGCGGGCGCCACGAAGGTCCACACCTGCCACATGATCACCGGCAGCGCCAGCACGACGCCGAGCGCGATCGACGCATTGAGCACGATCGAGAAGGGATCGCCCGGATGCGTGTACACCAGCTTGCGTCCGTTGAGGAACGGCTTGATCGGCACTTGCAGCAGGCCGATGATGTCCAGCTTCACGAGCAGCACGAACGAGATGAAGACGCAGATGACCAACGCCAACACCGACCAGAGGAGCCGCCAGCGCAGCTCCTCGAGGTGGTCGAGGAAGGGCATCTCGGATTCGGGGCGCGCCATCGGCTACTTGAGGGACTTGAGCCGGTCCTGCGCGAGGACGGCCTCGTCCGACTGGGGGTACAGTCGCGCAACGTCGGCGAGGGCGACCCGGCCACCGGCCGCATCGCCGCGCCCCAACAACACCAGCGCGTGCTTGTACAGCGCCGTCGAGGCCTTGGCCGACTTGGGGCTCGTCCGGATCACGAGCTGATACACCGAATCGGCTGCCGCCACGTCCCCTTCCGCGGCGAACGTCTCGCCCACGTAGAACTGCGCCAGCGCGGCGGCGTCGCTGTCACCGAAGCGCGTGAGCAATTCGATGAAGCCCGCCCGCGCGGCGCCCGCACTGCCGCGGCGCAACTGGTCGAGCGACAGTTGCAGCAGCTGGTTCGGCCCCGGCGAGGCCGCCCGACCCGAGTCCACGGCGCCGGGCGCCCGATCCTCGAGATTGGCGCGCATCTCCTGGATCCGACGCTGGCTCTGTCCGGTCAACTCCTGGATCTGGATCAACTGCTGCTGCATCGCGTACAGGTCACCCTTGGTGTCCCCCGCCATCGTGCCGAGTCGCACCTGGACACCGTGCAGCGTATCGCTGACCAGCTTGAGGCCCACAAGCACCGCCGTCGCCTGCGCGGTGCGCACGGAGTCGGCCCGGCGCGACTCGGCGCGCAACACGGCGATGTCCGCCTGCAACGCCTTCACGTCGGTTTGCGTCGCCAGACAGCCGCCGGCCGGCGCGAGGCACGCGACGAGCGCGGCCGCACGCCAAAGCGCGCAGCCTGCACGACCCGAAGACTCCCGCCGGTTCAACGCGGGCCCGCGAGCCCCTCGCCGCCGGCGAGGATCTCGAACTCGGCGCGTCGATTCTTCGAGCGCGATGCGTCGTCGTCACCCGCCGAGGCCGGCTTCTCTCGCCCGAAGCTCACCAACGCGAATCGGCCTGCCTCCACGCCACGATCCGTGAAGAAGCGCTGCACCGACGCTGCGCGCCGCTGACCGAGCGCGAGGTTGTACTCGTCCGACCCGCGCTCGTCCGTGTGGCCCTGCACCCGGAGGCGCAGCGCCGAGTTCGCCCGCAGAATCGGCAACTTGGCCTCGAGCGCTGCCCGGGTGTCGTCCCGCAGCTCCGCTCGGTCGTAGTCGAAGTACACCGTCGCCACCAACGCCGCCTTCAGCTCGGCGGCCGTCTTGCTCGCCAACATGCGAGCGGCGGCGATCGAGTCTTCCCGCGCCTTGAGGCGCGCCGCCTCGCGCCGTGCGCGCTCGGCGGCCGTATCGACGACCGGCGCGATCGGCGTCGCGGGCGTCGTGGCGGTGGTTGCAGGTGCGGTGGAGGCCGTGGCGGCCGCCGCAGGGGACGTCTCGGGCACCGGCGCGGTCTCGGGTTTCTTGGAGCACGCGCTCACCAGCACGGCAACGCCCAGGACGAGCGCAGCGAGGGGGCGACGGGTCGGACGCTTGGAGGTCGGCAACATGGAATTCATGGATGAAAGATGGTCGGGTTACGGCGCTGCGGGCAGTCGTGGACTCCACGCCGACAGCCGGGCCCCCCGCTCGCGGGTCAGCTGTCGCAGTCGGCCCGACTCGCTGTCGATGACCCACAGTTCCTGGCTTCCGGTTCGCGACGAGGTAAAGACGAGGTGTCGCCCGTCCGGCGCCCACGAGGGATCTTCGTTCTTGCCGTCGCTCGTGAGGACCTTCACGGCCCGATCCCGAAGCGAGAGGACCGCAATCTGGAACTGCCCGCCGAGGCGCGTGGCAAAGGCGATGGACCGCCCGTCGGACGACCAGTCAGGACCCGACCGGTACGAGTCGTCATCGAGGCCGATGTCGGTCAGGGCGTCGGTGTTGGTGCCATCGAGGTCGGCCACGTAGAGGTCGGGATGGCCGGTGCGCCCGGAGGTGAACGCGACCCGGCGACCGTCAGGGCTCACCGTCGGCGACGTGTTGTCGCTCCCCCGGCCCACCGTCACCCGCCGGGCCTCGCCGCCCGCAACCGGGGCGATCCAGAGATCCGTGCCATTGTCCAGCCCGTGCGCGTACACGATGGCGCTGCCGTCCGGCGTGAACGCCGGAGTGATGTTGAGGCCATCAGGGGTCGCCACGAGGCTCGACAACCGCCCCGATCCGAGTTCCTTGACCTGAATACGCGTGCCCGCGTTGCTCAGGACGGTCCACGCCAGCGCGCCACCGTCACGACGCCACGTCGGCGAGAGGGCGCTGCCATCCGACACGGGCTCGGCAAAGGCGCCGTCCGAATCGACCAGCCAGGTCCGGCCCCCCTTCACGAACGCGATCCGGGTGTGCGCCATGCCTGTCGTACCGGTCAAGACCCGTTCGACGTCGTCGGCGAGCAGATGCAGCGCGGCGCGCCACGGGCGGGAGTGCCCCCCGGCCGGCAGCGCGACCGACAGCGTGTCGATGATGCGCTGCGCCCCGACATCGTGGACCGTGGCGCGAACGCGACCCGGCGCCAGTTCGACTTGCACCAGGCCGGCCGCTCCGAGCTTGGCGAGTAGGGCGTAGTTCGGCGCCTTGCCCGTGACTGTGGTGGGGGCCAGCGCACTTCCGGCGGCGATCACGCTCACGCGATCGCCGAAGTCGAGATCGCGGCCGAGCATGGCATGCGCGGAATCGCCGAGCACCCCGCCGATCGGCGCGATCACGATGCCGGGCTTCACGCCGGGCGCGTAGGTCAGCCCGATCCGCACACCGCCGGGCTGGGCCTGCGCGGACGCCGCGCACGCCACCAGACCGATGATGCCACTCCAGCAGCCCCTCAACGCACCAGCCTCGGATCGAAGGAGAAGGTCACCGGGAGCACGTCATCGGGGAAACCGGTTGGCAGGGAGCCGAACGCGCGCGAACGAGCCGCCGCTTCGATGGCGCCCTGCGCTTCGAGGTCGAAGGCATACGCCCCGGAGCGCGCGACGAAGCGCACGTTGGACACGGACCCGTCACGATGGATCAGAAACGACACGTCACAACGCAGCGCCCCCGGAGCGCGCGGTCGAAAGTTCAGCGCGATCTGCCGCACGATGTTCTGCAGGTACCCCGGAAACGGAAAGGCGGTCCCTTCCGTGCGCACCGTGGCCACGTCCGTCCCCTTGTCGCCCGTGGGACCGCCCCCCGCCGTTGCGCCCGCTGGCGGCGCCTTGCTGACGGGCATGTCCGGGCTCGCGCTGGCCGGCGGGGCCTTCGCGGAGGTGGCTGGGGTCGTCGCTGCGGCGACCGGCGTCTTCGTCGCCGGTGTCTTCGCCGGCGTGCTCTTCGCGGGCACGATGGGGCCCTTGGCCGTCGGCAGAGGCGCAGGGGCCGGCCGCGTGGCGCTCGGGCGTGCCGCGGCCGCCGTTGGGGTCTCCGCCGCGGGCGCCGCCCGCCCGATCGCACGGGGCCCCGCGGGCGCCGCGATCAGGTTCACCTCATACATCGGCGGCATCGGCGGGGGACCGGGTCGCGTGGCGAGGACGGCGATCGCGCCGAGATGCAGCGCGGCCGAGATCGCGATCGGCAGCGTCAGACGCGCGCCCTGCGGTGGCACCAGCGTCGTCACGGCACACGCTCCTGTTCGGCCACGAGCCCGACAGGGCCGACACCCGCGGCACGCATCACGGCCAGCACCTCGACGACGCGCCCGTAGGGGACATCCTTGTCCGCACGCAGGTACACCCCGCCCTTGCCGCGCTCCGCGGCCAGCGACTTGAAGGCCGCGCGGAACTCCGGGAGTGTCAGCCGCGCCTCGTCGACGAACAGCTGCCCTTGTCGATTGACCGTGACCGCGAGTCCCCCCTTGGGCTCGAGCGGACGCGCCTCCGCCCTCGGCAACTCGACGTCCACGCCGCCCTGCATGATCGGTGCGGTGATCATGAAGATGATCATCAGCAACATCATCACGTCGATCAGCGACACGACGTTGATCTCGGCGTTGAGCGGAGTGCCCTCGCCGCGCCGGCGGCGCCCCATGCTACAGCCGCCCTTCGCGCGCGAGCAGCGCGATCAGCTCGGAACCGTACCCCTCGAGTTCGCGCTCGATCCGGTTGAGCTGGTTCGCGAAAATGTTGTAGCCGAACGCGGCGGGAATCGCGACGGTCAGCGCCGCCGCCGTGGCCACCAGCGCCGTGGCGATGCCGGGCGCCACCGCCCCGATGTTGCCCGACCCCTTCGACGCCAGGCCGAGGAAGGCGTTGATCACCCCGAGTACCGTGCCCAGCAGCCCGATGAGCGGCGAGACCGACCCGATGGAGGCCAGCGCCGGTACCCAACGGGCGAGGACGTCGCGCTCGAACACGGCCTGCGCGTCGAGCAGCTCGCGCAGCGCATCGAGTTGTCCGGCCGACAGCATCGCTGGCGACGTCACCGACGGCGCACTGCCCGTCGGTCGCGTGGAGGCCAGGAACTGCACCGCCCGATCGGTCACGCGGGTGTACGGCGACGCCGGCAACCGCCGCGCCAGCCCGGCGGCGCCCTCGACACGCTCCACCGTGCCGAACTCGCCGAGAAAGCGCGCCGCGCCCGCATTGATCCGCCGGAACTCCAACCACTTGGCCACCATGATCCCCCAACTCAAGAGGGAGAGCACGCCAAGAATCGCGAGGACCACCCGTTCGGTGGTCCCGCTTCCGGTCAGCAGTTCAATCGGGCTCGACGGGATGGCGCCACCCACCTGCATGGGGGCGACGAACATCATGTTGCCTTGGCTGAATCGGCGAACCAGCGATAGGTCTTGTGCAGGCCATCGCTCAGCGAGACACGGGGCGTCCACCCGAGTTCGGCCTCGGCCTTCGCGATGGCAACCGACGAGCGACGGGCCTCGCCCGCCTTGGCCGGCGCGTGCTCGATCGGCACGGTGACCCCCGAGACCTGCATCATCGTACGCGCGAGCTCGATCACGTTGGTCTCGATGCCGGTGCCGATGTTCCACGCGCGCGTGTCGAGCTCCGCCATCTTGGCCAGCGGCGAGGTTGCGGCGAGCAGATTGGCGCGCGCCACATCGCCCACGTACACGTAGTCGCGCGTCTGCAGGCCATCGCCGAACGCGGTGATGGCGCGACCGGCCATCAACCGGCCGCAGAAGATGGCCACCACGCCCGCCTCACCGTGCGGGTCCTGCCGCGGTCCGTACACGTTGGCGTAGCGCAGCACGGCGGTCGGCAC
This sequence comes from Gemmatimonadota bacterium, assembly GCA_031372565.1. Lineage (GTDB taxonomy): Bacteria > Gemmatimonadota > Gemmatimonadetes > Gemmatimonadales > Gemmatimonadaceae > JACPPC01. Next base: position 52,590 of record JANMLN010000055.1, on the reverse strand, counting down.
GCCGTGCACGCGCGCGTAGTACGCCATGTAGTGCTCGACCGAGAGTTTCGCGATGCCATACGGAGAATCGGGGTCTTTTGCGTAGCGCTCCACGTTCGGCGGCGTGACGAAGTCCCCGTAGATGGCGCCCCCCGTCGAGGCGAACACCACGCGCGTGGTCGCACCGGCGACTTTGACCGCCTCGAGCACATTGAGCGCGCCGAGGATATTGACCGTCGCGTCGAACATCGGGTCCGTCACGCTCTTGCGCACGTCGATCTGCGCCGCCAGGTGGCAGATCGCGTCGAACCCGCCCTCGCGCACCACCCGCGCCGCCTCGGGTGATGTCACGTCCGCTTCGACGAAGGTGGCGGCGCTGGGAACCTGCGCGCGCTTGCCGCTCGCGAGGTTGTCGAGCACCGTGACAGCGTGCCCTTCGGACACGAACAGGTCGGCGACCGTGGAACCGATGAAGCCGGCGCCGCCGGTGACGAGAATTCGACGAGGTGAGGTCATGACGGAAAGAGGAGGTAAGAAGACGCCGGGATCGACGCCCAAGATCAGGGCATGCGGGCGGCGAGCCGCGCCTGCATCCCTTCGCGAATCGCGCCGGTTTTCTGTCCCGTGATCACGGCCGTCAACCCCTGAGGGGTGATGCGCACCACTTGCGCCGACCCGATGACCTCTTCGGGGACGTTGACGCCCGACGGGGTCTTCGTGGAAGGACCCAGGAGCGCGTACACATCCCCGATGTGGGGTGCGCTGATCCCCTTCGCGTTCAGGACGATGTAGGCCTGCAACGTGGGCAGCACGGGATCCGCGAGCAACCAGACCACCGAGGTCAGCGCTCCGTTGGCAACCGGCGCCGGACGCGCCAGCGAGTCGACGCGGAGACGTTCGAACGGAATGAGCCCCTGTCCCGATCGGATGGCATCAAACACCTTGGTGATCCGACCCACAGGGGCCTTGCCGCGCTCGACCTCCTCGATATCGATCACCCCAGTGGGGATCGCGATGTCGCCGACGCCGGGGACGGTACCCGCAGGTCGGATAATCAGGTAGCGCGTGCCGGGCTGAGCCGGTGCGCCCGACGGCGGCGTCACGCTCACGCGCTCCGCGAACTGGATCGCGCGGTCGCGCCGATCCATGCCGATCGAACTGCTCGACAGCGATTCCAGCACGCGCCCGGACCATGCCGGGCCCTTCGACGCCGTCGCAAACGGAGCCGCGGCGTACTCACCCGTCCGGACCGCTGGCGACGGCGTCACGACGGACGCCCGGCGTCGGGCGATGGTCGCCACGCGGCGGACCGAGGAAAAGACCGTGGCCCCCTCCGGCACCTGCGGCTCCTCATCCACCGTTCCCTGCAGCGGAGCAGGCGCCGCCGCGACGATAGCGGCAGATGGCGCGGCACCGGGAAGCTTCAGCACTTCACCGGGGTAGATCCACTTCGGATCCTCGACCACGTCGGTATTCAGCCGGTAGATCTCCGGCCACAAGTAGGGATCCTGCAAGTATCGCTGGGCGATGCCCCAGAGCGTCTCCCCCGTTTCGACCGTGTGCGTATCACCCCGCGCGCTCCCGTCGTTCCGGGCCACAGGCACCCGTCCCGACGCGCGCAGCGTGTCAACGGGCCGCTTGGGCACTACGGACTGCGCCGCCCCTGCGGGCGCGCTCCCTGTCGGTTGCGCCCCCTTGGACCCGGCCGGCGGTGCCGGCGCCTTCTTGCCGTCCTGCGTTGCCTGTTGCGCTTGTGCGTCGACGGCCTGCGTTCGCTGATTGCCTTGCTCGGCGGCCTTGCGGGCGCGCGTGACCGCCTCGGTCAACTGCCCACGCACAACCTGCGTGGGGACCAGGGCAATCACCGCACCGACGACGACGGCGGCGAGACCGCGCGCATGTCGGGGGGCGACGGGAAGCAGCAGCATGACGCAACGCTCCGGAAGCGAGAGACCAAGACGCATCGACCGGACGCCGCCCGGTCGGGCGAGCGTCCACCGGGGCCGACCCGGGAATACGAGGCGGCCGCCGACAGGCATAGGACGAGCCATGTCTGGCCCGGGATACGCCGTCGGAGGCCGCCTGTTCCGCCTGCCCGTCGATCAGAACGGCAGGTCGTCGTCTTCTTCCTGCAGCGCGCCCGGGAAATCCTCGAACTCGTCTCCCCCCGCCTTCCCCGTCTTCCCTGCCGCCGCCGCCTTGGCCGGCTTGGCGGCGCGCTCACGCGGCGCGCTCTCCGCCCCGCCCTCGCCCGGACGCCCACCGCCCAGCAGGATCAGTTCGCGAACGTTGATCTCCGTGGTGTAGCGCGTCTGCCCTTCCTTGTCCTGCCACTGCCGGTACTCGATCTGCCCCTCGACGTAGACCGTCTTTCCCTTCTGGCAGAACTTCTCGACGATGTCGGCCAGCTGCGGGCCGTTCTTGGCGTTCCAGGCAATACACCGATGCCACTCGGTCTTCTCCTGCAGTTCGCCCGAGGGAGACTTCCACGACCGGCTCGTCGCCAGCGAGAACTCCGCCACGCGGCTGCCAGTGGTGGTGGACCGAACGTCCGGATCCTTTCCGAGATTGCCGATCAGCTGGACCTTGTTGAGACTGCGCGACATGGTGCCTCCAGTAGTGTGATTCGTGGGTGCTGCCTGCTGCACCCCTAGCGTATGTCATCCTGCACTGCGGTGCGGCACCGATTCCTTGCGCCGCAGGTCATTCTGTTGCATTCGATCCTGCCGCGCTATCAGAACGTGCGTCGCAAGACCAGCGCGTCCTCCACCGGATCGGCGTAGTACCGCCGCCGCCGTCCCGCGTCCACGAAACCGCGCGCCGCATACAAACGGCGCGCCGCAGCGTTGGACTCCCGCACCTCCAGCCACATCGTGCGCGCACCGCGTCGCTCGGCTTCGCGCATGACCTCGTCCAGCAATCGTGCACCGAGCCCGCGGCCGCGTCGTTCCGGCGCGACGGCGAGGTTGGCCAACTCGCTCTCATCTGCCGCAAACAGCGCGATCGCGAAGGCGGTCACACCAGCCGCATCTTCGACCACCGGAAAATACACGTGCGGCACGGCGACGAGCGTGCGGAACGACCCACGGGTCCACGGGTCGCTGAAGCTCGCCGCCTCGATCGCCACGACGCCGTCGAGATCGCTCGCAAGCGCCGGTCGTATCGCCGCGCCCGCCTCGGCAACATGCCCCACGCCGCTCACGCCGCCGGTAGTGGCCGCCCGTGCGCCACCTCCCACTGCACCTGCGCCTCCGCCAGCCGTCCGTACGCTGGCTCCCACGTGGCCACGTCGACCGCGGTACTCGCGCCGCCGCGCACGAGGGCCATGGCGCCGCGCGCATGCGGCACGAGGGGGCGCGCCTGCGCGAACCCCACCACCATGGCACCACGTGCGGCCGCGTCCGCCACGAGGGCTGCCGCCGGAGCGCGCTCCACCGCCGAGCGCGCCACCACGCGCCCGTCTGCGAGGCGCTCGCACCACTGCCCGAACGATTCGCCGCGCAACGCGTCCGCGAGCACGAGGTACGTCCCCACCGGCAGCTCGGGTTCGGCGGCGACGGCGAGCGCCAGCGATGGAACCGCCACCAATTCCGCCCCCGCCCCCTCGCAGATCCCTTTGGCAATCGCGGCCACGATCCGGAGTGAGGTGAAGCTCCCTGGCCCCGCCCCACAAATCACGCGCGAGACGAGCGACGGGCGCGTCCCCGCCGCACGCAGCGCGTCCAGCACGGCCGGAAAGAACAGGTCGCCCGTGCGAGCGCCCATCGGCACCTGCCCCTCCGCCACCAAACGATCGCCGTCGAACACGGCTAGCGTCCCGGCACCGCTTGCGCCATCGAGTGCCAGCGCGATCATGCCGCCCCCTCGCGCACGACGCGCATCGCCGGATCGACGGCCACGGCGAGGTGAAGCCAGCGCGCCGACGGCGGGAGCCGGTCCGCGCCGCGCTCGGGCCACTCCACGATCACCACCGCGTCGCGCGCCAGCAGCTCGTCGAGCCCGATCGAGTCGAGCGCCTGCGCCCCGTCGAGCCGGTAGAGGTCGAGGTGGAGCACCGGCCCACGTGCTCCCACATACTCATGCACGAGCGAAAAGGTGGGACTCGTGACGGGCTCCGCGACCCCGTACCCGCGGCAGATCGCCTGCGCGAGCGTCGTCTTGCCGGCTCCCAGGTCGCCCGACAGCGCGAACACCACCGGCGCCCGCACGGCGCGCCCGAGCGCCTCGCCGTACGCCACGAGGGCATCGCGCGTGAGCACACGCGCGTCAACGGACGCGGACTCGCGCACGCTAGCGTCCGGCACGCTGCCACGACGAACTCTTCGACTTGCCGCCGGGTTGCGCCGCCTTCAGCTCGAAGATCTGGTCGCGCAGCTTGGCCGCCGCTTCGAAGTCGAGGGCGGTCGCCGCCCGCTTCATGGCCTCCTCCAGCTCGCCCACGACCTGCGCGACGTCGGCCGCCTTGGCCGCCGCCGGCGCGCCACGCTTGGCCGCACGCTCCTCGCGCTCATCCCGCGCATCGGCCACGCGCGTGATGAACCGCACCTCGTCGATGCTCTTCTCCACGCCGCGCGGCGTGATCCCGTGATCGAGGTTGTGCTGCTCCTGCACGAGACGACGACGGTTCGTCTCGTCCATGCACCGCTGCATCGAGCCGGTGATGCGATCGGCGTAGAAGATGGCGAGCCCGTTCACGTGCCGTGCCGCACGACCGATGGTCTGGATCAGCGACCGATCAGAGCGGAGGAAGCCCTCCTGGTCGGCATCGAGGATGGCCACCAGCGAGACCTCCGGCATGTCGAGCCCTTCGCGCAGCAGGTTGATCCCGATCAGCACGTCGAACTCGCCCAGGCGGGGTCCTCGCACGATCTCCATCCGTTCGATGGCGTCGATGTCCGAGTGCATGTACCGAACGCGCACCCCCACCTGCCGCAGGTAGTCGGTCAAGTCCTCCGACATCCGCTTGGTCAGCGTGGTCACCAGCACCCGCTCCCCCTTGCGCTCCCGCTTGCGGATCTCGCCCAGCAAGTCGTCCACCTGCCCCTTCACCGACCGGATCTCGATGATCGGGTCCACCAGCCCGGTCGGCCGGATGACCTGCTCGACGACCACCCCCTCCGACAGCTGCAGCTCGAGCTCCCCCGGCGTCGCCGACACGTTGACCGCGCGCGGCGTCAACGACAGGAACTCCTCGAACACCAGCGGACGGTTGTCGAGGGCGCTCGGCAGCCGGAACCCGTAATCCACCAGCGTCAGCTTCCGCGCCCGGTCGCCGTTGTACATCCCGCGGATCTGCGGCAGCGACACGTGCGACTCATCGACCACCACGAGGAAATCCTCGGGGAAGTAGTCGAACAGGCAGGCCGGTCGCTCACCCGGCTGCCGGTCGGAGAGATGCCGCGAATAGTTCTCGATCCCGGCGCACGTGCCGATCTCCAGCATCATCTCGATGTCGAAGTTGGTCCGCGACTCGAGACGCTGCGCCTCGAGCAGCTTGTGCTCGTTGCGCAGGAACTCGAGCCGCTCCGCCAGTTCGATGCGGATCGCCTTCACCGCGCGCTCCAGCAACGGCCGCGTCGTGATGAAATGCTTGGCCGGGTAGACCGCCGTGCGCTCGAGCTCCGCAATCTTGTGCCCCGTGAGCGGGTCGATCTTCGTGATCTTCTCGATCTCGTCGCCCCACAGCTCGACGCGCACCGCCTGCTCCTCGTAGGCGGGGAAGATCTCGACCGTATCACCGCGGACGCGGAAGGTGCCCCGCTCGAACGCCACGTCGTTCCGCCCGTACTGGATCTTCACCAGCGCCCGCAGCACGTCGTCGCGCGCCACCTTCTGGCCGCGGGTCAGCGTCACCATCTGTGCCTTGTACTGGATCGGATCGCCCAAGCCGTAGATCGCGCTCACGGTCGCGACGATGATCACATCGTCCCGCTCCATCAACGACGACGTCGCGCGCAACCGCAGCCGGTCGATGTCCTCGTTGATCGACGCGTCCTTCTCGATGTACGTGTCCGTGGTGGGCACGTACGCCTCCGGCTGGTAGTAATCGTAGTACGAGATGAAGTACTCGACCGCGTTGGACGGGAAGAACGACTTGAGCTCGCCATACAGCTGCGCCGCCAACGTCTTGTTGTGCGACAGCACCAGCGTCGGCCGGCCATACGCCTGGATGACATTGGCCATCGTCATCGTCTTGCCCGAACCGGTCACCCCCAGCAGCGTCTGGAACCGGTCACCACGCGCGAGCCCCTGCACCAGCTCGGCAATCGCCTTGGGCTGATCACCGGCGGGCTGGAACGGCGCCTCGAGTCGGAACTGTGCGCGGGGGACCATGAGCGTCAATATAACACCCGCTTACGGGTTTTGTTCGGTATCGTTACACATGGACCACTCGTGACCGACCGACGGTCAATCCACGCGCGTCCACACTACCACCGCACCGCACCCGGTCTGCCGTGAAAACTGCGGCGGCGTCTGCGACGGGGACGTGTACACCTCCATCGCCTTCACCCATTCCGGCGGCATGTTGCGCGACAGGTCGAAATCGCGCCCCACCGGGGTCCCGTCGATCCAGACATCCATGCAGCGTTGCATGCGGCCGTACACGAACGTGTTCGAACCCACCTTCGAGACGGTCACGTTCGGCAGGCCGCGCAGCAGATCGGTGGTGGCCACGAGTGCGCGCTTCGAGATGTCCTCGGGATCGAAGAAGATCCCGCTGAGCCCTTGCCGCTGCCGATCGTAGAAACCGGTGCGCGCGAGCCCGGGCGAGACGCGCTTGCCGTCGATCGTGACCGGCCGCAGTTCCTGCGTCGCGGGCAACAGCCGCAGATGCACCGTGACCGTGCTCCCCACCGGCATCTCCATTTCGAATGCCAGCGGCAGGTACCCGATCCGCCGGATCAGGAAGCCATTCTGCCCGGGACGCAATCTGGTCAGCCGGAAGCTGCCATCCTGCTGCGCCAACGTCGTCTGTCCGCTGTCGGCGACGATCGTGGCGAACGGGACCGGACGTCCGGAGCTGTCGGTGACGCTGCCAGCGAGAATGGCCATCTGATCCACGCGCAGCTGGCTCGTCGGTGCCACGGTATCGCGCCGGATGCCGCTCCCGACCGGCCCCCCAATCCGTTGCGCCCCGGCACCGCGCGCGAGCATCGCCAGCAGCCCCAGCGCGACCAGCGCTCCACGCGCGCGCATCACTCTTCCCCTGCCAGCCGCTCGCGGCGGGCCACGGTCGCCACCCCCTTCACCCGGCGCATCGCCTTCATGATGCGCTCCAGATGCGCCAGGTTCTCGACGTCAACCACCACCGCGCCGATCGCGCGTCCCTCACTCGCCTTGAGTTCCATTGCCTTGATGTCGGTTCCGGTGCTCGTGACCGCCGTGGCCACATCCGCGTACAGACCGCGCCGGTCGGTACCGTCGAGCGCCAGACGCACGACGAATCGTTCGCCCTCCGCCACCTGCCAATCGATATCCACCCGCCGTTCCGGCTCGTGCCCGAGCACGAGCAGGTTGGGACAATCCTCGCGATGGATGCTGACGCCGCGCCCTCGCGTCACGTACCCGACCACATGGTCGCCCGGCACCGGCTGGCAACACTGGGCGTAGCGCACCATCAAGCCGTCAACGCCCTGAATCTTGATCCCCTTCCCGCCGCCACGCATCCGATCGACGAGCCGCTCGATCACGCTCGGCCGCGGCGGCTGCGCCGGCAGCTCCTCGATGTGCGGGAAGATCGTGTTGAGCGCGGCCGTCGCACTCACGTCCCCCTGCCCCAGCGACGCGAACAGGTGCGTGATGTCCTTCAGGCCAAGCGCCTTGGCCGCGCGCAACAGGTCGGCATCGTCGACGCGCCCCAGCCGACGCCGACGAATTTCGCGATCCAGAATCTCCCGCCCGAGCTTGGCCGATGTCTGGTGTTCCTCGTGCCGGAGCCACTGCCGGATCTTGTGACGGGCCCGGCCCGTGTGCACGTGCGCCAGCCAGTCGCGGCTCGGCTTCGCCAGCGCGGAGGTCAGAATCTCGATCGTCTCGGAGTTCTTGAGCTCGCGCGACAGCGGGACGATCTTGCCGTTGACCTTCGCTCCCATGCACCGCTGCCCCACCTCGGTGTGCACGGCGTAGGCGAAGTCGATCGGCGTGGCGCCGCGCGGCAGCTGGATGACGTCACCCGTGGGCGTGAAGACGAAGATCTCGTCCTGGTACAGGTCGAGCTTCAGGAACTCCAGAAACTCGTCCGGCGTCTTGGCATCGAGCTGGAGTTCCAGCACCTGACGGAACCAGTGGAGCGCGCGGTCCAGCTCATCCGAGGCCTGCGTTTCCGACGTCTTGTACCGCCAGTGGGCGGCGATGCCGAGCTCGGCGGTGCGGTGCATGTCGAGCGTGCGGATCTGGATCTCGAACAGCTGCCGGCCCGGCCCGAAGATGGTCGTGTGCAACGACTGGTAGCCGTTCGACTTCGGCTGCGCGATGTAATCCTTGATGCGCTCCTGCACCGGGGTCCACCCGTCATGGATGACACCCAGCGCGTGATAGCACTCCGGCACCGTGTCCACGAGGACGCGCACGGCGAGCAGGTCGTAGATCTCGTCGTACGGCTTCTCCCGCTGCATCATCTTCTTGTGAATCGACCACAGATGCTTGGGGCGTCCCGAGACGTCGTGCACGGTGATCCGTGCCTTGCGGATCTCGTCCTGCAGGGGCCCCACCAGCTGCGCGATCAACGCCTCTCGCTCCGTGCGCCGCTGCTGCACCAGCTTGGCCAGTGCCTTGTACTCCTCCGCCTCGATATGCTTGAAGGCGAGATCCTCGAGCTCCCAGCGCATCTTGGCCATGCCGAAGCGATGCGCCAGCGGTGCGTACAGGTCGCGCGTCTCCTGCGCAATCTGCCGGCGCTTCTCGGGCGGCATCCACTCGAGCGTCCGCATGTTGTGCAGCCGGTCGGCGAGCTTGATCAGGATGACGCGCGCGTCCTTCGCGATCGACAGCAGCAGCTTGCGGTAATTCTCGACCTGGCGCTCCTGCGCCGAGGTGAGGGTGAGCCCGCCGATCTTGGTGACGCCATCCACGATCGCCGCCACCTCCTTGCCGAACTCCGCTTCGATGTCCTCGACGCTGATGTCGGTATCCTCGACCACATCGTGCATCAGCCCGCTCGCGACCGTCACGGTGTCGAGCTGCAACTCGGCCAGGATCTTGGCCACTTCGATGCAGTGCGTCACATACGGCTCGCCCGAGCGACGCACCTGCCCGGTGTGCGCCCGCTCGGAGAACTGGTAGGCGCGGGCGAGCAGTTCCTGATCGAGCCGCTCCCCCACGCCCTCGGGGAGTTCCCACCCGGGGATCACGTCACGCAGCGCGGTGCTCGTCACAGCAGTCCCGCCTCGCGGAAGCTGGAATACCGCCCGCGACCGATGATGATGTGATCGAGCACGGGGATGCCGAGGAGTGCTCCGGCGCCCGCCATCTGCGCCGTGACCAGCTTGTCCTCCGGCGACGGTGACGGATCCCCCGAGGGGTGGTTGTGCACGAGCACCACGCCAGCGGCGCGTTCGGCCACGGCGGCGCGGAACACCTCGCGTGGATGCACGAGCGACGTGTTCAACAGTCCCCGTGTGACGAGGATGTCGCGTTCCAACCGATGATGCACGTCCAGCACCGCCACATGAAACTCCTCGACCGCCAAGTCCTCGAGCCGCGGCGCGTAGGCCGCGACCACATCCGAAGGCGCCCGGAGTGGCACCCCCATGTCCCGCCCTTCCGTCGCGAGCCGTCGGCCCAACTCGAGCGCTGCGACGATCGCCGTCGCTCGAGCCATGCCCACGCCCCGCACCTGCGCCAACTGGCCGACCGACTGCGACGCTAGCCGACGCCACGACCCGTCGGCGTTGGACAGCACTTCGTGTGCGACCATCAGCGACGAGCGACCGCCGGCACCCGTACCAAGGAGCAGTGCCAACAGTTCCGGCGAGGACAGCGCTTCCGGGCCCAGCCGGCGCAAACGCTCACGCGGTCGGTCCCGTTCGGGCAACTCCTGTATGCGTAACGAATTGACCGTCGGGAGGCTAGGGGCTGGCATGCGAGATTGGGGGTGAGGAGACCCCGCAAAGTCGCCGGCACGCACGGCATTCGCGTCATCTTCTTCTTGCCGACCGGGCCCTTTCGCAGATCGCACGGCGGGCGTCGCGTCTCGCGCGGCTAGCCCGGCGGCAACTCCATCGAATCCGTCGCAACCTCCGCCGTGCTGTCCTCCGGCCTCACCGCCGCGATGATGGCCAACAGATCATCGATCAGCACGCGCCCGCTCCGGAGCGTCCGCAACCGCTCGATGCGTCGCAACATCTGCGCGGTCGCGTTGGGACCACTCACGCGGAGCGGACGGTCAGAGGCCACGATCAGGATCGTGCGCGACGTGCGGAGCTGATCCGTGCCGAAGTTCGAGGTCGGCGCGTAGTTGGTCTGCGACCGGCTCGCTTGCCGATTGTACCCCACGCGCCCCGCCTGCAGGTACGTGCGGCCCTTGGGCGACGTGGTGCGTGCGCCGTCGGTGTTGTCGGGAAAGAGCTGCGACACGCCATCACCCGGGCGTACCTCGAAGACCGCGACATAGGCGAGCCGACTCAGTTCGAACGCCGGTTCGTCACCTGGCACTCGCACGATCTTCACGGTCAGTGCCAGCGAGTCGGACGCGCCATCGGCACCGGGCAATCCTGGCGTCGACGTCTGCCCGGCCGCGTGCAGCGGCGAGAGGGTCAACAACAGGGCGCCGGCTGCTGCAAGGGACCATCGAAGCATGCGCATGGCTCGTGAGAAGTCGAGGTTACTGTCGCCGGACGGGAGTTGCCGCCGTGCGAGGTCCCGGCTGCGACGCGCTGACGGCCGGCGCGGGTCCGCGACTCTGCGTGCCGGCGGGTCCGATCGCGCCGACCAAGATCGGTGCAGGTACGGCCATCCGTGCAGGTCCAGCGACCGACGGACCGCGCGGCGGGGTCGGGCCGCCCGCGGGTGACACCAGAATGGGCACGCCATAGGTGTGGGATGAGGCAGCCGATCCCGCCCCTCCTCCGTCACCCCGTCCGCCGCCCCCACCGCCGCCCCCACCGCCGCCCCCACCGCCGCCCAACGTCGAGCCCGCGGTACCCGGCGCCGATGCAGGCTCGGGCGCCGAGCCCGCGATCATGCCGCTCCATCCGCGCGCCTGCCAGGCGGGGAACTGCGTCAGCGGCGGTTCCGGAGTTCGCCCGGCGCCGCCCCCCTGCGGACCGGCCGTTGGGACGCGCTGCCCTGGCAGCACGCCGACGGGGCCTGAGTATCGCGTCGGGGCGGGCGGCGCTTGAGGCGGAACTCCCCAGAACACCGGGAGCACGGGTACAAAGCCCGCGCCGATGTCATACGCCCAGCCGCCCCCCATCCAGACCGCCTGCCGTCCGCACGCATACTCGCTCGCGTACGTCGTGAGCACCCCCGTGCCATACGCTCCGCACAACCCGGCGGCGTCACCACCGCCTCCGCTCGGCAGCGGATCGCCCGCGGCGATCGAACGTGCCATGCCGCGAATCTCCTGCACCTGCTGCGCCCATAGCGTGCGCATGTCGGTGGCCACCTCGGCCTCGCCGACCGGCCGCACGGTGGCCAGGACCGCCGCCAGCGCTCGCGCATCACGCCCCATCGTGCTGTCGAGGCCCGCGAGCGCGGCGCGCGCGAGCGCCGGAAACTCGGACGACGGTACCACGCGCAATGGCGCGGTGCTGGCCACGAGAATGAGCGTGCGTGCGATTGGCGCAGAACGTGCGGCAATGGACGGAGCACCAAAACGGCCACCGCGCCAGAACACCGTGCGCGTGCCAGGCTCATCCGCGATCACGCCGATGTTCACGTCGAGATCGGCAAGCTCCGTCTCCCCAGCCGGCAGTGCGAACCGGTTCTGCGCCTCCACGCGCGGATAGCGCTGCGCGATACGGCCGCCGTCGAGCACCTCGAACACACCCACGTAGGCCGCCTGACTGACAACGAACGTCGGTACGCGGAACTGCCCCTCCGAAAAGCGCGCCATCAACGCACCCTGCGCAGCCAGTGGCAGCGTGATCTTGGTGGCCGCGGCGATCGACAAGACACAGCGCATCGTGCCCCTCCGGTGGCGAACTCTCTCCCGAATATACAGCGCGCCCCGGGATCCGTTCCCGAGGCGCGCGGTCCTTCCGGGGTGCCTGTGGTGCGGCCGCTAGCCGTTGGCCCCGTGGCACTTCTTGAACTTCCGGCCCGACCCGCACGGGCAGGGATCGTTCCGGCCGACGTTCGTCCACTCACCGTCCGCAGGCGCTCCTCCGAGCACGGCGCTCGGCACCGAGGCGCCCAGCGTGCGCGGCCGACCGGCCCCGATGATCGTGGGCTCGGCACGGACAGCCACCTGGTCGCCCGCTGACGACTCCGCGGGGCCGACCTCGAGCACCGGCGCGGGCTCCGTCTCGACCATTCCGAACTCGTTGAACCGGCGCGCGGGGCCGCTGATCATCGGCACCTCCGGCTCGGGCAGCGGCGCGGCCTCCTCGAACACCAGCTGCGCCTTGAGGAAGCGCTCGGCAAAGGTGTGGTGGACGTCGTGCACGAGGTCCACGAACATCGTGTAGGCCTCCTGCTTGTACTCCAGCAGCGGGTCTTTCTGCCCCCATGACCGGTAATGGATGGCGCCGCGCAGCTGGTCGAGGTCGTAGAGGTGATCCTTCCACTTCTCGTCCAGCACCTGCAGCATGATGTACGCGAGCAGGCGCTGCCCGTACCCCAGTCCGCCTTCGTCACGCACGACATCCAGCTGTTCCACCTTGGCGGCGAACGCCGCACGGCCCGCCTCCTGCGCCTCGGCCACCAACGCGGCCAGGAGCGTGGGGCGCTCGGCGCCTTCGGCCAGCGAGGCGACGGGAAGCATGTACTGCATGAGCAAGTCCTGGCGCAGCAGCTCGAGATCCCACAGCTGCGGAGCGGCGGCATCGCCGAGCGCGGCCTCGATGCGCCGTGCGAGCGCCTTCTCGATCATGCCCACCGCCTCGCCGCGAAGCTCTTCGCCCCCCTCGAGGGCAAAGGCGCGCAGCGAGTAGATCACTTCGCGCTGCTGATTCATCACGTCGTCGTACTCGAGGAGCCGCTTGCGCGCCTGGAAGTTCTGCAACTCGACCCGCTTCTGGGCCTGTTCGATGGACCGCGTGATGAGCGGATGCGTGAGCACCTCGCCATCCTTGGCACCCATCCGGTCCATCAGTCGTGCGATCCGGTCGGAGCCGAACAGGCGCATCAGGTCGTCTTCGAGCGACAGGAAGAACTGCGTCGCGCCCGGATCACCCTGGCGTCCCGCACGGCCCCGCAGCTGTCGGTCGATGCGGCGCGACTCGTGGCGCTCCGACCCGATGATGTGCAGGCCGCCGCACTCCTCCACGTTCTGCGGATTGCCGTCCCAGTCCTTCACCACCGACGGCTTCGCCACGCGTACGCCGGCGCCAAGCTTGATGTCGGTGCCTCGGCCCGCCATGTTCGTCGCGATCGTGACCGCGCCCTCCTGCCCGGCGAGCGCCACGATCTCCGCCTCTCGCTGGTGGTACTTGGCGTTGAGCACGTTGTGCTTGATGCCAGCGCGCTGGAACAGCTTGGAGATCGTCTCCGACTCGTCGACGCTCACCGTGCCCACGAGCACCGGGAAGCCGAGGTCGTGGAGCCGTCGCGTCTCCTCGACGATCGCCTGCAGCTTCTCCTTGCGCGTCTTGTACACGAGGTCGTGGCGATCGTCGCGGACGATGTCGCGATTGGTCGGGATCACCGACACCTCGAGCCCGTAGATCTGGAAGAACTCCGTCTCCTCGGTCTCGGCGGTGCCGGTCATGCCGCCGAGCTTGCCGTACATCCGGAAGTAGTTCTGGATGGTGATCGTGGCGAGGGTCTGCGTCTCCCCCTTCACCTGCACCCCCTCCTTGGCCTCCACCGCCTGATGGAGCCCTTCGGACCAGCGGCGCCCCGGCATGGTGCGGCCGGTGAACTCGTCCACGATCAGCACCTGGCCTTCCTGCACGACGTAGTTCACGTCGCGCTCGAACAGGGCGTGCGCGCGCAGCAGTTGGTGCACGATGTTGAGGCTCTCGGACTTGAGCGCGTACTCGCCGTCGAGCTGCTGGCGCCGCCGCAGCCGCTCCTCGGGTTCGAGGTCGGTCTCGCGGTCGAGGGCGCCGACGGACTGGGACAGGTCCGGCAGCACGAACGCGTCCTTGTCATCCGGCGACATGGCGTCGACGCCGCGATCCGTGAGGTGCACGGTGTTGCCGCGCTCGTCAAGCACGTAGAGCAACCCTTCCTCGATGTCGCGATAAGCCTGCTTGGCGGCCGGCAGCTTGCGGTCGGCGATGTGATCGAGCTCCATGCGCTGGACCAGTTCGGCCACGCCGCGCTCCTGCATCACCTTGAGCAACCGCTTGGTCTTGGGCGCGCCGAGACGCGCCGTGTACAGCTTCATCCCCGCCGTCTGCTCGTCACCGGCTTCGCGCGCCCGCTCCCCTTCCGCGACGAGCGAGTTGACGCGTTCGGTCTGCAGGCGCACGAGCCGCGATACCGCCGCGTTGTGTTCCGCGTACTGTACGTCGCTCTCGTTGCCGACGGGCCCCGAGATGATCAGCGGCGTGCGCGCTTCATCGATGAGCACCGAGTCCACTTCGTCGACGATCGCGTAGGCGTGACCGCGCTGCACGCGCTGCTCGTTCGCGGTCACCATGTTGTCGCGCAGGTAGTCGAAGCCGAACTCGTTGTTCGTGCCGTACGTGATGTCGCACAGGTACGCCGCGCGACGCGCCGGCGTCCCCGGCTCGGTGTCGTCGAGGCATCCGACCGTGAGGCCCAGCCACGTGTACAGGTGTCCCATCCACTGGGAGTCACGACGGGCAAGGTACGAGTTGACCGTCACGAGGTGCGCCCCACGTCCGGGCAGCGCGTTCAGGTACAGGGGGAGCGTCGCGACCAGCGTCTTCCCTTCGCCGGTGGCCATCTCGGCGATGCGCCCGAGGTGCAGCTGGATGCCACCGATCAACTGGACATCGTAGTGCACCATGTCCCAACCGATCGGCTGGCCGGTCACCTGCACCGTCGTACCGACGAGGCGGCGCGCCGCCTCACGCACCGTGGCGAATGCCTCGGGCAGGATCGCGTCCAGCACCTCGGCCGTCAGGGCGCGACGCTCCGCCTCGAGGCCGCCGCGTCCGTCTGCGCCGCTCAGCTCCCGATCGAGTGCCTCACGCACCGTGGCATCTCGTGCGTCGTGCTTCCGGGCCTTCAGCTCGGCAATCTTGCCGTCGAGCTCCCCCGTACGCTCGGCGAGCCGGGCGCGAAACTTGGCCGTCTGGTCGCGCAGTTCAGCATCGCTGAGCCCCTGCAGCCGGGCTCCGATGCCATTCACTTCGTCCACGATCGGCTGCACGCGCTTGCGCTCGCGATCGTGGCGCGTGCCGAACAACCCGGTGAGCAATCCCTTGAGCATCCCGTCCCCTATCGGTACAGCCCGTGCTCGGCGATGTACGCCGCCACGGGCTCCGTGACGAATCCGTTGATGGAGCGCCCGGCGCGCACGCGCGCGCGGATCTCCGTACTCGACACGTCCACCCGCCGCACCGGAACCGCCCTGGCTCCCGATACCGCGGCAAGAGCCGCCGGTTCTGCCCTCGCCCCCTCGCGCGCCAACACGGCCACCGTGGCCAGATCAGCGATCGCCGCAGGCTCCCGCCATTCCGCAAAGCGCAGAAAGGCGTCCGCGCCGACGCACACGACCCAATCCGTGCCCGGGTCCCGTGCCGTCAGAGTGCGAAGCGTGTCAACCGTGAAAGATAACCCCCCACGCTCGATTTCGAGGGCGTCGACGCCGAACCCGGGCACCGGCTCGGTCACGAGCCGGGTCATCGCCAGCCTGTGGGCGCCGTCCGAGGCGTTCGCGGATGCCTTGAACGGCTGGGTGCCGGCCGGGATCCAGAGCAGCCGGTCGAGCGCCAGCTGTTCTGCCGCGTCACGCGCCACCAGCAGGTGGCCGACGTGTGGCGGGTCGAACGTCCCCCCGAACACGCCGACGCGCATCGTTCAGCGCTGCACCGCCTGCGGCGCGCAGGCGGTCTTGATCTCCGCATCCTTCGGGTGCGCCTTGGTCAACGACTCGCACAGCTCCTTGGCCTCTTCGCCGTACTTGATGGCCTGGTAGGCCCCCAGCAGCCGAAGTCCCGCCAAGCGCGCGTGCGGGGTGCTGGGGTACGTCTTCATGACGTCCTTGAAGTAGATGATCGCCGAGTCGTAGGCCTTGCGCCGCAGGTAGTGCTGCCCGGTCTCGTAATCCTTGCTCGCAATCTTGTCTTCCATGTCCGCGATCGCCTTGGTGACGGTCTCGCGGAGCGCGGTTTCCGGATAGTTGATGAGCAGCCCTCGCCAGGTCCCCTGCGCGAGGAGCGCGTACTGGGGATCCAGCTCCGGCGTGCGCCACATCGCGGCGTACGACTTGCCCGCCGCGAAGAGCGCATCGTCGGCCAGCGAGTCATCCGGGAACGTCTCGGCCAGCCGCTGGAAGTTCTGCGCCGCAAACAGGTGCTCCTGCCGTTGCTCGTACGTCATGGCCAGGTACCAGTACGCCACAGGCAGCAGCGGATCGCGTGCCGGCAAGTCGAGCGTCAGCTTCTCGAAGCCCTTGGCCGCGTTCTCGAGGTTGCCCTTCTTGAGTAGATCGAGCGAGACGGCAAAGAGGGACTCGCTCGTCTTGTAGACCTTCGGGTCAAAGGTCTTGCACGCACCGAGCATCAGGACGGAGGCCGCGAGCGCCACCATGCGCACCCGAGCGCCCGTCATGCGCCAGCCGCGATGATGCGGCGAAAGTAGGTGATCGTCTGCGCCACGCCCTCGCGCAGCGGCACCTTCGGCTCCCATCCGAGCACGGCGCGCGCACGGGTGATGTCCGGCTGGCGGACCTTCGGGTCGTCCTCAGGCAGCGGGCGCTGGACGATCGGGCTGGCCGATCCCGTCGCCTCAAGCACCAACTCGGCCAGCTCGCGAACGGTGAACTCGACGGGGTTTCCGATGTTCATCGGCTGTGCGTCACCGCGCAGGAAGAGCTGATAGATCCCCTCCACCTCGTCATCGACGTAGGTGAACGACCGCGTCTGGCTCCCGTCGCCGTAGATCGTGATCGGCTCGCCCTTGAGCGCTTGCACGATGAAATTCGAGACCACGCGACCGTCGAGTGGCCGCATGCGCGGCCCGTAGGTGTTGAAAATGCGCACGATGCGGGTATCGAGTCCGTGAAAGCGGTGATAGGCCATGGTCATCGCTTCGGCGAAGCGCTTGGCCTCGTCATACACCCCACGGGGGCCGATCGGGTTCACGTTGCCCCAATAAGATTCCGGCTGCGGGTGCACGAGCGGGTCGCCGTAGACCTCGCTGGTCGAGGCCAGAAAGAAGCGCGCCCCCTTGGCCTTGGCGATCCCCAGCGCGTTGTGGGTGCCGAGCGCGCCCACCTTGAGCGTCGGGATCGGGTGCTCGAGGTAATCGATGGGCGAGGCGGGCGACGCGAAATGCAGCACGCCGTCCAGCGGTCCGGCCACATACGTGAAATTCGAGATGTTGTGGAGCAGGAACTCGAACGACGGATTGCCCGTGAGGTGCGCGATGTTGTCCGGACTGCCCGTGACGAAGTTGTCGAGCCCCACGACGTGATGACCATCGCGCAGGAACCGGTCGGTGAGGTGCGACGCGAGAAAGCCGGCGGCGCCCGTGATGAGGACTCTCATGCGCGCGGCCGTCCGATCGAGACGTACGTGAAGTTGAGCTTCGCCATGCGATCCGGGTCGAAGAGGTTGCGGCCGTCGATGACGATCGGCCGGGCGAGCGAGGTCTTGATCCGTTCGTGATTCGGGTGCCGGTACTCGTTCCAGTCGGTCACCACCACCAGCGCATCGGCGCCCGGGAGCGCCTCGTAGGCGGTGTCGGCATACGCAATCCGGTCACCCAGGCGCCGCCGGGCCTCCGGCATCGCGGCGGGATCATGCGCGACGACGGTGGCCCCGGCCGAGAGCAGCTGTTCGATCAGGGCCAGCGCCGGCGACTCCCGCATGTCATCGGTCTGCGGCTTGAACGCCAGTCCCCACACGGCGATCCGGCATCCGGCAACCGATCCGCCGAGCGCTCGGCTCGTGAGCTCGAACAGCCGCGACTTCTGGTACTCGTTGGCCTCGTGCACCGCCGCCACGACCCGCAGCGGGCTCCCCACCGACGCCGCCAGCCGTTCGAGCGCCTGCACGTCCTTCGGAAAGCACGAGCCGCCGTACCCGGGCCCCGGGAACAGGAACGAGGACCCGATGCGCGGATCGGAGCCGATCCCGCGACGGACCGAGTCCACGTTCGCACCCACGCGCTCGCAGAGGTTCGCGATCTCGTTCATGAACGTGATGCGCGCCGCGAGCATGGCGTTGGCGGCATACTTGGTCAGTTCGGCCGACGCGATGTCCATGAAGAGCACCGGCTTCCCGGTGCGCACGAATGGGGCGAACAGCTCGCCCATCACCTCGCGCGCGCGCGCGCTGTCGGCGCCGACCACCACCCGATCCGGCCGCAGCGAGTCTTCCACGGCGGCCCCTTCCTTCAGGAATTCGGGATTCGAACAGACGTGAAACGGCACGCGCGCCGTCTCCGCCACCGCTGACTTGACGCGCTCGCTCGTGCCAACGGGCACGGTGCTCTTGGTGACCACCACGGCATCGGGCGCCAGATGCGGGCCGATGCCGCGCGCCACCGTCAGCACGTGGCGCAGGTCGGCGGAGCCGTCTTCGTCGGGCGGCGTGCCGACCGCGATGAAGACGGCATCGCTGCCTCGCACCGCCTCGGCAAGCTCCGTGGTGAACGACAGCCGCCCCTCGCGCTGGTTCCGCTCCACCAGCTCGCCAAGGCCGGGCTCATAGATCGGAATCACGTTCTCACGCAGCCGCGCGATCTTGCCTGCGTCGACATCGACGCAGGTCACCTCGTTCCCCGTCTCCGCGAAGCAGGCGCCGACAACGAGGCCGACGTACCCCGTGCCGACGACGGCAATCTTCACGCGTGTCCGCCAGCGGGAACGACCGCGTGCTGCGAGAGCATGACGACGCGCGCCTTCCCGGCCGGCACCTTCGCCAGCGCATTGCGCGTGTCCACCACGACATGGGCGTGCCGCACCACGAAGCCGTAGTCCACCGCCGTGTGATCCGTGATGATCACGACCACGTCCGCCGCATCGAGCGCCGCTTCCGTGAGTGCGATGCCCGACTGCACATGCCCATCCTCGCGGAAGGTGGGTACGTGGGGATCATGGTAGTCCACCGACGCACCGCGCTCCTCGAGCAGGCGCATCACGTCCAGCGCCGGCGATTCGCGCATGTCGTCGATGTCGCGCTTGTACGAGATGCCCAGCACGAGCACCCGGCTGCCGTTCACCGACTTCCGATCCGTGTTGAGCGCGGCCGCCACCTTCTCGACCACGAACGCCGGCATCTCGGAGTTGATCTCGCTGGCGACGTCGATGAAGCGCGTCCGGTAGTTGAGCGTGCGCATCTTCCACGCGAGGTAGTGCGGGTCGAGCGGAATGCAGTGTCCGCCGATCCCAGGGCCCGGCGTGAACTTCATGAAGCCGAACGGCTTGGTCGCCGCCGCATCGATCACCTCCCACACGTTCACGCCCAGCTTGTCGCACACGATGGCCATCTCGTTGACCATCCCGATGTTGACCGCGCGGAACGTGTTCTCGAGGAGCTTCACGAGTTCCGCAGCTTCCGTGCTCGTCACCGGGACCACCGTGTCGATGCACGCCTCGTACAGCTGCTTCGCCAGCGTCGTGCAGTTCGCCGAGATGCCACCGACCACCTTCGGCGTGTTCTTCGTGTGCCAGACCGGGTTGCCCGGATCGACCCGCTCGGGGCTGAAGGCCAGGAACACGTCGGTGCCGACCGTGAGCCCGACCGCCTCGAGCCGCGGCTGCATCAGTTCGCGCGTCGTGCCCGGATAGGTCGTGCTTTCCAACACGATCAGCAGCCCCTTGTGGGCGTTGCGCGCGATCGTGTCCGAGGCGCTGATCACGTACGAAAGGTCCGGATCGCGCGTCTTGCTGAGCGGCGTCGGCACGGCAATCGAGATGGCGTCGCAGGTGCCGAGCGCCTTCTCGTCGATGGTGGCGGTGAACAGTCCGCGCTTCACCGCGTCGGCCACGTCGGCCGCCGGCACGTCCTGGATGTGTGACTCGCCGCGCATCAGCAGCTCGGTGACGCGCGCGCTGACGTCGAAGCCGACCACGTGAAAGCCGGCCTTCGTGAACTCCATGGCCAGTGGGAGGCCGACGTAGCCGAGGCCAACGATACCGACGACAGCGCGCCGCGACTCGATCTTCTGCTGCAGGTCCTGGGCGAACGACATGGGACTCCGGTGGGAGGGGGGCTTAGCGCCCGTAGAAGGCGCGCACCGCCGAGGCCACCTCGGCGAGCTGCGCTTCCGTCAATTCGGGATAGACCGGCAACGACAGGACCTCGCGCGAGGCCTGCTCGGACACGGGGCACTGGCCTTCGCGATACCCGAGGTACGCGAAGCATGGCTGCAGATGCAGCGGAAGCGGGTAGTAGATCGAATTGCCGATACCGCGCGCCTTGAGATGTGCCTGCAACTCGTCGCGTCGCGTCGCGCGGATCGTGTACTGGTTGTATATCGACTCGTTTGCCGGATCGATCACCGGGCGCACGATCTCGGGAAGGTCGGCGAAGGCATGGTCGTACCACGCGGCGTGCCGCCGCCGCGCGGCGCTCCATCCGGCGAGATGCGGCAGCTTGGCCGACAGTACCGCCGCCTGCAGCGCGTCGAGTCGGCTGTTGTAGCCGACTTCGTCATGGAAGTACTGCTTGGCCCCGCCGTGCACGCGCAGGCGCTTGAGCCGCGTCGCGAGCGCGTCATCCTGCGTCACCATCATGCCGCCATCGCCGTACCCGCCAAGGTTCTTCGACGGGAAGAACGAGAAGGTACCGATGGTTGCCGCTTCGCCCGCCATGCGCCACGTCCCGTTGATCAGCCGGCGCGCCCCGATCGACTGCGCCGCGTCCTCGATCACGGGCACCGATCCGGCGGCCGCCATGACCTGTTCGATGGCGGCCATCTGCCCGAAGAGGTCGACGGCGGTCACGGCCCGCGTGCGCGGCGTGAGCGCTGCGCCGACCGCGGCCGGGTCGATGTTGAACGTCGCTGCGTCGATGTCCACGAAGACCGGCTTGGCGCCGACGTTGTGGATGGTGCCGGCCGTCGCGAAAAAGGTGAACGGCGTGGTGATCACTTCGTCGTCGCGCCCGACGTCGAGGGCGCGGAGCGCCAGCAGCAGCGCGTCGGTACCGTTGGCGCACCCGATGGCGTGCGCCGTGTGCGAGAGCTCGGCGACCGACCGTTCGAGACGTTCGACGGGGGCGCCCAGAATGAACGTCTGGTCGTCCACGACCCCAAGCATGGCGGCCACGACCGATTCCCGGATCGTGGCGTGCTGCGCCTTCAGGTCCAACAGAGGGACGGACATATCAGCTTTGTGATTTGGCAGGGCGGTTTTCACCGCAGACTGGAAAATTGGGAGGGGGCGCAAGTGAAATCAACTCAACGGCCTTCCTCTCCATGTCGCAAAGCGACACCGGGCGGGACCGTACGTGCAACTTGCGTACCCTTCGCCTCACACCCGAGGGGGGGATCAGCCGCTCTTGAGTGGCAGCGACGCCTCACGCCCCGTCTTGGCCGATTCGTAGATCGCCAGGATCAACTCGAGCGACTTGCGCCCGGCGCGGCCATCCGTGTCGGGATGCGACTGCCCCCGCAGCGCCGCCAGCACATTCCGATAGTACCCCTCATGCCCGAAGCCGTACACGTTGGGCGGGTTGGTGGCCACCTGTTCGATGGCCTTGTCATCGTCGTCGTAGTCGGCGAACTGCCAGGTCTCCACCTTGTTCACGGCGGTCCCGCCCACCTTCACGGAGCCGGTCTCGCCGAGAAGGGTGATCGACCCCTCGAGATTGCGCGGGTACGTCAACATGGTGACCTCGATCGTCCCGAGCGCACCGTTGCGGAACTTGAGAAGCGCGACCCCTTCGTCCTCCGCCTCGATGCGTCGCGCCAGCGTCGCCGTGCGCGCCATCACGCTCTCCACCGGCCCGACCAGCCATTGGATCAGGTCCACGTAGTGCGAGGCCTGATTCATGAACGCGCCGCCATCAAACTCCCACGTGCCGCGCCACGGCGCCTGGTCATAGTACGACTGCGGGCGCGCCCAGCGCACCGTGGCGTTGGCCATGTAGATCCGGCCGAAGCGCCCCTTGTCGATCGCGCGGCGCAGCAGCTGGATCGCGGGATTGAGTCGGTTCTGCTTGACCACGAAGAGCGACACGCCGGCATCATCGCACGCACGCACCAGCTGGTCGGCCCCCTCGAGCGTGATCGCCATCGGCTTCTCGCAGATGACGTGCTTGCCCGCACGCGCCGCCTGGATGCCGTGCTTCGGGTGCAGTCCGCTCGGCGTGCAGATGACCACGGCGTCGCAGGACGCCTCCGCGAGCATCGTGTCGAAGCTCGTGTACCACGGCACCCCCGCGGCCTCGCCGGTCTCCTGCGCGCGCTCCGCGACCGAATCGCAGCAGGCGACGAGCGAGAGCCCGTCGACCCGGGCGATTGCCTGCACATGGTTGGCGCTGATGCGACCGCAGCCGAGCAGCGCGATCCGGATCGTCCCGTGACTCATCCCCCCTCCTCGATCGCGAGACCGTCGCCCCGCGCCACATAGTGCGTCCCGCACGCCGCGCACGGACCGCGCCCCGCGGCGTCCAGTCGCTCGCCGCACCGGCACATCCAGCCGATCCGCCGCGCCGGGACGCCGGCCACCAAGGCGAAGGCCGGCACGTCCTTCGTGATCACGGCCCCGGCCGCCACGAAGGCGTACTCGCCGAGCGTCGTGCCGCAGAGCACGGTCGCGTTCGCACCGATGGTCGTCCCGCGGCGGACGAGCGTCGGCTGATACTCGTGCTTGCGCGAGACGTGGCTCCGCGGATTGATGACGTTCGTGAACACCATCGACGGTCCGCAGAACACGTCGTCCTCGAGCGTGACCCCTTCGTACACGGACACGTTGTTCTGGATCTTCACGTTGTTGCCGACGCGCACACCGGGCATCAGCACGACGTTCTGCCCGAGCGAACAGCGCTCCCCGACCACCGCACCGGGATTCACGTGACAGAAGTGCCAGATCCGGGTGCCGGCGCCGATCACGGCGCCCTCGTCGACATACGCGGATGCGTGAATGAAAGGCGCGCTCATCGCTCGAGACCGGGACTCAGGACGCGATCCGGCCGCGCCCGAGTTGGGCGTGCCACTCCTGCAGCGACTGGACGCCCGGCGGCCCGACGCGCAACGCCGCAATGGCATCGCAGGCGGCTGCCGCCGCCGAGAGCGTCGTCGTGTACGGCACGCGATTGGCGATGGCCGCCTGGCGCATCGAGTAGTCATCCGCCTGCGCGTGCTTGCCGAGCGGCGTGTTCACGAGTAGCTGCACTTCGCCGTTGAGCAGCTTGTCCATCAGGTTCGGCCGCCCCTCGTGCACCTTGTGCACGCGTTCGACGGTCAGCCCGCGCGCTTCGAGGAAGCGCGCCGTGCCGCTGGTCGCCATCAGCTTGTAGCCCAGCGCGTCAAATCGCACCGCCAAGTCGGCCGCCATCGGCTTGTCGTGCTCGTTGACGGTCAGCAACACGGTCCCGCTCATCGGCAGCCCGTTGCCCGCACCGAGCTGCGCCTTCGCAAAGGCCACCCCGAAGCTCTCCGCGATCCCCATGACCTCGCCGGTCGAGCGCATCTCGGGTCCGAGAATCGGGTCGAACTCGCGGAACTTGTTGAACGGAAAGACCGCTTCCTTCACCGCGTAGAAGTTCGGCACGATCTCGGAGGTGTACCCCACCTGCGCGAGCGTCTCGCCCGCCATCAGGCGCGCGGCCAACGACGCCAGCGGCACGCCGATCGCCTTCGAGATGAACGGAATGGTGCGGCTCGCGCGCGGGTTCACCTCGATCACGTACACGATGCCGTCCTTGAGCGCGAACTGGACGTTGATCAACCCCTTCACCCCGAGCGCCCGCGCAAATGCCACCGTGTGCCGGCGCATCGTGTCCTGGTGCTCCTGCGGGATCTTGTAGGGCGGCAACACGCTGGCCGAGTCGCCGGAGTGGATCCCCGCGTCCTCGATGTGCTCCATCAGTCCCCCGATCACGACGGTCGTGCCGTCCGAGATCGCGTCCACGTCGGCCTCGAATGCGTCCTCGAGGAACCGGTCGATCAGCACCGGACGATCCTCCGACACGATCACCGCTCGCGCGAAGTACTCGCGCATCTGCGCCGCATCGTAGACGATCTCCATCGCCCGGCCGCCCAGCACGTAGCTGGGCCGCACCAGCACGGGATACCCGACCCGCTCCGCGACGACAATCGCGTCGTCGAGCTTGGTCGCCGTGCCCGACGGTGGCTGTGCGATCCCCAGCTCGCGCGTGATCGCCTCGAACCGCTTGCGATCCTCGGCGGCATCGATCGAGTCCGGCGACGTCCCGAGGATGGTCACGCCAGCCGCTTCCAGCGGTCGCGTCAGCTTGAGCGGCGTCTGCCCACCCAGCTGCACGATCACCCCTTCCGGCTGCTCGCGCTGCACGATCTCGAGGACATCCTCGAGCGTGAGTGGTTCGAAGTACAGCTTGTCCGAGATGTCGTAGTCCGTCGAGACGGTCTCGGGATTCGAGTTGACCATGATCGTCTCGATCCCCTGCTCGCGGAGCGCCAGCGCGGCGCGCACGCAGCAGTAGTCGAACTCCACCCCCTGTCCGATCCGGTTCGGTCCCGAGCCGAGGATGACGATCGAGCGCTTGCCCGATCGCGGCGCCTCGGTCTCGTCGTCGTAGCAGCTGTACAGGTACGGCGTCGCGCTCGGGAACTCTCCGGCGCACGTATCCACCATCTTGTACGACGGCCGGATCCCCATCGCCCAGCGGCGCTCGCGCACCACCTGCTCCGTTTCGCCACGCGCCGCCGCCAGCTGGCGGTCCGAAAACCCGAACCGCTTCATCCCGCGCACGGTCGCCGCGTCCACGTCCGGCAGCGCCGCATACGCGCGCTCGGCCTCGACCAGCTCCATCAACTGTGCGAGGAACCACGGATCGATGCGCGTCAGCTCGTGCAGCTCGTCGAGACCGAGCCCCGCGAGGATGCCGCGCTTCACCTGGAAGATCCGCTCCGGCGTCGGGGTGCGCAGTGCCCCCCGCAACGCCTCCAGCGAGTCATCCGGGAGCCGGTCGTCCTCGAGCTTCGCGGCAATCGTCCATCCCGCCCGGCCCGTCTCCAGCGCGCGCAGCCCCTTCTGGAACGCTTCCTTGAAGGTGCGGCCGATGGCCATCGACTCGCCCACCGACTTCATCTGCGTCGTCAACACGGGCGACGCGACCGGGAACTTCTCGAACGCGAAGCGCGGACACTTGACCACCACGTAGTCGAGCACCGGCTCGAACGAGGCGGGGGTCGTGCGCGTGATGTCGTTGGGAATCTCGTCCAGCCGGTAGCCCACCGCGAGCTTGGCGCCGATGCGCGCAATCGGGAACCCGGTCGCCTTGGATGCGAGCGCCGAGGAGCGCGACACGCGCGGATTCATCTCGATGACGATCAGGTCGCCATCGGCGGGGTTCACCGCGAACTGGATGTTGCAGCCACCCGCATCGACGCCGATCTCGCGGATGATCGCCACGGCCGCATCGCGCATGCGCTGGTACTCACGATCCGTGAGCGTCATCGCGGGCGCCACGGTGATCGAATCGCCGGTGTGGACCCCCATCGGATCGAGGTTCTCGATCGAACAGACGATCACGACATTGTCGTACCGGTCGCGCATGACTTCGAGTTCGTACTCCTTCCAGCCGAGCAACGAACGCTCGATCAGCACCTGCGAGATCGGCGACTCGGACAGGCCGCGACGCACGATCGCCTCGAACTCCTCGCGATTGTACGCAATGCCTCCCCCCGAACCGCCCAGCGTGAACGCCGGCCGGATGATCGCGGGAAAGCCCGTCCACTCCGAGATCTTCAGCGCCTCGTCCCACGTCGTGGCGATGCGTCCTGCCGGGCAGCGCAGGCCGATCTTCTCCATCGCCTCGCCGAACAGCTTGCGATCCTCGGCCACGCGAATCGCGCGCGCGTTGGCGCCGATCAATTCGCAACCGAACTTGGCCAGCGTGCCGTCGTCGTGCAGCGCAAGCGCCACGTTGAGCGCGGTTTGACCGCCCATCGTCGGCAGCACGGCATCCGGGCGCTCGCGCTCGATGATGCGCGCCACGACCTCGGGGGTGACCGGCTCGACGTACGTCCGCTCGGCGAACTCGGGATCCGTCATGATCGTGGCCGGATTCGAGTTCACGAGCACCACCCGGAACCCTTCTTCCCGTAGCGCCTTGATCGCC
Organism: Gemmatimonadota bacterium; assembly: GCA_031372565.1. Taxonomy (GTDB): domain Bacteria; phylum Gemmatimonadota; class Gemmatimonadetes; order Gemmatimonadales; family Gemmatimonadaceae; genus JACPPC01. The sequence goes on along the minus strand of JANMLN010000055.1, from coordinate 26,092 downwards.
TGCGTTCCCGAATAGTCGAACTCGGCGGCCTGGCCAATGACGATCGGCCCCGAGCCGATCACGAGAATGGTGTGCAGGTCGTTACGGCGTGGCATCGAGCACGGTAGCCAGGAGGTCGTCAAAGGAGTGCGCGGGGGTCCATCCCGTCGCCGCGTGCAATCTACTCGCGTCGCCCACGAGAGCCGGGACATCCACCGCGCGGACCATCGCGGGATCGGTCCCCAACTCCGCAGCGACCCCCGCCATCTCCAGCACGCGTCGGGCGATGGTGGCCACGTCGCGCCCCCGTCCGCTCGCGACGTTGTACACCACGCCCGGTTCTCCCCGCGCCAGCAGGGCCACGTAGGCGCGCGCCACGTCGTCGACATGGAGCCAGTCGCGGACGGGGGTGGTGTTTCCGAGCGCCAGCACCGACGCACCGCTTCGCTTGAGCGCCTTCACACGTGCCGCCAGTGAGGGCAACAGGAAGCTGGGCGCCTGTCCGCGGCCCGCATGGTTGAAGGAACGCGTGCAGATCACGCGGACTCCGGCGCTGCGGTGCGCCTCGAGGGCGATCAGCTCCTGCGCCGCCTTGGTCGCCGCATAAACCGAGACCGGGCGCTGTACCGCCTCCTCACGCAGGGGGAGCTCGGCGGCGTCATGTCGGCCGTACTGCTCCGCCGACCCGACCACGAGCACCACGGGATCCAGTGTGCCGGCGGAGCGACGCGTCCGCACCCCTGCAAGCAGGCGGCCACAAATGCCGATATTGACCTCATAGGCCAGCCCGGGATCGGACTGCGCCGACACGAGGTGCGCGATGCCGGCGAGGTGCACCACCGCATCCGGGCGCACCTCATCGAGCAGCACGTCGAGTGCGTGCGGCGAGCGCAGGTCGCCGGTTACCCAACGCACCGAATCCTGCTCGGCTGGCGTCAGTGTCGTGCCTGCGGCCGCTCTCGGCGCCGCAGACGCTCCGGTGACATCCCAGCCGTCGGCGAGCAGCTGTCGGGCCACGTACTGCCCGACGAAGCCGGCCGCCCCCGTGACGAGGGCGCGCGGGCTCACGCCTGTGTGTGCCGTGCGAGATCAGCCTCGACCATCATGCGCACGAGCTGATCGAACGATACCGTCGGCGACCAGCCCAGCTGCGCACGGGCCTTCGCAGGATCTGCCACCAGCAGGTCCACCTCGGCGGGGCGGAAGAAACGCGGGTCCTGCACGACGTACTGCCGCCAGTCGAGGTCCGCGCAGCGGAAGGCCGTCTCCACAAGGTGCTGGACGGTCCACGTCTCGCCGGTCCCGATCACGTAGTCATCGGGGGCGTCGCGCTGCAGCATGCGCCACATCGCATCGACGTAGTCACCGGCAAAGCCCCAGTCACGGCGTGCATCGAGGTTGCCCAAGCGCACCTCCTTGGCCTGTCCCAGCTTGATGCGTGCGACAGCGTCGGTGACCTTTCGCGTCACGAACTCGGTGCCGCGGCGCGGACTCTCGTGATTGAACAGGATGCCGCTCACCGCGTACAGTCCGAACGATTCACGGTAGTTGACCGTGATGTGGTGACCGTAGGCCTTGGCCACGCCATACGGCGACCGCGGATAGAAGGGCGTCTCTTCGCGCTGTGGCGTCTCCAGCACCTTGCCGTACATCTCGCTCGAGCTGGCCTGATAGAAGCGCGCCTTGGGCGCCGCCTTCCGCATCGCCTCGAGCATGCGCGTCACACCGAGCGCGGTGAACTCGCCGGTCAGCACCGGCTGCGTCCACGAGGTCTGCACGAAGCTCTGCGCGGCGAGGTTGTAGATCTCGTCAGGCTGGGTGTCACCCACCGCGTCGGTGAGCGACGTCTGGTCGAGGAGATCGGCCGAGACAAGCTCGATCTGGTCGACCAGGTGGGCGATGCGCTCGTACGGCGTCGTGGACGAGCGGCGAACGACGCCGAATACCTTGTAGCCCTTGGTGAGCAGGAGCTCGGCGAGGTACGAGCCGTCCTGTCCGGTAATGCCGGTGATCAGCGCGGTGGGCATGCGATCAGAAGCGAAAGAGAGGAGACGACGGACACGACTGTGCGTGAAGAGTCACCGCGATCCCGGATGCAACACGAGGGAGCCCGAACGGGCTCCCTCGCAGCACCCACGGGAGCGTGCGACCTCAGGCGACGACGGCCTTGCGCGGCGCGCGCTGGACCTTGCCGGCCGAGAGGCAACGCGTGCAGACCTTGACCTTCACGACCTTCCCTTCGTGCTCGACGCGCGCGACCTGGAGGTTCGGCTTCCAGGTACGGCGCGTCTTGTTGTTGGCATGCGACCGGTTGTTGCCGAAGGCAACGCCCTTGTCACAGGTAAAGCAGCGGTGGCGGGCAATCGGCATGGCTCAACCCTCGACGAGTTCGATGCGCGCCATCTCGGCCCCGTCACCCTTGCGGTGCCCGGTCTTGAGAATGCGCGTGTAGCCGCCCGGCCGCTTGGCGAAGCGGGGTCCGAGCTCCTGGAAGAGCTTGTCGGCCGCTTCACGCTTGTGCACGTGGATGCCGGCGAGCCGGCGGGCGTGCAGCGTGCCCGTGCGGGCCTTGGTGATCAGCTTCTCGACGAAGGGCCGGAGCTCCTTCGCCTTGGCTTCGGTGGTCTCGATCGCGCCGCTCTCGATGAGCGCGGTCGCGAGGCTGCGCATGAGCGCGAGCTTCTGTTCACTGGTGCGGCGCAGCGAGCGCCCGGCCTTGCGGTGGCGCATGGGTTACTCCTCCTCGTCGTCGGGCGCGTTGGCCGCGGCACGGGACGGCGGCGTGCCCCAATCGAGGATCCGGACGCCTTCGCCGTTCTCCTCGTAGCGCATGCCGAAGTTCAGTCCCTCACGCTCGAGGAGATCCGCGATCTCCTGAAGCGACTTCTTGCCGAAGTTCTTGACCTGCAGGATCTGGGTCTCGGTCTGACGGACGAGATCGCCCATGGACCGGATGTTCGAGTTCTTGAGCGAGTTCACCGAGCGGACGGACAGCTCGAGGTCGTCGATCGGGTTCTTGAAGAGTTCCTTGAGGCGCGAGGCATCGGCACCGAGCACATCCCCCGCGGCCGGCATCGGCGCGGACTGATGCGAACCGAAGCCCGCGAAGTACTGGAAGTGCGTCTGCGCGAGCGCGGCCGCGTAGCTGACCGCCTCTTCGGGCGTGACGGTCCCATTGGTCTCGACCGTCAGGACCAGACGATCGTAGTCCGTGCGCTGGCCCACGCGGGTCTCGGCCACCGAGAAGTTCACGCGGCGCACCGGGTTGTAGATCGCGTCGATGCGCACGAGGTCGACGGGCAGGCCGCGATCGAGCGGGTGCTGGTCGGACTCGATGTACCCACGCCCCTTGTTCACGTAGAGCTCCACGTTGATCTCGCGATCATCCTGGAGGGTGAACAGGTGCTGATGCGGCGCGATGACGCGAACGCCGCCCTGGCCCTGGATGTCGCCGGCCGTGACCGCGCCCGCGGAGGTGCGCTGGATCCGGAGGATCGTGTGCTCCACGTCCTCGGAGAGCGCCAAGGTCAGGTTCTTGAGGTTGGCAATGATCTGGTGGATGTCCTCCACCACGCCGGTGACGGTCTGGTGCTCATGCACCACGCCGTCCATGCGGAACGCCCACACGGCCGAGCCGCGCAGCGACGAGAGGAGCATGCGCCGCATGGCGTTGCCGAGCGTGTGGCCGAAGCCACGCTCCAGCGGCTGGAGGCGGAACTCGGCGATGTTCGGGTTGTCCTCGCGCTTGGTGGCTTCCACCAGCTGCGGACGGACAAGCCCGCGAAGGTCGATAGTCTGCGACATGATTGAGAAAATCCGTTGAAAGGTCTGGCCGCCGGTGTGCTCCGGCTGCCACGCTCCGCCTCGCCCCTGACGCGCGGCGGACCCGTTCGGGAGTCAGGGTCCCGACCTGCGGGGCGGCATTCGCCGCCCCGCCGTGCGTTACTTCGAGTAGAGCTCGACGACCAGCTGTTCCTGGGCGGCGATCGGAATGTTCGGGCGCGTCGGGCGCTCGAGCATCCGGCCCGTGAAGGTCTCACGGTCGACCGCGATCCAGTTGAGCGTCGCACCGCGGGCCGCCTGATCGAGCGCGGCGACCACGCCCTGATGCTCACGCGAGCCCAGGCGGACCTTCACTTCGACGCCAGGATCGACGACGAAGCTCGGGATGTCGACCAACCGGCCGCCGACGTCCACATGGCGGTGGCGGATGAGCTGGCGGGCCGCCTTGCGGCTGGCCGCGAAGCCCATGCGGTAGACGACGTTGTCGAGGCGGCTCTCGAGCGAGGCCAGCAGGTTGTGACCGGTGATCCCGGGCAGCGAGCTGACGCGCTCGAACGTGTTGCGGAACTGCTTCTCGGACAGGCCGTAGATGCGCTTGATCTTCTGCTTCTCACGCAGCTGCTTGGCGTACTCGCTCGCCTTGCGGCGGCGGGCCGTCGCCTGGCCGTGCTGGCCGGGGGCGTAGGGACGCCGCTCGACCGGGCACTTCTCCGTGAAGCACTTGGTGCCCTTGAGGAAAAGCTTGGTGCCTTCGCGGCGGCACTGACGGCAGCTGGGACCGGTATAACGGGCCATGGTCAGACCCTCCGGCGCTTGGGGGGACGGCAACCGTTGTGCGGGATCGGCGTCACGTCCTTGATGGACTTGACGGTGAGCCCCGCCGCAGCGAGCGCCTGAATGGCCGACTCACGACCCGAGCCCGGCCCCTGCACCTGCACGTGCACGCGGCGCACACCGGCGGAGAGCGCCTCGCGAGCGGCCTGCTCGGCGGCGACCGTCGCGGCGAACGGCGTGGACTTCTTGGATCCCTTGAAGCCCGCCTTGCCGGAGGACCCCCACGAAATCGCGTTCCCGTGTGAATCCGTGATCGTGATGGTCGTGTTGTTGAAGGTCGCGCTGACATGCGCGATCCCTTCCGCCTCGACCACCTTCTTGGTCTTCTTTCCGATAGCCATTACTTGGTCACCTTCTTCTTCCCGGCAATCGCGCGACGCGGGCCCTTCTTCGTGCGCGCATTGGTGTGCGTACGCTGGCCGCGCACCGGCAGGCCACGGCGATGACGAATGCCGCGGTACGAGCCGATATCCATCAGCCGCTTGATGTTCATGGCCACCTCCGTCCGGAGGGCGCCCTCTACGCGGTGATCACGCTCGATCGCCTGACGCAGCTTGTTGACGTCGGCGTCGGTGAGTTCCTTGATGCGGAGCTCCACGTTGACGCCGGTCTTCTCGAGGATGTCGCGCGCCGTCTTGCGCCCGATCCCGAAAATGTAGGTAAGGCCGATCTCGACCTTCTTCTCGCGCGGAAGATCCACGCCTGCGATACGCGCCATGTGTCGTTATCCCTGCCGCTGCTTGTGCTTGGGGTTGCGCTTGCAGATCACGCGAGTCACGCCGGCGCGCTTGACCACTTTGCAGTGCTCGCAGATCGGCTTGACGCTGGTGCGAACTTTCACGGGAACTCCGAGGCGAAGAAACTACGGTTGAGTGCGAAGGAAACCGTCGGACTTGGGGAGCCCCCCCGCCACACCTGCGTGCAAACGAGGGCTATTTCCCGACAGCCACGCAACATAAACCGGGTACACGCCCGTTTCAAGGGGGGCCCCTTGACACGGCTGAGCTTCCGACGTGTACGGCTTTATTTCGGTACCTGTTCGGCTCCGCGCGGCGTGACCACGCGCGCCTGATCGTGCGTCGCCGCGCCCTCCGCGCGAACTCCGGGCACCAGCACGGCGAGCGCGGAGCCATGCACGGTACGCACCGCCGCCGCCTCACGCCCGCTACACACGATGCCATGCGCGCCAGCGCCGGCCGCCGTCCCCGCCAGCCGCAGCACTTCCGCTTCCACCGACGCCACCTCGCGCCCCCAGGCCGCGCCAAGATCCGCGCCGGTCATCGAGGTCAGCACGGTCACGACCAGCACCCCGCAGTGATGGCCATCCTGCGCCCCGGCCCCCTCGACCGCCGCCGCAATCATGGCGGCCCCGCCACTTCCCTGCACCGTCAACAGCCGTGCACCGAGTGCCGCCGCCGACCGAGCCGCACCGCGCACCGTGTTCGGAATGTCATGCAGCTTGAGGTCCAGGAACACGTCCTTCCCCTGTTCGCGCAACCAGTGGATGACGTGCGGCCCTTCGGCCACGAACAGTTCGAGACCGACCTTGTACCAGGTGCAGGCATCACCAAGCGTGCGCACCAGGCTGCGCGCCCGTTCGATGGAGGGGACGTCAAGAGCGACAATGGGCGTCGTCGTCATCGCGTGGGCCACTCCAGTTGGCCGCGCACAGAGGAAAGGTCGCGCACGTCATGCGACGTGAGCCAGCGCGCGAGGTCGCGCACGATGCGCTCGGGTGCACGCGGGTCGCGCATGGCCGCCGTGCCCACCCCCACCAGATGCGCGCCCGCGAGGATGTACTGCAGCGCATCGCGTGCGCTGTTGACCCCCCCGAGTCCGATGATGGGAACGGTGGGCAGCGCACGCCGGACGAGCCACGTGGCGCGCACGCCAATCGGCAGCAGCGCATCGCCGCTCACCCCACCGGTGCCGAAGCCGATCATCGGCTTCCGCGCCTCCACGTCGATCACGAGTCCGGGCAGGGTGTTCACCAGCGTGAGACCGTCGGCGCCGGCGTCCACCGCAATCCGCGCGGTATCGGCAATCGCACTCAGTGTCGGCGAGAGCTTCACGAACAACGGCTTGGGCGTGCGTGCACGGACGCCACGCACGAGCGCGGTCAGCGCGTCGGGGTCGGCGCCGAACTCGAGCCCGCCATGCTTCACGTTCGGGCAACTCACGTTCAACTCGTAGCCCACGTGACCGGCGCTGTGTTCGAGCCCCGCCACCACCGTCGCGTAGTCCTCGACCGAATCGCCCACCACGTTCACGAGCACGCGGGCGCGCGTCAGGTGCTGCGCGATCCACGGCATCATGGTGCGCTTCACCTCATCGACACCGGGATTTGCCAGCCCGATCGCGTTGATCATGCCGCCGGCAAAATCCCCGACGCGCGGCGCCGCGTTCCCCTTCCGCGGCAGCGGACTCACCGCCTTCGTCACCAGCCCGCCGAGCGCGTTGAGGTCCATGACCTCGTCGAGCTCGACACCATAGCCGGCCGTGCCGGAGGCCAGCAGCACGGGGTTCTGGAAGTCGATGCCCGCCGCGGTGACGGCGAGTGGTCGAGCCGCGCTCACCGGTGCACTCACGGCTGCGTTCCCACCCGGCGCTCGTAGCGCGCGAGGTATTCCACCGCCGCGTCGGCAATGCGCCCCGCAATCTGCCCTTGGCGCGCATCATCGTTCATCCACGCCGCTTCGGACGGGTTGGTCCCGAAGCCGATCTCGATCAGCACGGCGGGCATGTAGGCCGTCACGAGCACGCGGAATCCGGCCTGCTTCACCCCACGGCTGGGCCCCGGGTGAATGACGCCCAGCGACCGCTGCACCGCCGCGGCCAGATCGCTCGACTCGCGGAGATGCTCGTTCTGCGCCATGTCGTTGATGATGAACGCGAGCGGGTCGTTCTTGGGCGCGTCGGCGGCCGTCTCGAAGCGGATGGCTTCGTTCTCCATCCGCTCGACGCGGCGGTCGTCCTCGGTCTTGGCCTCGGCCAGAAAGTAGGTCTCGAAGCCGCGCGCGCTGCCGGGGTCGCGCCAGCGGAGGTTGGCCGCATTCACGTGAATCGACAGGAACAGATCGCCGCGCATCTTGTTGGCGATGCGCCCCCGGTCCGACAGGGCGATGAGCGTGTCGGTCGTGCGCGTCATGATCACATCGACGCCGCGGTCGCGGAGAGCATCGGCCAGACGCGATGCGACCGCCAGGGTGACGTCCTTCTCGTACAGGGTGAACCCGCCGCCGATCGGCCCGTGCATGCCGCGATCAGGGCCGCCATGGCCCGCGTCCACCACGACGATCCGCCGTTCGGCGATCGACCGCGTGCTCTTGCCCCCCGTCGGGCGCCGCGGCACCGCGCGGGGGCCGGGGGTTGGCGCATCGAGGGGCACCGGCGCCACCGCCATCGGTGCCGTGCGCGATGCCCGTGCGAACACCGTGGGGGCGGCCTCCGGGGCTCGACCCACCACAACCCCCGGCGCACTCAACTCCGCGTGCTCGGCGTCATAGCGAAAGCCCCCCAGCCGCGGAAACAGCTCGGTCACCACGGACAGCGGCAGGACGAGCACCCCCGCAACCCAGCGCGGCGACGCCGCGAGTGGGACCGCGCCCGCCACCGTCCCGGCAAACGGAAGTCCATCGCGCAGGTCGAGCGTGAGGCCCGGCACGGCCACCGTCCAGCGCCCGTCGTCGATCCGACTGACGCGACCGCCCAAAGGCGGCAGCAGCTCGTCGGCGCGCACCGCCGGTTGCCCATCGAGCCGGACCACCGCGATCGTCACCGTGCGGGCAGTGCCCACCACGCGGAGCGTCGGCGGCGGCTCGCCCGGGGCGCCCTGCACGAGCACCGCGAGGGCGAGGAGGGCGATCATCGGCGTGTCAGGGCGCGCGCCATCTCGCGCTGGGCATCGCGCGTGCGCTCGTCGTCGCGCTTGTCGTGCTGCTTCTTGCCGCGCCCCAGGGCGATGGACACCTTGGCCAACCCCCGCTTGAAATAGAGTTCAAGCGGCACGAGCGTGAGTCCCTTCCGCTCCACCGCTCCTATCAGACGGCGGATCTCGGCCTTGTGCAACAACAGCTTGCGGGTGCGCGTGGGTTCGTGGACCACGTAGCCAGTCTTGCTGTACGGGGCGATGTGGCAATTGAGGAGCCAGAGCTCGCCGTCCTTCACGATCCCGTAGGCGTCCTGCAGGTTGGCCTTGCCGTCACGCAACGACTTGACCTCGCTGCCCACGAGGACGATGCCGGCCTCGTACGTGTCGAGGAGCTCGTAATCGTGCCGGGCGCGCTTGTTGCGGGCGACCGACTCGCGGTCCTCGGGAGCGGGCTTTTCGCGGGCCATGGGAGCAATCTACCGACTCGCCGACGCAGATGCGTGCATCAAGCGTTGACCCGTCGCGTGAGCCGATTAGCTTCCGGTTTCTGCCGAAGTGGTGGAACTGGTAGACGCGCTGGCTTCAGGAGCCAGTGAGGGCAACCTCGTGCGGGTTCGAGTCCCGCCTTCGGCATGTCCTGAACGATGCGGGGCGACGGTCATCTGACCGCCGCCCCGTTTCGTTTTCCGGTGGGGTTGGTCCCCGTCAGGTCGGCCGCCGCTTGCGCGCGAACCTGCTCGCGCGTCTGTTCACACGACGCCCCCCATCGACCGCGGAGCCCACATGGACCCGATGATCATCCTGCTCAACCTCGGCTACGCCGTCGCTGGTGTGGTGCTGATGTGGCTGTCGTATCGCCTCTTCGATCGCATGACCCCCGAGGTGGATTTCGCCGAGGAACTCAAGAAGGGCAATGTCGCCGTCGCGATCTTCATCGCGGCGATCTTCATCGGCATTGCCATGATCGTCGGGCATGCGCTCAACTGATCCGGTGCGGTGGCTGCGTGCGTTGCGCGTGCGGACGGTGGTGTGCGTCGGCGCGCTGCTCGTGGCGGCGACGGTTCCGGCACACGCCCAGCCGACGCGAGCGAGCGCCGACTCAGCCTCACGCGGGGTCGCCGAGCCGCTGGCCGCGGCCGCCTACGCCCGCACGGCGGCGCGCGTCACCGGCAGGTACGACGCGTGGTTCCGGAAGTACACGAAGCGCTACTTCGGCATCGGGACCGACTGGACACTGTTCAAGTCGCAGGCCGTCGCCGAAAGTGAGTTGAACCCGAACGCACGGAGCGCCGTGGGGGCGCGCGGGCTCATGCAGCTCATGCCCGCGACGTTCGCCTTGATCGCCCAGTCATCGAGTTGGATGACGAGCATCGATGCGCCCGAGGCGAACATCGCCGCCGGCATCCGGTTCGACCGGGACCTGTGGAAGAGCTGGGAGCACAAGGTGACCGACGACGAGCTCGCCCGCTTCGCCTTTGCCAGCTACAACGCCGGCGAGGGCACGATCCTGCGGGCGCGGGGGGTGGCAGAGTCCGAGCAGCTGGACCCGTCGCGGTGGGAGAACATCGCGCGCGTCGCGCCGAAGGTGCGGCGCTGGCGGCACGCGGAAACCCTGGGCTACGTCGAGAAGATCGAGGCGACCCACCAGGCGCTCAAGCACACCCGGTAGGACGCGCGTCAGCGTCCGCCGATCTGGCTCGGTGGGATATTCTCGGGTAGACTCGCTTCGCCGAACGCGCGACGCAACGCGTCGGCCGCATCGGCAATCATGCGCTGCAGGAGCTCCGCCGCCTCGGCGATCGCCCGATCACGATCCTTCGGCACGGCGGACGAGAAGCTCAGCAGCTCACGCGCGAGTCGCGTCCCGACGGCCTCTTTCGGGTTTCGGGCACGGAAGGCTTCGCGATAGGCGCGCATGCGCGTGTTGAACTGCGCCAGTGCCACCTCGACCTTGTCTGCGGCCACATTCGGATCGCGCTCCAACGCGGCCTCGAGCGCGTCCGCAACGAGCGACGGCGTCCGATCATCCAGCGCGTCACGCTCCGCGACGACGAGCCCGAGTGCGCGCCGCGCATAGCGAAGTTCCCAACGCGCGTGGTCATCATCCCTGGAGAGCATGATCGCGGACAGCCACGCGACATCGGGCGCGGCGGGGTCCTCGACCAGATGCGCGACGTACCCCGCCGCCGCCTGGCGGTCCGGGGCGCCCTTGCCCTGCAAGGCGCGTATCAACCCTCGCGTGAAGTCCATGCGGGAACCTTACCGCGCCACCGCGCGTGCCACCAGCAGTGTGTCGCGCTGCATCAGCCGCCGGCGGCAGGCGGATGTGCGCCGTGCGGGACGCCGATCTCCGTCATCCTGCGCAGATCCAGCACCGCATCGACGTCCTCGGCCGGAATCACCTGCTCCCGTCGCACGAGGTCGCGGATGAGGATGCCCTCCTGCACGGACCGTTTCGACAACTCGGCGGCGCGCGCGTAGCCGATCTGCGGCGCCAGTGCGGTTGCGAGTGCGGCCGAGCGCTCGACCCAATGCGCGCACATGGCGCGGTTGGCCGTGATCCCCTGCACGCACCGCGTCGCGAAGACGTCGATTGCGCTGGTCAGGATCCGCATCGAGAGCAGGATGTTGTGCGCGATCACCGGCATCATCACGTTGAGCTCCAGCTGTCCGTGCTCAGCGGCCATCACGACGGTCGTATCGTTCCCGACCACCTGAAAGCAGACCTGATTCACCATCTCCGGGATCGAGGGATTGATCTTGCCCGGCATGATGCTCGATCCCGGCTGTACCGCGGGCAGCACGATCTCGTCGAGGCCGGTGCGCGGACCGGACACCATGAGGCGGAGATCACTCGCGATCTTGCTCAGGTCGATGGCGAGGCCGCGGAGACTGCCGGAGAAAGCGGCCGCGTCGCCCATGCTCTGCATGAGCTGAATCCGGTCATGTCCCTCGCGGAGCACGAGCCCCGATATGGCTTGCAAGTGGGTGACCATGAGCGCGGGATACTCCGGCTCGACGGTGACGCCGGTGCCGACGGCGGAACCGCCGATCCCGATGTCGCGCAGGTAGTCCGCAGCCTCCTCGATGCGGCGTCGGGCGCGCGTCAGGGTACCGGCGTACGCGGTGAATTCCTGGCCGAGCCGGATCGGCATGGCGTCCTGCAGGTGGGTGCGCCCGGCCTTCACGATGTCATCGAACTCGATCCCCTTGAGGCGCAACGCCTGTTCGAGGTGCTCGACGGCCGCAACAAGCGCCGGCAGTTGGCGCAGGCAGGCCAGACGGATGTTGGTCGGGATCGTGTCGTTGGTGCTCTGCGCCATGTTGACGTGATCGTTCGGATGCACCGGCACGTAGGTGCCGCGCGCATGGCCGAGCAACTCGTTGGCGCGATTGGCGAGCACTTCGTTCACGTTCATGTTGTGCGACGTGCCCGCGCCAGCCTGGTACGGATCGACGACGAACTGGTCGCGATGTTGTCCGGCGAGTACTTCATCCGCGGCCGCGATGATCGCATCGGCTCGGGCGGCATCGAGCCGGCCGGTCTCCTTGTGCGTGCGCGCGGCGGCCTGCTTGATCCAGACCTGCGCGATCACGAAGGGTTCGAGCGGCTCCAACCCCGAGATCGGGAAGTTGCGGACGGCACGCATGGTTTGCGCACCGTACAGCGCCGCGCTCGGGACCTCGACGGCACCAAGGGGATCCGTTTCCGTGCGCGTGGCGGACATGGAGCCTCGCCGGTCAGGGGGTGACGGTCGTGGAGAGCTGGCGTTGCGCGACGGCGTGCGCTGCGATGGCGACGAGCGTCGCAAGAATGGCGAGTCCGAGCCACCCGACGGAGATGGCGTGCAGCAGCCCGAACGCGCGGCGCTTGGGATCGTCGATGGCCAGCGCCTCGATCACGGGACCGAGTTCGGCGCGCAGCGCCTGGATGCGAGGCGCAATCAGGAACTGCGCCGTGGCGTTGGCGATGACGGCCACGATGAGGGCGCCGCCGCGCATGCGGTCGGTGGTCGTGCGGGCGTAGGGGAGGTCAAGGAGGAACGCGAGGATGGCGACGACCGCCCCGGAGATGAAGACGACAGGGAGCACGCGGCCGACCAGCGCGCCGGCCAAGGCGCGGGCCGGGAGGACGGCGAAGGCCGCCGGCGCGACGGCGGCCGTGAAGAGCGCGGCGGCGCCGACCCAGGCCGCGAGGAGGAGATTTGAGAGGAAGGCGAGCATGGAGCCGGGAGGGCGGGAGAAGCGGGGCGTGCTGTGCGGTCAGGAGGACAGGAGAGAAGCAGGTCCTTCGCTGCGCTCAGGACGACAAGAAAGCAGATCCTTCGCTGCGCTCAGGACGACAAGAAAGCAGGTCCTTCGCTGCGCTCAGGATGACAAGAAAGCAGATCCTTCGCTGCGCTCAGGATGACAGGGGGGCTGCGCTCAGGATGACACGGGTTTCACTTCGACAGCGGGCGCGCGAGTCCGCTCATGAACGGATTGTCCGCGAGTTCGCGGGCAATCGTGGTGCTGGGACCGTGTCCGCTGTGGACGATCGTCGCCGGGGGCAATGCCGCAAACTTCTCCAGCGACTTCATGAGGTCGAGGCTGCTGGAGAACGGGAGGTCGGTGCGTCCGATCGATCCGGCGAACAGGCAGTCACCACCGAACACCACGCCGTGGCCCGTGAACGCCACATGTCCCGGCGAATGTCCGGGCACGTGCCGCACGGCGAAGCGCAGCGCGCCCACCGACATCGTGTCGCCTTCGGCCATCGCGCGATCGGCGGCGGGCGGCTGCTCGATCTCGATGCCCCACCGCTCCGCCGATGTGGCGGCGACGCCGTACAGCGTTGCGTCAGCCGGATGCAGATGGATGGGCACGGCATGCGCGCGTCGTACACCGGCGATTCCGCCCACATGGTCGAAGTGCGCGTGCGTGAGCCAGATCGCCTCGAGCGTGCAGCCCGTCTTCTCGACTTCAGCGAGAATCCGGTCCGCTTCGTCGCCCGGATCGACCAGCACGCACACACGCGCCGCAGGGTCAGCCACGATCCAGCAATTCTCCTCGAGCAGTCCGACGGTGACCTGCTGGACCAGCATCGGCGCGCTCATGCCGTGACGGGCTCCGCCACGCCGAGGCCATGATGCGCGAGCCAGCGCTCGGCTTCGAGCGCCGCCATGCACCCGGTGCCCGCAGCCGTGATGGCTTGACGGTAGTAGTCATCGGTCACATCGCCGGCGGCAAAGACCCCGGGAATGTTGGTCGCCATGCGCCCGGGCTGGACCTTGAGATACCCCGCCTCGTTGAGCGCGAGCTGTCCGTCAAGGAACGCGGTCGTGGGCGTATGCCCGATCGCCACGAACAGTCCGCCGACCTCGATGGTGCGCTCCTCGCCGGTGTTCGTGTCGGCGATGCGGAGTCCGGTGATCTCGTCGGTGCCCAGGACTTCGACCGCACGCGTATTCCAGAGCACCTTCACCTTCGGATGCTCGAGCACGCGTTGCGCCATCACCTTGGACGCCCGGAACGAATCGCGACGATGCAGCACCAGCACCTGCTTGGCGAACTTGGTGAGGTACATCGTCTCTTCCATGGCCGTGTCGCCACCGCCGACTACCGCCAGCACCTTGTTGCGATAGAAGGGGAGCGCACCATCGCACACGGCGCACGCGCTCACGCCACCGCCCGACTGCGCCAGCCGCTCCTCGTTGGGAATGCCGAGCCACCGCGCGTACGCGCCCGTCGCGACGATGACCGTCAGCGCCTCCACCGGCGCGCTGTAGTTGGGCGTGATGGTGAACGGATGCTGCCCGAGGCTGACCGACTTCACGTCCTCGTTCTTGACGCGAACGCCAAAACGCATCGCCTGCGCCTTCATCTTCTCCATCAGCTCCGGTCCGGTGATCCCCTCGGGGAAGCCGGGATAGTTCTCGACGTCGGTCGTGGTCATGAGCTGACCGCCGGGGAGCACGATCCCCGCCGGTTCACCCTCGTACACGACGGGGTGCAGGTTGGCGCGAGCGGCGTAGACCGCGGCGGTCCAGGCGGCGGGGCCGGAGCCGATGATGACGACGTTTTCCACGAGCGGGTGGGTCGGAGCGGAAGGAGTGGTGCCGGTCGACACCGGCTGTCTGGAATCTAGCAGCGAGGGACGCCGTTGTTCCGCTGGCGCACCCCTATCCCACCACCAGCCGCGCCAGCGCGCCGTGACAATGCGACACCGTCCCCACCAGGAACTCGGCGCTTCCCTGCGCTGCCGCCGCCAGCACGGCATCGCCGGCCTCGCGCACCACCCGCGTGTCGAACATCCCCACGCCGTACGCGCGGTGCTCGCAGTGGAACAGCAGCGGCCCGCCGAGGCGGTCCCCCGCCGCGTGCCGGCCCTCGACGTACGCGCGCATCGCGACCGGCATGCTCCAGTCGCGCGGCCCCCTGGTGTGCGGACAGGTCACCGGCTCGATGCAGTTCACCGGGCACGTCCAGGTGGCGAAGCTCGCGTAGTGGGGTGCGTCGCCGTTCGCCAGCTGCCACGGCACGGGCAACTCCTGCGCGAGCGCCCGGAGCCCGACCGAACGCTCCGGCCATCGTGCCCGCACCCGGTCGATGATCCACTCCACCATGAGGTGCGGCATCAGGGGCGACGGGACAATCGCGTCGTCATCGGCGCACGTCGCGATCGTCTGCGCGAAGTAGTCGCGCCACTCGCCCACGGCGACTTCGACACCCGGCGATCCCCCCGCGCCCTCCAGCAGCTCGGGCTGCCGCGTCAATCGACACGACGCATCGCGATCCACCGCCACGAGGCGCGTCCACCTCAGTGCCCCGGCGCCCGCAGCTCGCTGCAACTGTCGCACGTAGTACGAACCGTAGCAGCCGCCGCCCACGATCACGATCGTGCCGTACCGCTGCGCCGCGCGTGGCGCGCTTCCGACCGGTGTGGTGTGGCTACCGGACATGACGGCCGCCGTCTACACGCAGGGTTTCCCCCGTCACGTAGGGGGCCTGCGCGAGGTAGAGAATCGCCTCGATCACGTCGTCGGGAGTGCCGAGCCGTTTGAGCGGCGTCTCGTCGGCAAAGGCCTGCTGGTGCGGCGTCCCCCAACCCTCCGGCGCGAGTACCGCGCCGGGCACCACACAGTTGACGCGCACCTTGGGCGCCATGGCCGAGGCCAGGTGCCGCGTGAGCGCCTCGACCGCCGCCTTTGCCACCCCGTGTGGCAGGTAGCCCCGCCACGGCTCGCTCGCCATGTGGTCGCCGATGTTGATCACGGCGCCCTCGTTCCGTTCGAGCAACGGGGCCGCGGCCTGCGCCAGCAACAGGGGCGCGCGCAGGTTGAGCGCGAGGATGGCATCCACGTCGGCCGCGCCGATCTCACCGAACGGCGTGCGCGTCATGCTCGCCGCCGAATTCACCAGCAGGTCCAGCGCGCCGTACTCCCGCTCGACGGCACGAATGAGCGGCGTGATCTGCGCGGCGTCGGTCAGATCGGCCTGAAAGGCAGCCGCCGTTCCGCCCGCCTCCGCGATGCGTGCCACCGTTGCCTCAGCGCCCGCCTTGGAGCCCGCATAGTGCACGGCCACGCGCATCCCTTCCCGCCCCAACCGCTGCGCGATGGCCTGCCCGACGCGGGTGCCCGCACCGGTCACGAGCGCCACCCGCCCCGACAGGCTCATGCCGCGACCTCACGCCAGCGCGCGGCGCGCGCGAGCTGCGCGTCGACCCACGCAAAGGGCACGTTCATGGCGCCCAGCACCCGCGGTCCTGGTACGCCGTGCCAATCGGAGCCACCGCTTCGCACGAGGTCGAACTCGTCGCAGAAGCCCAGCAGCCGCGCCGTCTCATCCGCTGTGAGCGACGGGTGCCGGACCTCGAGGCCATCGAGCCCCGCAGCCACCAGACGCTCGACGCGCGCGCGATCACCGTCCCTGCCGGGGTGCGCAAACACCGCAACACCGCCGGCCGCGTGCACGACCGCAATCGCATCGGCCACTTCGAGTCGCTCCTTGTCGACGTAGCCGGGCCGCCCCGCGCCCAGCCACTTGTCGAACGCCTCCCGCATGTCACGCACGAAACCGCCAGCGATCAGCGCGCGGGCGACATGCGGACGCCCCATGGCGCCGCCCGCGCTCTCCTTTTCCACCGCCTCGAACGAGACGGCCACCCCCGCCGCGTTGAGCGCGTGCACGATCAATGCGCCGCGGCGCTCACGGCCCGCTCGAAACTCCGCCATCCGCCCTTCGATCACGTCGAGGCGCGCCAGGTGCAGACCGAGTAGATGGACCTCGGTCGCGCCATCGTGCGCCGAGAGTTCCACCCCGGCCGAGACCTCGACGCCGAGCGTGCGGCCGGCCTCCACCGCCTCCGCCACGCCACCGACGGTGTCATGATCGGTGAGGCAGATGAGGGCGAGCCTCGCCTTGAGTGCTGCGGCCACCACATCCGCCGGCGGGAGCGCGCCATCCGATGCCGTGGAGTGCATATGCAGGTCCACGAACCGTTCCGACGACGCGAGCGGCACCGTCACGAGCGGTACCCGGTCTCCGGCGCCGACGCGGACGGCTGTGACGCCGCAAACAGGACCACCAACTGCGCGTCCGTCAGTTCGGCGAGCGACCGCTCGCGCGCATTCACGCCCTGTGGCGAGTACCGCGTGATGCGCACCTCGTGGGGCGCCCCCGGCCCCCGCACGAACAACAGACCGAACTCGTCATGGTCGGACTGCGTGACGAATCCCGACGGATACACCTGCCAGGTCGCCCCGTTGATCATCACGTGACGGCTGGGCATCAGGAGAGCTCCACTTCGTTCATGATATGCGTGGCACCCGGGAGCGGGTCGGTCACGAGCGCGTGCGCGCGCGCAAGGACGGTCGGGTCGACCGCCTCGGCGAACTCCGTGAAATCACCCGGCGCCATCGGGTTCTCGAACACCCAGTAGTGGCAACCGGCCGCCTCGTACGCGGCACGACGGGCCCGCATGCGATCGATCACCGGCGACCGCTCCGGCGGCGCCACCTTCGAATGCGCGATCGTGAGCGCGCGAGGCACCGTGGATCAGAACCCCGTGTCCGGGATGGTCTCGAGCGTCTTCTTGAGATCAGCCATGAACCGGTCCGCATCGGCGCCGTCGACCACCTTGTGGTCGAACGAACAGGAGAAGTACGCACAGGTCCGGATGGCGATCGTGTCCTCGCCATCGGGTCCGGTGATGACCTTGGGCCGCTTCTCGATCGCGCCCAGGCCGAGAATCGTGGTCGTGCCCACCGGAATGATCGGCGTGCCCATCAGCGAGCCGAAGACCCCCGGATTGGTGATCGTGAACGTGGCCTCGGTGACCTCGGCAGGCGCGAGCTTCTTGGAGCGTGCGCGGGTCGCGAGATCGTTGGTCGCCTTGGTGATGCCGGAGAGCGACAGATCCTCGGCATTCTTGATCACCGGCACGATGAGCCCGGTCGGCTCGAGGGCCACGGCGATGCCGATGTTGTAGCGCTTGCGCAGAATGATCGAGTCGCCCGCCACCGACGCGTTGAGCACCGGATGCCGCTTGAGCGTCTGCACCACGGCCGAGATGATGAAGGGCAGGAAGGTGAGCTTCTGGCCCGTGGTCGCCTCGAACTCCGCCTTCAGCTTGCCGCGCACGCGCGCGACGCGGGTGAGGTCGATCTCGAAGAACGACGTGACGTGCGCCGCGACACGGCGCGCCTGCCCCATGTGCTCGGCCGTGAGCTTGCGCATGCGCGACATCGGCTCGACGACGTCGCCCGCCCACGGCGTCGGCATCGGGCCGTGCTGTTCGGTGCCATGGGGCGCATGCATGCTCGCACCCGGCGCGCCGACCGGTGCTGGCGCCGGCTTCGGGGCCGTGCCGCTCTCGATGACGGCCAGGATGTCCTTTCGCGTGACGCGGCCCGCAATCCCGCTCCCCGACAGTGCGGCAATCTCGATGCCGTGCTCCGCCGCGATCTTGCGAACGAGCGGCGACGACTTGGTGCGCAGCCGATCCTCGAGCGCATTGCCGTTGCTGACGGGAGCCGACGCGGTCGCCGCCGTTGGTGCGGACGCGGCAGGCGCGGACGAAATCGCAGCTGGGGTGGCCGCAGCCGGCGCGGGCGCAGTCGCACCGCCGGCGACGAACGCTCCCTTCTCCGTCTCGATGCGAGCCACGAGGGTCTGGACGGGAACGGTCTGCCCCTCCAGGACCAGAATCTCGGCGAGAATCCCGGCGGAGGGCGAAGGGATCTCCGCGTCCACCTTGTCGGTCGAGATCTCGAAGATCGTCTCGTCCCGCTTCACCTCGTCGCCGACCTTCTTCACCCACTTGCTCAGGGTGCCTTCGGCAATCGATTCCCCCATCTGGGGCATGATGACATCAACGCGCGCCACAGTCAGTCTCCAGTCTTGGCGTCGTCCGCCACGTGCGACTGTCGCACGCGCCAGAGCGCCGTCGTCGGCAGAATGGCGACGCCGATCAGCGCCCCCCACCCCGCGTACACATGCCAGTTACATGCCGGCAACCCTTCGATCGGTTCGCACCGCGACAGGAAGCCGATGAACTTCGCGATCAGCACGGCGATCATGGCGCCGCCGAAGGCGCCGCCAGCCGTGGTCAGACACCCTACCCCAATGTACTGTGCCCGGCGGTCGAGCGGCGGCGGTGATGGTGTCATGGACTAGTACGCGGCAAGGCGCCGGCATGCCGTGAGGACATCGGCCACTTGCGGCAGCACGTAGTCCTCCAGGCTTGGCGCATAGGGCAGCGGCACGTCCGCCGCCGTCACGCGCAGCACAGGCGCATCGAGCCACTCGAAGCAGGTCTCGTTGATGCGCGCGGTGATCTCGCCGGCGATGCCGCCGGTGCGCGTGTCCTCGTGCAACACGAGCACCTTGTGCGTCTTCTTGACCGTCGACACGATGGCCTCGTCGTCCAGTGGCGCCAAGGTGCGGAGATCGATGACCTCGACCGAGATCCCCTCCGCCGCCAGCAGCTCGGCGGCCTCGAGCGCCTTGTAGACCGTGGCCGCGTACGTGATGATCGACACGTCGGTGCCGGCGCGCGCCACGCGCGCCTTGCCGATCGGCACGACGTGATCACCCGCCGGCATCACGCCCTTGATGCGGCGATACAGGTACTTGTGCTCGAAGAAGAGGACGCAGTCGTCATCGCGAATGGCCGCCTTCATGAGCCCCTTGGCGTCCTCCGCCGTGGCCGGGTAGACGATCTTGAGGCCCGGCGTATGCACGAACGCCGCTTCGGGGTTCTGCGAGTGGAACGGTCCGCCTCGCACATACCCGCCACTCGGCCCGCGCACCACCATCGGGCAGCCGAGGAAGGCGCGGTAGCGCGCCGTGGCGACGTAGTTGGTGAGGATGTCGTACGCGCAGGAGATGAAGTCGATGAACTGCAGCTCGCAGACCGGACGCATGCCCATGTGGGCGGCGCCGGCGGCCGCGCCCACGAAACCGGCTTCGCTGATCGGCGTGTCGATCACGCGGGCCTCGCCGAACTGCTCGAGCAATCCCTCGGTGACCTTGAAGGCACCACCGAACGCGCCGATGTCCTCGCCCATCAGGAAGACGTTCGGGTCGCGCACCATCTCCTCGCGCAGCGCCTCGCGAATCGCTTCGAGGTACGTGATCTCGGCCATCAGTTCGCGCCCCCCTTCGTCGCGTCGTAGACGCCCCATCCTTCCGGCCGCTCGTGGGCGTCCACGGCGTTCTTCACGCCTTGGCGGAACCAGAGCGGCTGCTCGGCGGGCGGATCGGCGTAGATGCCGGTGAGCGCCTCGAGCGCGTCGGGGACTCCGGACCGCTCGGCTTCGTCGGTGGCCGCGTCGATCTCGGCCTGCACGCGCGCGTCAACCGCAGCGATCTCCTGCGCGGAGAAGCCAAGCGCGGTTGTCAGGCGCGCGACGTAGCGATCCAGCGGATCGTTCTCCGCGGCCCACCGCTCGCCCAACCCCGCGGGCACGTACGACTGGTTGTCGTGCTCGGCGTGGCCCTTGCGGCGATACGTCATCAGTTCGATGAGCGTGACACCGCCGCCTGCGCGCGCCCGATTGACCGCTTCGCGCGTCACCTCGTACGTCGCGAGCACGTCGTTGCCGTCGGCCGTCACGCCGGGAATGCCGTAGCCGATGCCCTTGTCCGCGAAGCTGGTGGCGGCCGTCTGCTTGGACGTCGGCGTGGAGTAGGCGTACCCGTTGTTCTCCACGATCACGACCATCGGGACCCGCTGCACGGCAGCGAAGTTGATCCCTTCGTGAAACGCGCCCGTCGAGGTGGCGCCGTCGCCGACATACACCATCACGACACGCGGTTCGCGCCGCAGCTTGAACGACAGCGCGATGCCGGCCATGACCGGCACCATGTCGCCCAGGTGCGAGATCTGCCCCACGAACCCGCGCTCCAAGTCGCCGAAGTGGATGTTGAGCTCGCGACCCCGCGTCGGCGAATCGCCCTTGGCCATGTACTGCTTGAGGATCTCGACCGGCGTCGCGCCCTTCACGAGCATCGACCCCAGGTTCCGGATCAGCGGCGACAGGATGTCGCCCGGCTCGAGCGCAAACGCGGAGCCGACCGCATCGGCCTCCTGTCCGAGCGAGCGGAAGAGGCCGCCGACCACCTTGGTCTGCCGATACAGGTTCACCAGCCGCTCTTCGAGCGACCGCGTGAACCGCATCCAGTAGTAGAGCTCGAGCCGTTCCTCGCGCGAGAGCGCGCTGGCGTGCGGACCGAGGTCGGCCCCGCCCGGACGCGTGCGGGCCGATGGCGTACGCGTGGCCATCAGTACGCCGCCTCGATCTGGTGCCGCGGATCGGCCGCCCGGTGCACCTGCACGAAGTACTTCTTGACGTTGCGGTCGAGCCGGCTCTCACCCATCTGGTCCGTGTGCGCTTCGAGAAAGGTGTAGTGCCCACCTTCCATGCGCACCGTGAGCGTCAGCGTCCCGATCTCGCCGGTGAAGGTGCGGCTTCGCGCGGCCGTGGCGGTCGTGCTCAGTCCGATCGTGGGAAAGAACGCGTCGGCAATCGCGAGCGCGGCGTCGGGCGGCAGTGTCGTTCGATGGAAATGCTTCATCGTCAGAAGGCGGACGTGGATTGGCGGACGCCCTGCATCCAGTCGATGCGCTGCAGCGCCTGCAACGAGTCACGACGGAACTGGATGGCGATCGCCCAGTCGCCGGAGGTGATGTAACGCAGCTTGCCGTAATACGTGCCCGGCTCCGGTCCGGCGATCAGCGCGTCCCAGGTGTTCGCGCCATCGCGGCTCGTGGCGAAGATGCGACCCTCGCCCCCCTCGATCGGGTTGCCGGTTTCCTTGTCGCGCACGACCACCTTGTAGACGATGTCCTCGCGCGCCTTGGGCGGCTTGGGTTCGGTGGAGATGCGGAACGACAGATCCTTGGTCCAGTCGCGAATGTCGCTCTTGTCCGTGTCGCCGGTGGGCTTGCAGGCGGCGACGGCGGTCAGCGCGACGAGAGCGAGGAGCAGAGCTGAGCGACGGAACGGCAGAAGCAGGTGCTTCGCTGCGCTCAGCACGACAGACATGCGCAGGTGCTTCGCTGCGCTCAGCACGACAGACATACGCAGGGGCTGCGCCGCGATCTGGACGACTCTCATCCGCCATCCTCCAGTCCGACGTGGGTGACCTGCTCCTCGCCCATGAGGAGCCGGAGCGTGTTCTTCAGCTTGGTCTGCTGGATGAAGAGATCGTGCTCGGGCAGGAGACCGGCCTGCGCCATCGGGCTCTTGTAATAGAACGACAGCCACTCCTGCATGCCCGAGAGCCCGGCGCGCTGGGCGAAGTCCGAGAAGAGCGCGAGATCGAGCACGATCGGCGCGGCCAGAATCGAGTCGCGGCAGAGGAAGTTCACCTTGATCTGCATGGGATAGCCGAGCCAGCCCTTGATGTCGATGCTGTCCCACCCTTCCTTGTTGTCGCCACGTGGCGGGTAGTAGTTGATCCGCACCACATGCGAGAAATCCTTGTACAACTCGGGATAGAGCTCCGGCTGCAGGATCGTGTGCAGCACCGACAGCTTCGACTCTTCCTTCGTCTTGAACGACTGCGGATCATCGAGGACTTCGCCGTCGCGGTTGCCGAGGATGTTCGTCGAATACCATCCTTCGAGACCGAGCATGCGCGCCTTGAGCCCCGGCGCGATGACGGTCTTCATCCACGTCTGACCGGTCTTGAAGTCCTTGCCCGAGATCGGCACGCCGTTGCGCTGTGCCAGCTCGAGCATGCACGGAAGGTCGACGGTGAGGTTCGGCGCGCCATTGGCAAACGGAACGCCCTCCATCAGCGCCGCCCACGCGTACAACATGCTCGGCGCGATCGTCGGGTCGCTGCGCTCCATGCCCGCCTCGAACGCCTCGACCGATGCGTGCACCGGACCCGGCTTGAGGAAGGTCTCCGTCGATCCACACCAGACCATGACGCACCGCGACAGGCCGTGCTGCGCCTTGAACGCCCGGATATCGGCACGCAGCTGGTCCGCGAGGTCGCGCTTGCTGGTTCCCGTCTTCACGTTCGTGCCGTGAATGCGCGTCACGTACGTCGGGTCGAACACCGCCGGCATCGGCTTGATGCCCGACAAGAAGTCGGCAATCGGATCCAGGTCACGTGGATCGAGCACGCCGGCATGGCGCGCGGCCGTCATCGCATCGTCGGGAATCGGGTCCCACGCCCCGAACACCAGGTCATCGAGCGTGGCCAGCGGCACGAAATCGCGAATGTACGGCGAGCGCTTCTCGCTGCGGCGGCCCAGACGAATGGTCGCCATCTGCGTGAGGGAGCCGATCGGCGTTCCGTGCCCGCGTCGCACCGCCTCGACCCCGGCGATGAAGGTGGTGGCCACCGCGCCCAGCCCCGGGATGAGCACACCGAGCTTGCCCTCGGCGGGTGCGATCGTGCCTGGCGACGTCGGCGTCATGCGCGTTCCTCCCGGTTGGAACCGGCGACTTCTGCGACGGTCGTGTCCATCGGCTTGAGGGCGGAATGCCCCGGTTCCGTTGCGTCCGCGGCCGCGGTCACCCGCGCCACATACGCCATGCGCTGCCACACCGTGATCCAGCTCGTGATCGCGAGCAGCCAGACGATGGCCAGCAGCACCCATCCGTCGAGCGCGAGCCCGAAGATCCCTTGCGGCGCCGCCAACAGCGTGACGCGCTCGGGCCGCTGCAACATGCCCACCTTGGCGTCGATGCCCAATGACTCGGCACGCGCTCGCGTGTACGAGGTCAGAAAGGCGCCGAGAATCGCCACGATGCAGACAATCACCATGGTGATCGAGTGGTGGCGCGCGCTGCTCGCGTAGAACACGGCGAGTCCGCCCATCACCGCGCCGTCGGCCACACGGTCCAGCGTCGAATCGAAGAAGGCGCCGAATGTCGAGGACTTCCCCGATCGGCGCGCCACCATGCCGTCAATCACGTCGAAGAGCGCCGTGATGCCCAGCCAGAGCCCCGCCGTGCTGATGTGACCGGTGGCATAGATGATGCCGCCGACAACCGAACAGCCGGTCCCGAAGAGCGTGATGGTGTTGGGCGCCACATTTCGCGCCACGAGCCAGTCAGCGACCGGGTCGATCAGCCGCAGATAGGAGCGCTGAATCCAGAGCCAGAGGGCGTTGAGCACGTCGGACGTTCGGATGGAGGACGTTCGCCGGCGGGCGCGGCGTTCGAGCGTGAGCGGCCAGCCGGATAAATTACCACCCGGAGCCGCTCAAGTTCTAGCGATACAACAAGAAAGGCGCGACGCGGCCCTGAAACGCCGCCACCCGCGCATCGTGCCGGGCCAGCACCTCACCGGGGAGGTCACCCGCCAGCAGTGCGTCGCGGAGCCCCGGACCGCCAAACGTCCGGTCGAACCCGACGGCCTGCACGGTCAGCTGCTTCGGATGCTCGCGGCTTACCGCCCAGATGATGGCGGCCGCCGTGAGCGTCGAGCGAAAAGCGCGGCGGTCGGTGATGCGCATGCCGATTCCCTCGCAGCGGCGCCCGCCGTACTTGCTGTCGCCGGGCTTGAGCGGCGTGAACGACATTTCGCGAAAGGTGACCCCGGGGAGGCCCATCGCCGTCAGGCGCGCCAGCACCGCATTGGCGTTCAACCACGGCGCGCCGAAGTGCTGAAAGGACGAGTCCGTCCCCCGCCCCACCGAGAGGTTCGTCGGCTCGAGAATCACCATCCCCGCGTAGAACGCCGCGCTCGTGATCGACGGCATGTTGGGACTCGGACGCACCCACGGCAGGCCCGTTGCGTCGAACCACCGTTCGCGCGTCCATCCACTCGCGGGAATCACCGTCAGCTGTGCTCCGAGGCCCAGCGCCGCGTTGTAGAAGCGCGCCTGCTCGCCGAGCGTCAGCCCATGACGCAGCGGGATGGGAAAAATCGACGTCGGCTGCGCGTGTCGCTGCGGGGTGTCGTCCTCGGCGTTGGTCAGCGCCGAGTCGACCATGGGTCCCTCCACGATCATGCCACCGATCGGATTTGGCCGGTCGAGCAGCAGGACAGGAATCCGGTTCCGCGACGCGGCGCGCAGCGTGTACAGCATCGAGGCGGGATAGGTCCAGGGGCGGGCCCCGAGATCCTGCAGGTCGATGAGCAGCACGTCGACGCCCCGCAGCGTCGAATCGGGCGGCGCGGTGGTGGTGCGCCCATACAGCGAGTGGATGACGACACCAGTCTTGGCGTCCATCTCGGAAGCGAGGTTGGTGCGGTCCTCCGTGCCCCGGATCCCGTGCTCCGGGGCGAAGAGCGCCACCAACTGCACCCCCGCCGCCTTCGCCGTCGCATCGACCAACCGATCGATGTCCGACACGCCTCGTTCGTCAATGCCGCTCTGGTTCGTCAGCAGCGCCACCCGCTTGCCCCGAATCAGGTGCAGCGAATCGCTCATGAGGACCGAGATGCCCGGCCGAACCGTGGCGCGCTGTGCCCACGCGGGCACCGGCGCAACGAGGACGGCGGCTGTGAGGAGAACGGCGGCCCGCATGAGGGGAACTCGGATGTGCATGTGGTGTCTGAGGTTGAGACCCGAACCGTGTTCAAGTCGTGTGGCTGTCACAAGTTATCTCCAGCACGGCTTGAAGTGCGACGGTCGGGTGCCCATATTGCAAGTAGTCCCTCGGGTCGTACAGCCCAGAACCCGGTTACGGAGAAAACACACTATGAGCACGATGAACCAGCCCGAGGTCATCCTTTCGATGAGCCCGGCCGCTTGCACTGAAGTCATGAAGTTCATGGCCGCCGAGAATGTCCTGCCCGAGAAGGGTGGATTGCGCGTCTCCGTGCAGCCCGGTGGTTGTTCGGGCTTCAAGTACAGCCTGCTCATCGAAGACGCCGCAGCTGACGACGACATGGTGATCGAGCAGCCCGGGTTCAAGGTGCTCGTCGATCCGTTCTCGGCGCAGTACATCGGTGGCATCCAGATCGACTACGTGACCTCGATGCAGGGGTCCGGATTCACATTCAAGAATCCGAGCGCGACCGGCGGCTGCGGCTGCGGGTCGTCGTTCTCGGCCTAGTGTCATCCTGAGCGAAGCGAAGGAGTTGCGTTCGGACGAACCAAAAAGCAGGTCCTTCGCTTCGCTCAGGACGACCGGAGAGACACCCTTCGCTTCTCTCACGACGACGGCA
>JANMLN010000033.1:0-8893 GCA_031372565.1 Gemmatimonadota bacterium | reverse complement strand
AGGTGCCCGGCTCGTGCTTGCTCCAGATGATCGGCGCGTTCCAGTTGTAGCGGTACTTCATGTCCTTCGCGTCCATGCTCTGGTACTGGATCGGCGCCGCCATGATGCTCGTGCTCACGCGCGCCTTGGTGTCCAGCACGTCGATCGTGCCCGCGTAGCTGCCGCCCAGCACGTACCGCGGGTCGTCGGGGTTGAAGGCGAGAAACGCGCTCTCGCCGCCCGCCGACGCGCTCCAGCTCGAGGTGCCGATGCCACCGCCGGCGAGATCCCGGCTCGCGATCATCACCGACGTGTTGTCCTGCTGCGCCGCGTAGATGCGATAGGGGAACTGGTTGTCCACGTTGACCCGGTAGAACTGGCCGGTGGGCTGGTTGCCCAGCGTGCTCCAGCTCTTGCCGCGGTCGAAGGTGATCGCGGACCCGCCGTCGTCGGAGAGGATGAAGTTGTCCGGGTTGTCCGGGTTGATCCACAGGTTGTGCGTGTCGCCGTGCTGGGTCGGGATCTCCTCCCACGTCTTCCCCGCGTCATTGGAGCGCAGGGCCGGGGCGCTCAGCACGTACAGCCGGTTCTCGTCCTTGGGGTCGATGAACAGCTCGATGTAGTACCAGGCACGCTGCAACAACCGCGCCTCGTTGGTCACCTGGCTCCAGCTCTTGCCGGCGTCGGCGGACATGTAGAGTCCCCGCGCCGCGCTGTAGGAGTCGCTCTCGATCAGCGCATACACCTTGTCCGGATTCGACCGGCTCACGGCGATCGCCATCTTCCCCATCTTGTCGGGCAAGCCCTTGGTCATCTTCTCCCAGGTCTCCCCGCCGTCGGTGGACTTGTAGAGGCCGCTCCCCGGGCCGCCACTGATGACTTGCCACGGGCGCCGGCCGTGCTCCCACATCGCGGCGTACAGGATGCGCGGGTTGTGCGCATCCATCGACAGCTCGGCGGCACCGGTCCGCTCGTCCACGAAGAGGGTGTTCTTCCACGTGACGCCGCCGTCGGTGGACTTGAAGACGCCGCGCTGCTTGGACGGTGCGGAGAGCGTCCCCTGCGCCGCGACGAACACCACGTCGGGGTTCCGCGGATCCACGATCATGCGCGAGATGTGCCGAGTCTCGTCGAGGCCGATCTTCTTCCAGCTTCGGCCCGCGTCGGTGGAGCGATAGACGCCGTCACCCGAGCTGGTCATGACCCCGCGGATCGCGTGCTCGCCCATCCCGACGTACACCACGTTCGGATCGGACTCCGCGACCGTGACGGCACCCACGGTGCCCGTCTTGAAGTAGCCGTCGGAGATGTTCCGCCAGGTGATCCCCATGTTGTCGGTCTTCCACACGCCGCCACCGGTGGTGCCCTGGTAGTACGTCTTCGGGTCGCCCACGACGCCGGTGGCAGCCACCGAGCGTCCGCCGCGGAACGGCCCGATGGAGCGCCACTTCACGGGCTTGAAGACGCTGTCGAGGTGCGTCGCGTCGAGCGCGGGCGTTGGGTCGGTGGAGCGCCCTCTGGGCGTTGCGGCGCCGGAGCTCGGCGCCTGCGCGGCCGATTGACCGAGCGGGATCAACGCCGCCGCGAGGACGGCAGCGAGCGAAAGGGATCGACGGGGCAGGGGTCGCATCATGGCGTCTCGATTGTCGGGGTGTCGACCAAGATAGTGCGCCACTCCCGCGTGCGTGCATCAGTCGCTGTGCGACAGGAGCTGGTTCATCGGTCCGCGACGCGCCGGTCGGGAGCGTCCTCACACGCGTGTGACGGCAGCTCCGAGCGCGTTGTCTGGCGTCGCCGATGGCCGCCGTGCTCGGGAGCGCCGATTGCTGATCTGCGGCGACCGCAGGTGCGGTGATCGGATACCCGGCGGTCGCTCACCGGAGCCAGCGCTCCACCGTGAGGCGGCCTTTGCTCAGCGGAGTATCCGGGGGCAGTCGACGCGCCACGCGCGAACAGTACGCGGTGCGGAACTCGATGGTCCATTGTCGGAGTCGAAAACAGAGTCACCCACCAAGCTGTCACCGAAGACTCTCAGTCTCAGCGAATTTCCGAAGAGTCCGTTCCACCAGCTGATGGCGATCGAGTCGCGTGCGGAGCTTCGCCAGTGGCTGTACCGGTACCAGCTGGAGGCGGCCGACGAGTCAACGAGCCCGGGCACCCGCAGCATCCAGCGGCCGGTCGAAGGCGTCTCCAGAGGTGCTTCGGCCGCGACAAGCTCGACAAGACTGGATTGGGCGCTGAACGACGTCATCGTGACGTTGTCGTAGACGGACCAGATGAATGGTGCATTCGAGAACCTGTAACACCCCGCGACGCCAGTGTGCGTCTGGGAAAGCACAGGCTGGGTGTGTGCGAACGCGACCGCAAACAGAAGTGCATGAACACTGCGCATGACCGTCCACCGCGATAGAGAATGGTCGGCCTGGCGCCGGCCCAGCTTCCACCGTGCCGACGCTCGAAGTTCCCCTCGACTCGCTCAACGCCGCCGTGCCCGGGAACCTCCTTACCGAGCGGCCGGCGCGTCCGGCTCGAGGATACCGACGAGCCAGTGCATCACATTGAGCAGGAACTGCACGTTCTGCGGTGCATAGGGCGCGTTCATCCCCATCGCGCGGCGCTGAGGGCCCTGAAGCTGTGCCGAGAACAGTCCCGCCTCACCGAACACGGCGACGCGGCCGCGGCCGTGGCGGAAGGCGGCACCTTGCAGGAGGCCGGCGGCGCTTTGGCGCGGCGTCGCTGCGGTAAAAGCCCAAGCGCGCTCGGGCAGGTAGAGCGTCACCGTCGAATCCAACGTCAGCAGCGCGCGGACCGGGCGATTGGCACGGAAGCCCTGGCCGGTGAACGTCACCACCGAGTCCACGTGTTCGGATGCGCCGCGGCCGTCGGTGATGACGTCCGAACCCAGCGACTGGTCCGTCCTGCGGAAGGTCAGCGGTCGGTCCACCGCACTCGATTGCATGGCGAAGCCGTTGTAGAACTCGATGCCGAGGGCTGCGGCGAGGGGTGCCGCCGCGCCGGGAAAGGGCATGTGGTCCGCGATCAGGAACAGCGAGCCCCCGCCGCGCACCCAGGCCTCGACGGCACTGAGCTCCGCCGGCGTGAACGCGGGCCGAGTGGGAAGCACCCACTCACCGGTGTCGGGCAGGGCGTTGGCGATCACCAGCACGTTGGCGTTGCGCAGCGCCTCGGCGCTCAGCGATGCGCGGTTGGGCTCGACGCGGAAGCCGTCGCGGCGAAGCACCCGCACGAACGGCGCATACCGTCCAGCGACGGTGTGGAAGTTGTGATGGGCTTCGTCCAGCAGGACGAGCGGTTCGCTGCCGGGTGGGAAGGCCGGCGACGCGATCACGGGGGCGAATGCGGTGTCCGCGACCTGTTGGGCGCGAGCGGAGCAGCCGCTGACCGCCGTCGCGAGAGCCAGAACGAGCACGGCCTCGGCACCGCGGAACCGGCGGGCGCTGGCGTGGCTCATCGCGACGGCTTCGCGGTCCACAGCGCTCGAGCCCGTGCCCGTTCGACGTAGCTGTCGAACTCCGGAATCCCGCGCAAGGCGTCGTAGGCCGGGGACCGAAGGTAGTACCACGAGTCGGCGGCATCACCCATCGAGCGAATCACGGTCGCCGCCTCCTCGCGTTGGCCGACGCGCGAGGCGATGTCGTCGGCGAGCCCCTCTGCCAGATAGACGTCGTTGGCGTCGCGGGAGCGGCTCTGGAAGGTGAGCACCGCCACGCTCATGGCTGGCGCGGCCGCCGGCCGACTGCAGGGCGGCGGCGCGCCGTCGGGGCACTGGGCCCCGGCCCGCGCGGCGACGGAGGCCAGCGCGAGCACGAGGATCGTTGCGCGGCTCAAGTTGCGGAGGGAGAGCATGTTCCGCCAATGGTGGGGCGCGGCGTACGCACTGTCAACGGACCGTGCCACGCCCCGACGTCAAAACTTGGTGCACGGACGAACACGGAGCCCTTCATCCGTCATGCAAGACACCCGCACGCACCGTTGGAACCATGCGCCCGAACCCGCGCGCCGCGAAGACACCGGCCGGAGTCGGACGCGCAGTCGGCGTGAGGCGAAGCATGTGTCGTGCGCGCACGCGTGGCGAAATGGCGTACGAGGATTCGCGTGCGATCGGGTTACCCGGTCCAGCCCCCCCCGAACGTGTCATGGTGACGCCGAACTCGTTCCGGCATACTCCAGTTCTACTGAGTGCAGATCGGTGTCATGCCGCTTCTCC
The DNA here is from genome assembly GCA_031372565.1 of Gemmatimonadota bacterium. Taxonomy (GTDB): domain Bacteria; phylum Gemmatimonadota; class Gemmatimonadetes; order Gemmatimonadales; family Gemmatimonadaceae; genus JACPPC01. The sequence goes on along the minus strand of JANMLN010000033.1, from coordinate 4,686 downwards.
GACGTGGCACCAAACACCATGCGCTCTCGCAGTGAAGTTCATGCACCACCGCAAGCAGCCCTCGAGTTGCCCAAGGAGTTCAGATCCCATGACACGATCCATGATGCTGGTCGCGGCCGCCGCCGTGTCGTTTGTGGCAGCCTGCGGCAACACGGCCGACGGTGCGAAGCAGGACGCCAAGATCGCCGCCGAGAAGACGAGTGAGGCGGCGGCAACCGCGGCCGACAAGACGGGTGAAGCCATGTCGAACGCAGGCAAGAGCGTCGATGCGGCGATGGAAACGGCCCAGATCAAGACCGCTCTGGTCGCGGACACCCGCGTCGATGCTGGGGACATCGACGTCGACACGAACAAGGACACGAAGACGGTCGTACTCAAGGGCACGGTGCCGACCGCAGCGATGAAGAAGCTGGCCGGCGAAGTTGCGAGGGACAAGGCGCCAGGCTTCTCCGTCGTCAACAACCTGACGATCAAGGCGAAGCAGTAACGCGCGCGCGTGCGCACTGCGCTGGGCCGAAGTCGGCACTGTTGCGCCGTACCAGAAGCTGGACCACCGAACGTCGGAAGGACATCGCTGCTGTGCGCAGCCAGCGTCGCTAGGACATGACGGGCAGTGCGGTCAACGCGCGCAGCGAGAGTGACTTGCGCCAGCGGAGGGACTCCGCCGGTTGAGCCAACCGCAGCGCGGGTCGCTGGCGGAAGAGCGTCGTCAGCGCGATGCGCGCTTCGAGCCGGGCGAGGCTCGCGCCGAGACAGAAGTGGTGGCCAACGCCGAACGCGACGTGCTTGTTGGGCTGGCGGCCGAGGTCGAGGCGGTCGGGCTCCACGAACTGCGATTCGTCGCGGTTCGCCGATCCCAGCACCCCCGACACGAGCGCGCCCTTCGGAATCGTCACCGAGGCGTACGTGATGTCCTCCAGGGTGATCCGGGGCGTCGTCATCTCGACAGGAGTCGTGTAGCGGAGCAGCTCTTCGATCGCGCTGTCGACAATGCCGCGCCCCTCCTCGAATCGCGCGCGCTCGTCGGGATGCTGGAGAAGGGCCAGGGCGCCGGACGCGACCAGGTGCACCGTCGTTTCGTACCCCGCGGCGACGAGCAGCGTGGCGGTGCCGAGCAGTTCGTTCGCGTTGAGTCGGTCGCCGGCCTCTTCGGCCTGCACCAGGGCCGAGAACAGGTCCTCGCGCGGACGCAGCCGACGCTCGGCGAACAGGCCACGGAAGTAGCGCATGAGCTGCCAGAAATACGGAAGCGCGCGCGGGATCTCGAGGAGACTTCCCCAAGATGCTCCCAGCGGAAGGCTTCCCTGGACCAGGCGGTGAAAGCGTCGGCGGTCTTCAGGCGGGACGCCCAGGAGCTCGCCGATGACGGTCAGCGGCAGCGGCAGGGCGTAGTCCGCGACGAGGTCGAAGGGGCGACCGGAGGGCTGGGCCGAGAGCAGGTCCTCGCAGACGCGTTCGACCTGGCCACCGAGCGCGTCGATCCGCCGCGGGGTGAAGGCCTTGCTGACGAGCGTGCGCAAGCGGCCGTGGTCGGGCGGCTCGCGGCCCAGCATGTTGTCGAAGACTGGCCGCACGAAGGGCGGAAGCCACGACAGCTTCTCGAGCAGTTCGCGAGATATCCGTTCGTCCTTGAGCATGGCGACGATGTCGTCGTGGCGCGTGATGAGCCAGAACTGTCCTGGGAGCGCAATCGACAGCCGGACCACCGGCGCTTGCTCCCGCATGCGCGCGTAGAACGGATACGGATTCGCCTTGAACTCCGGGCGCGCGAGAAACGACGCCTTCACAGGCTCCACGCTTGGCTCCTACGCTAGCCGTCGGTTCTACGGACGTTGTTCACGCTGCATGAGGAAGCGGAGCAGCGAGGGAATGCGGCCGAGCGACTGGTGCGGACGTTCGACGTTGTAGCAATGTAGGACGTCGGGCAGCGCCGCGTTGCGATGGCGCGAAGTGCGGTGCGGCCGCGTGCAGGCGCAGCGACGCAGCATCGCCACGATGAAGCGCTCGGCTTTGCCGTTCGTCTGCGCCAGCCTTCGTGGGCCTCGCAGCTGCAACCAGCGTCACGCCGCCAATGCGCCTCAGCTGAGGAAACGCGCACAGGAGCATCAGGTACGCCGGACCCGAGGTGAGCGCGGACGGAGCTTTCGCGGAGCGGCACGCGATTGGAGCAGTCGATGCAGAGGACACGCGCGCCGGACGCGGGTCCTGGATTGCTCTACAGGTCTTCGGTCACACTCGTTCTCGAGGACCACCGCATGGCGGCCGCCGGTGCTGTCTGCGCGCTCCCGATAGCTGATCCCACGATGCTCGAGAATGCTGTCGATCCGAAGTCGGAAGCCGAGCGCGGCCGGATGACCATGTGCCCTGATCCGACCAACGCGCCGCGACTAGCGCGACGCCCGGCGCCTCACGGTCAGGACCCCCGCCAAGCCGAGGGCGGTCAGGAAGACCGTCGCTGGCTCGGGAACCGTGGACTGTGGCGCGTCGGAGAGGAACACCGCGCCGGGATCGAGCGTCACGCTGCCGGTCGTGCTGAGGCCGAAGTGCGCGGTGTTGCCGAAATCCGAGGTCGCCGACGCCGCACGCACCGTCTCGACGCTCGTCTGCAGTTGCCCGCTCAACGAGATGTCGCACCCCAGATCGCAATCGCCCGCTCCGAACGTGAGCGTATGCGCCAGCGTGAGCAGGAAGCTCGTCTGGTTCGAGCCGACGGTCAGGTACGGATCGGAGGTAAACAGGGTGGTCACGCGCGACGTGCCCGCACCCAGCCCACTCGCCGAGTGATTGAGACCCACGGAGTTGTAGTTGTTGTCCACGTTGAACTGCAGCACGGTGATCTTCGGCCGTGGCCAGTCGTCAAATTCTGCGCCGGTCGTGGTGACGGCACCGTAGGCATCCCACGCCGTATACTCCCCGGCTCCGCGTGCATCCCCCATCCCGAGGCGGCTCGACAACCCCATGATCCACGACGGTAGAGCGACCACCCCGGCGGCAGGGGCGGTGGACTTCCCGTGAGCACGGCCGGCGCCATCTCGTCCGTCGCCCGGGTCCCATGGCTCGTCTTCGCGCTCTGCTTCGCGGGCGTCGCCTTCGGTGCACTCAACTCGACGCTCTCGTCGGCGTACCTGCCGGACATTCTTCGCACCTTTGCGCCCAACGGCACCGAGGGAGAGCTCGGGCGCATCGGTGCGTTCATCAATTTCGCGTTCCTCATTGGCAGCGCCGTGGGCGGGATGGGGCTGAGTGCGCTGGCCGACCACCTGGGTCGGCGCGCCGTGTTCGCCCTCGCCGTGCTGTGCTATGGCGTGAGCAGCGGAGTGGGCGCGGCTGCCACGTCGTGGGAGTGGCTCGCGGTCTCGCGCATCGGGGTCGGGGTGGGCGTCGGTACGGCACTCGTGGTGACCGCCGTGATTCTCACCGAGGCATGGCCCGCCGCGTCGCGCGCCGTGGCGCTCGGCGTGCTGTCGGTCGCGTATCCGGTCGGCATCATCGCGAGTGGTCTGCTGGTGGCGCAGGTGCCGTCGTGGCGCGAGGCGCTTGGCGCTGGCGCCATCCCCGCCGTGTTGGCGCTGCCGGCGTGGTTTGTCGTGCAGGACTCGGCCGCGTGGCGATCCGTGCGCTCAGGCGCGACTGCGTCGGTTCGCAGCCCCGAGCGGCTGGGCGACTACTGGCGCGAAGTCACGGGTGGCGTGCTCATCTACGGCACGATGCTGATCGGGCTCTGGGCGACCTTCGCCTGGCTGCCCACGTGGGTGGACAGCCAGCTGTCGGGCGCCGGTGCGTCGCGCGGCGCCGTCGAGGCCAGTACGAGCGCGGCGCAGTCGCTCCGCGCCTCGGCGGTGATTCTCCTCGGCGTCGGCGGCCTGATCGGTGGCTTGGTGTCCGGCTTCTCCGCCAACCGCTTCGGTCGGCAACGGGTGCAGGCCGCGTGTTTCGTGCTCTGTTTCGGCCTGTCGTTCCTGCTCTTTCGCGTCAGCGACGGCTTCTCGTGGCACCAGCAGGCAGGCGTCTTCGCGCTCGGCCTCTGCTTCGGCGTGAGTCAGGGGGTGCTCAACGCCTTCGTGCCGGAACTCTTTCCCGCGGCACTGGCGGGCACGGCCACCGCGCTGTGCTTTCATGCGGGCCGCGTCTTCACGGCGCTCGCGGTGTTCTTTGTCGGCGCGCTCGTCGTCTGGTTCGGCGGCTACGGCAACGCGATGTTCGCGTTTGCGCAGGTGTACCTGCTGGGGCTCATCGCGATGTGGTGGCTCCATCGTGTGTCGGCCGCGGTGCCCCGAGCGGCCGGACCGTCAGGCGTGAACGTCTGGCGACCATGAGAGGCAGCGCCCCCTCCCGATGACCGATCAGACACAACGCGCGCGCGCCGTGTGGGCGGCGCGCATCAACTTCCTGGCGCTGGGCATGATCGGCGGGGTGTGGGGGGTTCACATCCCGAGCGCCAAGGCGGTCTTCGCGCTCGATGACCGCGGCGTCGCGGCGCTGCTGGCCGCAACGACCGTTGGCAGCTTGCTGTCGCTCACGCAGGCCGGGCGCGTGGTGGCGCGCTGGGGGGCGCGCCGCGTGGCCGCGTGGGGCGGCGCGGTGGCATGCACGATGCTGGCGCTCTCGTTGTCGCTCCCGGGCGCCGCATGGCTGGCGTGCGCGCTGGCCACGCTCGGTGCCGCGCGCAGCCTGCTCGACGTGGCC
>JANMLN010000029.1:0-10774 GCA_031372565.1 Gemmatimonadota bacterium | reverse complement strand
CTGATCCGATGTGGCGACCAAGGGCCCGACGGTGAGCTCGGCGAGCGTGATCGCCGTGATCAACGGTTCATCGGGGAGCACCGCGGGATCGTCCAGTCGACCGAGCATGATGACCGTGCTCGTGTCGAGGATGCCCCGGGCATGCCTCACCCGACGGACCACGGCGACGCATCCAGCACGCGATCCAGGTCGGCCCGAAGCTGCTGCGCGTCGACAGGCGGCAAGCGGCGCCACCGCTGCAGCAACGTGGCCGCGGTGAGCCCCTGCCCCGGAATCGGGCGGAGTTCCGCGATGGGGTGACCATCCATCGTGACCGTCAGCGTCTCGCCGCCAGCGACACGCTGCAGGACGCGGCCGCCGTTGTTGCGGAGTTCACGAACGGAGATGTTATCCATACCCGATCGTATCACGCGTGAGACGGTGGCGCAATGGCTCTGGTTCGGTTGCCTGTGCCGAGCGGAATCTCAAAACGGTTATACCGACACATCTCCCAGATCGCGTATCCGTGGAACGTGAGGTTCTGGACGGAGTTCGTAGACGATTCACCGTTCCGGGCGCGGGAGTTCATTGCGGGGAAGGACGCGGTGACGCTGGCGACGGACATCCTGGCGCTCGATCAGGACGCGTTCAGCGCGGCGTTCCGGAAGTCGCCGATGAAGCGGGCGAAGCTGGCGGGGCTGAAGCGGAATTCGCGATAGGAAATTCAATCGGGGTCGGTGGAGTCTGGGCCCCGGTCCGCTGCCTCGCGAGCATCGGTGCGCGAGTTGTCAACGTTCACTAGAAGTGTTCCGGTTCTTCCGATCGGTAGCTGAAGAGGACGTCCTGTCGCTCGTCGGAACCACGCATCGGCGCACTCGCGGTGAGAGTCGCGCCATGATGCGCGCCCACGCGTCGGACGCCAACTGAGATTCAACCAGTTTTTCAGCACCCTGTCAGACGGAGCGGGGCGTCGACGAGCACCCCGTTGGTTGACCTCGGTGGGCGACGCGCAGCAGCTTTCCCGCGCGCGATCCTCTTCCCCGGCTTCCGGACCCGCATGGCCCGCATCCGCTCGATCCTGACCTGGACCATCATCGCGCTCGTGGGCGCCGGCGCGCTGGGGGTGGTCGCCCTCAGGCGCGGCGAACCGATCAACGCCGCCTGGCTCCTGGTTGCCGCCATGTGTTCGTACGCGGTGGCCTATCGCTTCTATTCGAAGATCATCGCGACCAAGATCTTCGCGCTGGACGCCAACCGTGCGACCCCCGCCGAACGGCTCAACGATGGGCGCGACTACGTGCCGACGAACCGGTGGATCGTCTTTGGCCACCACTTTGCCGCGATCGCGGGCCCGGGCCCACTGGTCGGCCCGACCCTCGCGGCCCAATTCGGCTACCTGCCGGGTGCGCTCTGGATCATCATCGGCGTGGCGCTGGGCGGCGCCGTGCAGGACTGCGTGATTCTCTGCTCGTCGCTGCGGCGCGACGGCAAGACGCTCGGCGCCATGGCGAAGGAGGAGATCGGCACGGTGGCCGGCTACACGGCGCTCGTGGCCGTGATCGGCATCATGGTGATCCTGATCGCGGTGCTGGCGCTGGTGGTCGTCAACGCGCTCAAGGCGAGTCCGTGGGGGATCGTCACGATCGGCCTGACGATTCCCATCGCGCTGTTCATGGGGGTGTACCTGCGCTGGATCCGACCGCATCGCGTCCTCGAAGCGAGTGCGATGGGGCTCGTGTTGCTGGTGGTCGCGCTGTACGCCGGGCGCTGGGTCGCGGAGAATCCGGCCCTCGCGCCGATCTTCACCTTCGACGGGCCGAGCATCGCGTTGATGGTCATCGGCTACGGCTTCGTGGCCGCCGTGTTGCCCGTGTGGTTGCTGCTCGCGCCGCGTGATTACCTGAGCGCGTTCGTGAAGATCGGCGTGGTGGTGGCGCTCGCGATCGGCATTCTCGTGGTGCTGCCGCCGCTCGAGATGCCGGCGGTGACGCGCTTCGTCGACGGCAGCGGTCCGGTGTTCGCCGGCAAGCTGTTCCCGTTCGTGTTCATCACGATTGCCTGCGGCGCGATCTCGGGCTTTCACGCGCTCGTCTCGTCCGGCACGACCCCGAAGCTGCTCGAGCGCGAGACCGACGCGCGCATGGTCGGCTACGGCGCGATGCTCATGGAGTCGGGGGTCGCGATCATGGCGCTGATCGCCGCCTGCGTGCTGTCGCCCGGCACCTACTTCGCCATCAACGCGCCTGCGGGGCTGCTCGGCACCACGACCGAGAGCGCGGCAGCGGCCATTCAGCAGTGGGGGTTCACGATCAACCCGGCCGAGCTGGACGCGCTGGCCAAGAACGTCGGTGAGACGAGCATCCTCTCGCGTACGGGTGGCGCGCCATCCCTTGCGGTCGGCATGGCGCACCTCTTCTCGCGCGCCCTGGGTGGCACCAGCGCGATGGCGCTCTGGTACCACTTCGCGATCATGTTCGAGGCGCTGTTCATCCTCACCACGCTCGACGCCGGCACGCGCGTGGGGCGGTTCATGCTGCAGGACCTGCTCAAGCACGTGTGGGCGCCGCTCGGCCGTGTCTCGTGGTATCCGGCCGTGCTGCTCACGAGCGCGATGGTCGTCGGCGCGTGGGGATATTTCCTCTATCAGGGAGTGATCGATCCGCTCGGCGGCATCAATTCGCTGTGGCCGCTGTTCGGCATCGCCAACCAGCTGCTCGCCACCGTCGCGCTCTGCGTCGGGACCACGATCATCATCAAGATGGGGAAGGCGAAGTACGCGTTCGTCACGCTCATCCCGATGTGCTGGCTCACGATCGTGACGATGACGGCGGGCTTCACCAAGCTGCTGTCGGACGATCCGAAGCTCGGCTTCCTGTCGCACGCCGCCATGGTACAGGCGAAGGTGGACGCGGGCACGTTGCCGGCCGGCCTCAAGACGGCCGCCGATGCCGCGCGGGTGATCGCCAATGACCGCGTGGATGCGGCCGTGGCCGGCTTCTTCATCCTCTCCGTGATCGTGATCCTGCTCGCGTCGGCGTGGGAGTGGTGGGCGGTGCTTGGCCGCGGCAAGCCCGCGGTGAGTTCCGAAGTGCCGTTCCAGCCGCGCACGGCCTTTGCGGCCGGCGACTAACCGGACATCCTGATGTCACGCACCTTCGCTCGCATTTTCCTCGCCGCGCTGCTCCTGGCGTGCGCGGCCCATGACGCCCAAACGCAGCCGCGCTTCGACCTGTCGGTTGCCAACATCATGCGCGGTCCCGAGCTCTACGGCCGCGAGCCGCAACGCGTGCGATGGACCGCAGACGGCGAGTGGATCTACTTCCAGTGGAACCCACCCGGCGCCGACTGGCGTGAACCACTGGGTGCCTTTCGCGTGAAGGCGAGGGCTGGCGCGACGCCCGAGCGCATGAGCGAGGTGCACATGGACACGGCGGGGCCGCTGATCACCGACGGCCCGCTCTCGCCAGACCGGAAGCTGCGCGTGGTCGACTTCCGCGGCGACCTCTACCTCGTGGACACGAAGCGTGGCGTCGCCCGTCGCCTGTCGCGCACACTGCTCTTCGAGAGCAACCCGGCGTGGAGCGCGGATGGCGCGCGCGTGTACTACACGCGCGAGGGGAACGCCTGGTCGATCGACATCGGTTCGGGGAGCGTCGTGCAACTGACCGACGTCCGCACCGGCCCCGCGCCCGACACCAGCAACAAGCGGTCCACCCAGCGCATGGCGCTCGAGAAGGACCAGCGCCTGCTGCTGCAGGCGATTCGCGACAAGGATCGTGCCGATTCGACCAGCAAGGCGGAACGCCAGCGCGTGGAGGCGTTGCTCCCCGCCACGGTCTGGCTGCAATCGCGTGAGCGCGTCACGCAGCTGGACGTGAGCCCAGCAGGTACCGCGGCCATCATCGTGACGTCGCGCGCGCAGGGCGACGCACGGTCGGCGCAGGTGCCCAACTACGTCACGGGCTCGGGCTACACCGAAGAGATCGACACGCGCACCAAGGTGGGCGATGCCCAGTCCGTCGCGCGCGTCGGACTCATCACGCTGCCTGTCGGCACCGTGAAGTGGCTCACCGTGCTGGGTGGCGACACGACGCCGCCGGCATTCGTCACCTCGCTCGGATGGAACGAGACGGGCTCGAGCGCGCTCGTCACCGCGACGAGCCGCGACTACGAACGCCGTCTGCTCACGCGCGTGGACGTGAACGGCACCACCGCCGTGCTCGACCAATTGCGGGACAGCGCGTGGGTGGGAGGCCCGTGCAGCGGCTGCGGCGGCTGGTACGCGGGCGGGACGCGCGCCTGGTTCGTGAGCGAAGCCACGGGCTACGCGCAGCTCTGGTCCGTCGGCGCAGACGGCAACGATCGCCGCGCCCTCACCGACGGCGCATTCGAAGTGAACACCGTGCAGCTCACGCCGGACAAGCGCTTCTTCCTGATGCACACGAGCGAGGGCTCGCCGTACGAGCGCCACTGGTATCGCATGGCGGTCGCGGGCGGCGCGCGTGAACGGCTCACGGTGGGCGTCGGCTCGCACGCGGGGGTGATGAGTCCCGACGAGACGCGGTTCGCCGACGTGTTCTCGTCCTCCAACCGGCCGCCCGAACTGTTCGTGCAGAGCGTCTGTCCGCCGCTCGCCAAGTGCAAGCTGGCGCCTGCCGCGCAGCTCACGACATCGCCCACGGCCGAGTGGCTCGCACACGGATGGCTGGATCCGGGCATCATCGAGATCCCGGCGAGCGACGGCGCCAAGGTGCCGGCGCGGATCTATCGTCCCGAGGATGTGGGCGCCACGCCCAACGGCGCCGCCGTGATCTTCGTGCATGGCGCCGGCTACATGCACAACGTGCACCGGTATTGGTCGAGCTACAGCCGCGAGTACATGTTCAATCACCTGCTCGCGTCGAAGGGGTACGTCGTGCTCGATCTCGACTATCGTGCGAGCGCGGGGTATGGCCGGGACTGGCGCACCGCCATCTACCGCTGGATGGGTGGGCGCGACCTGCAGGACCAGGTGGACGCGTCGCGCTGGCTCACCGCCACCTACCGGGTGCCGCCGGAACGGATCGGATTGTACGGTGGGAGTTACGGCGGCTTCATCACGCTGATGGCGCTGTTCACCGCACCCAAGTCGTTCGGCGCCGGGGCGGCGCTCCGCCCCGTGACCGACTGGGCGCATTACAACCATCCGTACACGGGACAGATCCTCAACCTCCCGCAGGACGACTCGGTCGCCTACCGGCGTTCGTCGCCCATCTTCCTCGCCGACGGGCTGGAAGATCCCCTGCTGATCGCGCACGGCATGGTCGACGTCAACGTGCACTTCGAGGACTCGGCGCGACTGGCGCAGCGTCTCATCGAACTCGGCAAGATCAACTGGGAACTCGCGGCCTACCCCGTGGAGGATCACGGCTTCGTGCGACCCTCGAGCTGGACCGACGAGTACCGGCGCATCCTCGAGCTGTTCGAGCGGACGATCGGACCGAACGGCAGCAAGGCGGGCAAGTGAGCATCGCGCGCGCGCTCGCGGTGCTGCGTCGCATCATCGGCGTGCCGGACTACGACGAGTATCTCGCGCACATGCATGCGCACCATCCGGCGTGCGAGCGGCTCACGCGCGATGCCTTTCTGGCCGAACGCATGCGCGACAAGTACAGCCGGCCCGGGCAGCGGTGCTGCTAGTGGCCCGAGTGACTGGCATGCTTCCGAGGAGGAACCGTAGGCTGTCGGTACTCCCACGCGCGACATCGAGCCCCTCAGGCCACGGGAGACCAATCGCTTGGTGGTCGGTTGGTGCTTTTCTTGTGCTCGTACACCTGGCGTCGGCGTGCAAGGGCTCCGAGCTTCTTTCTGCAGGGTGCGGCACCTCGGGGCAGCGGCCAGTGGACCAACGGGGGCGTGCGACCATCACGTCGGGCGTCGTAGGCAATGTATGGGAGTGGGTTGGACAGTTCCCCACGTGCGGAGTCATGACGCCAGTGGCAGCGCTTGCAGCCCCTGCTGCCCAAGCCGAAGGTCTGCAAGGATTCCAAGAGACGCCCGTGGCGCGACCCGCGCGACGTCGTGAACGGCATCGTCTTGGTGATGCGGACCGGCGTGCCGTGGCACGACCTGCCGCCGCGCTCTCCGCCGCATCAGACATGTCATCGCCGCTTCCAGTTGTGGGCCCGGTCGGGGGCGTTACAACGCGTGCTCGAAGCGATGGCCCGCGAACTGGCCGACGCTGGAGTAACGGGAACGGTGGTTCGGATCGTGGCCTGTGGAGTTACTTGACAATGGTATCGAGAGGATTTACCGTTGCGTTAATCCATCAATACGAAGAAGTATTGGTGTGACTGCCGAGGTCTCGGCCGCTGATGCGACTAGACCAGACACCACGTGAGGCGAGGGTTCGCTCATGCTGGCAATCTCAAAGGGGCGCCGTGGGGCTTCCGGTGTCGCGCTGCTGATGGTCGCGTTGTGTGCGTGCGTGGATGCGAGTGCACCGCAGCGTGGAGACGCCGAGAAAGTCGGGAGGGGGGTAGTTCGTGTTGATCAATCGAGCCTCGCAACGGTGCGCGATGGCGAGATTGATCAGTCCGACTCGCACATCGCGCTGGAGGCGGTGTTCGACATCGCCATCACGGTGGCGAGTGACACGTTGATCCGTGATCCGTTCACCGGGAATCTCGTGTACGAATACACAATCCCCGGGGACCGTGACTCGCTCCACCTTGAAGCGGGCTACGATGCGGCGGGGCGGACCAGGATCAACACGTACAAGTTGGGACCGCTCGACTCAGAGTTTGCGCCCAACGAGCAAGTGTACGCCACGCGATCCATTGATGCGAGCCACACCGTGCTGGACGGTCTCAGTGCACCGCTGGTGCACCATACGGAAAACGGTGTGCCGAGCTCGAACGCGATGAACCTGCTCGGCAACACAGCCGACATCCCGATTGACCACTTGGTGAGCGGTGGCGGAGGTGGCGGCGGACCTAACCCTCCCGGCGATGGGGACTACATGATGGTACGCCTCCCATTGGTGGGAGGCGCTCCGCCGGACTCGGGCGAACGGCAGTTTGTTGATGCGCGAGGTCGCCTGCACCGCGAACGGTCCGTCGTGGCGCCCAGTGCAACGGGAATGCGAGTCACGCTTGATCGTACATACGAGGTTGTTGGCGATCACTGGCGGCTGCGGGAGGTGTCCACCCGCTCGGTTGAACAGCGAGGACCCAGTCGCATCCAGACGGGCAGCACCACGCGTCTCCGGCGGGTGCGGAGTCACTTCAACCGCGCCAAGGCCGACGAACGGGCGCGTCGCCGACGCGGGCGCCGCGTGGCGACGAGCACGGCTGACCTGACCATCAATCCGTGCGTCGCGCGGCTGGTCATGTCGGACAGCGCGTCCAAGGAGAGTCGAACGGCCGACTGCGGGCGGAGCGGGGGAGGGCCGAGCGCGTTCCCGGTGCGTGATCTCACGCCGACTCCGTGCGAAGCTACGTGGGAGAGGCAGCAGCAGGGCGAACGCAATGTGATCCTCGTCCATGGGATCATGAGCAACGCCTGCACGTGGAACACGGTTGCTCCACAAATGCCACATGTCACGGGCAACCTGACCGGCATCTCCACGAACAGTCTGGCAAGCTACGGTGTACAGGCAGACAGTGTGCTGGCGCGGACTCGGCAGAGCGGCGGAAGCGCAACGAAGCGTTACGTTGCCGTCGGGCACAGCCAAGGCGGCGTCATTGGCCGTTTGGCGGCACAGCGCGATCGCAGCATGATGCGGGGGGCGATCACCATCGGGTCGCCCAATCGGGGTGCGCTCTTCGCCGAGCGAGGTCCGTCCTTTCTGATGGCTGCCGGCGTCTTCACCTACGCGGTGCTGCCGGGGATCGGAACAACGCTTTCTGCCGCACTCGGCTACCCGGGAGGCTATGCTCAGTTATCGCGCTGTCCGCTGTACGCGGCGACGTGCGATGCTCGGCCCTCCAGCCTCATGATCCAGGGCATCAACAGCGCCGCCCCGATTCGCGGCGCCTCGATCATCCATCATGCGTCCAACAAATGGCTGTTGTTTCGCATCGCCGCGGACTTCCAGAGCCCTGGATCGGGCAGCTCGGCAGCGCGGGACATCGGGAGCAGCTACGGCAAGGCGGTGCGCTGTGCCGTGGTATCCTCCATTCTAGCCGTCGTCTGGCATCCGTTGGCTGTGAGCGCCTACGCGTGCACGATCTTCGTTGCGGGTGTTGCGGCGATGGACCGACTCTGGCAGTGGGCCGTCTCCGGTGGTGCAACCAGCGACGGCTTCATTCCGGTATCGTCGCAGGAATGGCCCGGAGGTCAGCCCAACCAGCTGCTTCGGATTCCAGAGGGAAGCTCGCACGCGGCGGAGCTGGTGGATCCGCGGACTCAGCTCAATCTAACGGACGCATTCGCAATGCACTTCAGTCCGGGGTCAGGATGAGCCCCCGTCAACTCCTCGCGGGCGCGCTCGCACTGTGCGCCCCTGTGACGGCATGCATGGACGACTCCACCAAGCCGAACCCAGGTCTGCGGCCGCAGTGGTCGATATCGTTGTCGACTGAATCGGGGGGCTGGCGCGGGACTCCAGTTGCCGACAGCGCGCAGCTCGTCGTCATGCGACGCTCGGACCAAGTGATGGCGTTGCGTTCGAGCGACGGCGGTGCGTTGTGGACGGCCACGCTCCCGCCGCCTTGGGCATCGAGCTATGCCGACAAGCTCGTCATGAACGCGGCGCACGTCATCGTGGCCAGCGGGAGCAGTTTGGCCGTGTTGAATCGACAAAACGGACAACTGCTGTGGAACACCACGTTGACGGAGCCGGACAACTTCTCGTCGGTGACCGCGACGGGCGGATCGCTCTTCGTCTCCAGCGGTCGCCTGATACGCCGCTTTGATGAAGCCACCGGATCCCTCGCTTGGGCGCGCCCCTATCCCGTCGACAGCAACGCCGTTCGCCTGACCGGAGTGCAGGTGAGCGGGGATACGGCGTATGTCGTTGGCACCCGGTTTACGCCTGATGGGGTCTTCACGCAGGCGCTGCTGATCGCCCTCCAAACGGCAGATGGGCGTGAGCTCTGGCGAAGGGAGCTGCCAGTCTCCGAGGGGGGATACTTCCTCGGAGCGCCGACGGTCAGTGATCGCTGGCTGATCGCGTCGGACTACGGCGTGGGAGGAGTACAGGCATTTGATCGCTTCACGGGCGCACGCCAGTGGCGCACCAAGGGGCTGCCGTGCTGTGTCGGGACCAGTTGGCCCGCCACGGTGCTGGATGGGCGCGTGTACTACACCGGAGGCGATGAGACCGCACGCGCGCTCGATCTCGAGACGGGGCGTGAGCTCTGGCGGACGCAGGTACAGGGAAGCTTCAGTTCGGAGCAGGTCGTCTGTGGTCGTACGCTCTTCGGCAATAGCCTGGCGATCAACAAGTTCGACCTTGGAACCGGGCGCCTGCTCGGGCGTACCTTCGACGACGAAGTGGAGTACGGGACTTCAGGCTTTGCCACCGCGCGCGGGCTGGCGTTCGTGACGACCAATCGCAACGTGCATGCCTTCGCGTGCGACTAGTGGCTCGTAGGTGCAATGTGGATAGCACAACTCTCGCAAGGGTCGGCGGTATGTGTACTCCCGTTTGGGTCGGCATAGGCGGCAGTAGGCCCTCGGTCACGCGAACGCTGTCCGCTTCGGCGGTCTCATTCAGTCTCCGTGCCACAGTCTCTTCCCCCAGTTGGCAGGGGAACGCACGCGGCGCATTCGCCGTCTCGGTGTCGTCGGAGGGCGGGTGCAACCCGTTCTGCGAGTGACTGGCATGCTTCCGAGGAGAAACCGTACACTGTCGGTACTCCCACGAGCGAAATCGAGCCCCTCAGGCCACGGGAGACCAATGGCTTGGTGGTCGGTTGGTGCCTTGGTTGCGCTCGTAAACCTGACGTCGGCGTGCAACTCCGAGCTTCTCTCTGCGCGGTGCGGCACGGAGCAGCGGCCAGTGGAACAACGGGGGCGTGCGACCATCACGTCGGGCGTCGTAGGCAATGTGTGGGAGTGGACGTGCAGAGGCATTACGCCCGTGAGCCGCGTCATCTACGTCTACCCAGCGCTTCCGATGTCGGCGGTCACGCGCATTGCTGGCGGCGCCTACTATGCTGAACAGATGCCAGCTGCTCCCCTCCCGATCGACAGCGCGAGGTCCGACTCTGTGGGGTTCGTCCAGTTTCAGCTGCCGGCGGGTACCTACTCCTTCGTCTTGAAGGATTCGGTCGGTTTCTTGGTCGCGCTGCCCACCTATGCGATAGGGTACATCGGGCTGCATACCGTCTCGCCAGGCGAGATTGTTCGAGCGAATTTCGACAACGAGAGTCGGGCGACCTGGTAGTGGACCGTAGGTGAAATGTGGATAGCAAGAGTCCTGCACGAGTGGGCGGTATGTTTACTCCCGTCATGGACCTCGTGCTCACAGAAGTGGCCGCGCTTTTTCGGACAGCGAGATGGGTTCGGCTATGTAGAGCGCGGGGCGGTCAGGCTGCGGCGGCGTGCCGCAGCGCGGTGGAGGTCAAGTATGCCTGGTCGGGGGTCTGATCCGCGAGGCTCGAGTGGGGCCGGCGGGTGTTGTACAAGGTGAGATAGCGGCCGAGGCCAGCGCGCGCCTCCGAGACGGTCTGAAGTGGCTCCGGTCTTCTGAACAGCCGGCTATGTAGACAGCAGGGCTCCCCGGGCGTTACATCGCCCTATCCCCAAGGAGCACCCCATGTCCCGTCGTCCCCGTCGCAATCACGCCCCCGCCTTCAAGGCCAAGGTC
>JANMLN010000025.1:0-1545 GCA_031372565.1 Gemmatimonadota bacterium | reverse complement strand
GGCGCCGGCTCGATGCAGCAGCGCCGCAAGAAGGGGAAGCGCGGGGCCGTCGACCAGGAAGCGGTGTCGGCGAACATCAACCGCACGATGCAGAACATGCGCGGCGCGCCGTCGCGACGTGGCGGTCGACGCGATGACACGATCGATCGCGAGGAGATGGCGGCGATGCGCGCGGCGGACGCCGAGCGCGAGCGGACGACCGTGCGCGTCAACGAGTTCATCACGGTCAACGAGCTGGCACAGATCCTCAAGGTGCCCGCGCCGCAGATCGTGGGCTTCGCCTTCAAGAACCTCGGGTTGATGGTCACCATCAACCAGCGACTCGATTTCGACCAGATCGACATGATCGCGAGCGAGTTCGGGTTCCAGGCGGTCAAGGAAGAGGAGTATTCGGCCGCAGCGACCGAGGACACGGTTGTCGACGAACCCGAGTCGCTCAAGACGCGGCCCCCGGTCGTCACGATCATGGGCCACGTCGACCATGGCAAGACGTCGCTGCTCGACTACATCCGGAAGGCCAGTGTCGTGGCGGGCGAAGCCGGCGGCATCACGCAGCACATCGGTGCGTATCACGTCACGCTTCCGGGCGGCAAGACGATCACGTTCCTCGACACGCCGGGTCACGAAGCGTTCACCGCCATGCGTGCCCGCGGCGCACAGGTGACCGACATCGTGGTGCTGGTCGTCGCGGCCGACGACGCGGTCATGCTGCAGACGATCGAAGCCATCTCGCACGCCAAGAACGCCGGCGTGCCGATGGTCGTCGCGATCAACAAGATCGACCTGCCGCAGGCCAACGCCCTCAAGGTCAAGCAGGACCTGCTGCAGCATGGCGTGGTCCTCGAAGACTTCGGCGGCCAGACGCTCGCGACCGAGATCTCCGCCAAGAAGGGGACCGGCGTGTCGGAACTGCTCGAGCAGGTGCTCCTGCAGGCTGAAATCCTCGACCTCAAGGCCAACCCGAACCGCAAGGCGGCCGGATCGGTCGTCGAAGCGCAGCTCGATGCGGGCAAGGGCCCGGTGGCAACCGTCCTCGTGTCGGCGGGCACGCTCCGCGTGGGCGATGACTTCATCTGCGGCCTGTTCTCGGGCCGTGTGCGCGCGCTGCTCGACGAGCGCGGCAAGACCGTCAAGGCGGCCGGTCCGGCCATCCCCGTGCAGGTGCTCGGTTTGACCGGTGTGCCGCAGGCCGGCGACCAGTTCATCGTGGTGGAGGACTCCGTGGCGGCGCGTGACATCGCGCAGCGCCGTGAGCGCCTCGACCGGGAAGCCCGGTCGCGTCGCACCTCGAAGGGCGTCGTGTCGCTCGAAGACTTCATGACGCAGGCCGCCGCGGGTGAGAAGCGCTCGCTCAAGCTGCTCATCAAGGCCGATCAAGGCGGTCCCGCAGAAGCCCTGGCCGACGCGCTTGGGCATCTGTCCAACGCCGATGTCTCGGTGGAGGTCTTCCAGCGCTCGGTGGGTGCCATCACCGAAGGCGATATCCTGCTCGCCAAGGCGTCGGGGGCCATCATCATCGGCTTCCATGTTCGTCCCGACACCAAG